>CAYZXN010000036.1:0-6130 GCA_964482425.1 uncultured Syntrophobacteraceae bacterium | reverse complement strand
TTTGACCGTTGCGCTCCTCGCTCTCAACAGGGGTCGGGCCGACGCCGGCCCCTGTTTTTTGTTGCTACTTTCAGGTTTTGAATGGAACGTGTCGTGATGACGCTTTCTTGTTTTGTGTCAGCCGCAACGCCGCGCGCTACTCTCCACCTCTATTTACATTATCGAGATCGACCGCAAACTTCTGCCAGCAGTGCGTTTGTCAAACTATGCACCCATGCTACGATCGTCTCAGGATATCAAGCAAGTTCAGCAAGCTTTACAAGCGAAAGGCCATAACGCCGGAACCTCAGGCGTAATGGATGACAAAACACGAGACGCCATTCGGGCGTTTCAAAAAAAAGAGGGCTTGAGCGTGACCGGGAACGTCGATGCAAAAACGGCGCAGGCTTTGGGCGTGAGTGTGGGTCAGAGCGGCTCGTCCACGGGTGGCGGATCGTCCAAAGGCGGCACGTCCAGCGGGTCAGGAGCGGGCTCAGCCACAGGCAGCGGCTCGACGACCAGTCCTGGTTCCTCCGGTTCCACTGGTGGATCCAGCGCGAAGTAGCAAACGTTTGACCGTTGCGCTCCTCGCTCTCAACAGGGGTCGGGCCGACGCCGGCCCCTGTTTTTTGTTGCTACTTTCAGGTTTTGAATGGAACGTGTCGTGATAACTTCTGCCAGCAGTGCGTTTGTCAAACTATGCACCCATGCTACGATCGTCTCAGGATCGACGCATGATAATTCTGCTCATCGGTGTGACAGGTTCCGGCAAGACTACAGTCGGAAAGCTCCTGGCTCGGCAACTTGACTGGCGATTTTACGAAGGGGATGATTTTCACTCGCCGGCGAATATCGAAAAAATGCGATCGGGTGTGCCTCTGAACGATAAAGATCGGCTTCCATGGTTACAGACAATTCAGGAAGCGATCCGGAGCGCTTTGGAACGCGGTGAGAACGCCGTCTTCGCCGTGTCGGCCTTAAAAAATGACTATCGCCTGGTGCTTCAGATCGATGCCGGCGTGAGAGTCGTTCACTTGAAGGCGAAAATCGAGCTTATCCGCGAGCGCTTGCAGCAGCGCGCCGGCCACTTCATGAATCCGGTGTTGATCCAGAGTCAATTCGACACACTCGAAGAGCCCGACGGCGTGTTGCAAATCAACGCCGAATTACCCGCTGACGAAATTGTCCGGATCATCAGAGCACGCGTATCGTTGTGACTGTGCTTTTGTCGGACCGGGTAGCGAGTATATAAAGGTTTGTTTAACGGGTTCCTTCTTTAAATCGTATGCCTACCTGGACACGCTATCTTCTCTTTCAGATACCGGGCTGGATCGTTGCAGCACTCGTGCTTTGGTTGGCGCGCCAGTGGGAGATCATTTCGCTGCCTATCGCTCTGATGTTTTTTTGCCTTTTGATTCTGAAGGATTGGATAGTTTATCCCTGGGTTAGCTCAGCCTATGAGGAGTCCGGGCCCCTGGGATCTAAGGCGCTTATTGGCAGTAGAGGCGTAGCGGAAAGCGACGTGGCGCCCGTCGGCTTTATCCGTGTGCGCGGCGAGTTGTGGCAAGCTGTTGCTGTTCCGCCTGATCGATGGATCTCGGCGGGTAGCAAAGTTGAAATCGCCGATGCCGAAGGCATGAAGGTTTTCGTGCGCCGCATCATTATCGATGACTAGCTTTCGGAGGACGCGAAACTCCAGCCGCCAGTGTCGGTCGTATGCACGTCAAGCCGATTCCGGCGTGACGGCAATGCTTGACGACACTTTCCGGCGTTGATATGCCAGCAAGCATGCTAATACTGAGCAATGAAGAAATCGAGTCATTTCTATCCATCGACAAGTGCATCGAGGCTTTGGAGAAAGCCTATGCAAACTGGGATGAAGGAAAAGCTATCAACCGGCCGCGCACCGATTTGGTCATGCCGTCGTCCAACGAGGCCGGAGTCTACGCCTTTAAGTCCATGGAGGCGGGACTTTACGATCCGCCGATCGTAGCGATGCGTATCAACTCCGATATCATTCGCTGGCATCAGCAGGGCAGTCGAATGATCAAAACGAAAATCCCCGCCGCTCCCGGCGATAAGTACGTCGGTCTGGTCATGCTGTTCTCGACTTCGAGCGGCGAACCCCTCGCCATGTTTCCGGACGGCGTCGTTCAAAGGATGCGGGTGGCATCGAGCAGCGCTCTGGCTGCGCGCTACCTCGCCCGTCACGACGCCGCCACGCTCGCTATCCTTGGTTCGGGCTGGCAAGCCGGGAGTCATCTGCCGGCCATGTGCGCTGTGCGCGATATCAAACGTGTTCATGTGTATAGCCCGACTAAAGCCAATCGCGAGAACTTCGTCAGAGAGATGTCGGCAAAAGTCAGCGCCGAGGTGTGGCCGGCGGACAGCGCCGAAGAGGCTGTCCGCGATGCGGATATCATTGCGACCACCACCAACTCCTTGACCCGTGTGGTCAGTCCTGACTGGGTGCGGCCCGGCATCCATCTAACGTGCGTTCGTGTGCCGGAACTCGGCGATGAGACAATCCGCAAAATAGACCGGCTGGTGATTCACTCGCACCAGCATGCGCCGGAAAATTACATTGCTGGCTTCGGCGATGAGGGAATCGAGTCGCACGATGCAATCGACATCATCCGCAAAGGTCCGGCCCAAGCGCGCGAGTCCAAGGTCGAGTATCCTTTCTGGTTATCCGCTCCTGAGCTCAGGGATCTGATCGCCGGACGGGTTGAGGGCCGGGCCAGCGCGGAAGAGTCCACTTGCTTTCTCAACAATATCGGTATCGGCCTGCAATTCGCCGCGGTCGGTGCAGCGGTTTTGGCTGAAGCGAAAAGCAGCGGAGCGGGCCGCGAGATTCCCACCGACTGGTTTCTAGAAACAGTTCACCCGTAATCGGGCGCGGTTTAAGCCGCCGGAGAGTAAGGCGTCACTGAGAAACTTTGCCGGTGACGGCGAGCGAACAGCCTAAACCTTTGACTGACCAGCGGTAGCTTACGGTCCTGGGTGAGACGGTTAAGTCACGATGTGCGAGTGATAAGGACTATCACGGATAACCGTTGAACCGGGTATAGCGGACCTTCAGGATCTTCGCCGGCGAAACTTCGTCACATAGTAGAGGCGTCGGGCGTAGGCTTCGTCCGCAGCGCTGATCGCTTTCACCGAGAGAATGACGAGGCCATCGTAGCGTGCCAGCCGATCGAGGATATAAGTCGTTTGTATCGCCGTACAGGGCTGAGGGCCGTCGCCTGTATCCGTTTGACCGCTAAATAACGCATCGGCGTCGTCCAGAAATAGAATAGCTTCTGAGTTGTGAGCGGCATCCATAACTCGAGTCAGGTTCTTCTCCGTTTGACCGATATACTTGCCGACGATGCGCAAAAGATCGATCCGATAGACCAGACGTTTATGCCGGCGCGCCAAAACCAGCGCGACGTCAATCTTTTCGTCGGCCGATCCTATGAACAGCGCGATTTGTGCGACCGCTCGTGGTTTAGAGCCGTGCAGGAGCAGCCTGGATGCTACTTTTTCGGTTTCAATTCCTTTCCCCAGCTCGCGTATGACGTTTGCGCTGAATTTCGGCACGACCTTATGTTCGAATTCGCGAGAGCACGGATCGATCCGATCAAAAAGCGACGATGCTTTGCGGGTTCTGAGCTTTCTTTTGACATTTGTGCTCATGAGCAATCTACCCGGGAATATCATGAGCGTGGGGCTGAACGAAAGGACTCTATCTTCCAGCTTTTCCGGCGCTATCCGTTTACAGTGGGTAACTGTTCAAAATTTTAATTGAGCACAAGCAAGCGCTGGGCAGGGCGGCGGCATGGTGGGCGCCCTGCAGCCGTTCCCTGGCTCGATAAAACCGCAGACCGCGATGGAAGCTCAACGGATCCAACTGCCAGCAGGGGCGACTGTCTTTAGCCAGGAACTGTCAGTTACTATTTGCGCGTGTCAGCATTTCTTTCGTATTGTCGTCGTGGAGCAGGCGGAAGACCGATCGACTTCAGCCAGTTCACAGTCTCTTCGGTGACGGCTCGCTCATTGCCGATGAACAGGTGGGCATTAAAAGGCGAGTTGCCGGCAATAGAGGGAATCACGATAATATCGACTTTCGGGGAATTGACCGCATTGTCTTTTATCTGGGCGACGATGGTCTCGCGGCGGGTGAGATTTCCTTTTCCCTGTATGTTGTCGGCGCGATCATAGACGATGAGCAGAGGAACCGTGATGCCGCGAATCATCTTCTCAACAGCCGCTTTGCTGGTTTCTACGTCGCGATAACTGAGAAAAGTTTTGGCCGAGGTTATGATGACTTTACCCTCGCGAAACGGGAGAAGTTTGATCTCTTCGCCCTTTCCGGCGGAAACCAGTTCACGGCATTCGGTGGCAAACCGTTCATATAGCTCGTGACCGAGAAGCGAATCTTTGGTGACCGCGGGGATATCGATGTGGGGACCGTAAACGCCAACGGCCTTCACGGAGGGATTCGGTTTGTCTCCCTGATAATACTCGACGATCGGCGTGCCCAGGCTGTGTCCCGCCAGAAAAATACTGTTCAAGCCGCGCGCTTGCAGAAAGGCGACCGCATCGCCTACCTGTTGGACTGCAGCTTCGAATTTGGAGGTGCGGAAACTCTCCCCCGAGTGTACGCCGTTGTAGGCGAGGGCGGCATAACCCGCCTCGGCGAGATTGCCTCCGAGAAACATTGTCGGGCCTGAGTACCAATATGATTCGACGCCGTGGACCAAGACGACGGCGGTGGAGCCTTGTGCGAATCGGCGCGGGTCGGGACTGAAAAAACCGCCCTGCACCATCTTGCCACCGCTTTGAAATTCCACCAGCTCGAAGCCGACGCCGTTTTTCGGTAGATAACCCATGTCACAGTTTCTATTATCTCTGCGTTCCAGGAGCAACCGCTTGGTTGAATTGCTTTGAGTGATCTGAATGATTGCTTGACGCCTACCGGGCGTTGGTTGTAATGGCTAAACGATGCGCTACGGTTTGTTTCATTTGCCTTCTTTAAGTCTTGCCGATCGTGCAGAGGGCGCCGAGCGGTTGCACGCCATTGTAGAGCAATCGATCTATGCCGAAGAGTTGGGTTTCGATTCGGTTTGGCTCGCCGAACATCACTTTCATTCCTTCGGCGGCAACATGTCGAGTCCTCCGGTGATAGGCGCCGCGATTGCACAGCGGACAGTAAAAATTGGGATCGGCACAGCCGTGATCTTGCTGCCCTACCATAATCCGCTGCGTATCGCCGAAGATTATGCCACGCTCGACTGTCTGAGCCGCGGTCGCCTGGAGTTTGGAATCGGTCACGGGTTTATCAAATGGGAGTCCCTCACCTTTGGTGTGCCGTTGGACGAGTTGCGCCAGCGCTTTCAAGAAAACCTTGAAATCATCCTCAAAGCCTGGAGCGAGACAGCGTTAAACCACGTGGGTCGCTATTATCGTTATGACGGCGTGAAAGTCCTGCCGCGGCCGATGCAGAGACCCCATCCGACGGTATGGATGGCAGCGACGTCGACGCTGGAGTCATTCGAGTTCGCCGGTCGACAGGGGTTTCATTTGATGCTGATCCCATTTTTGCACGATATCGAAGATCTAGGCGCCATGGTCGGAGCTTATATGAAGGCGCGGCAGACGGCAGGGCTCGATCCTGACGCCGCTCGGATCATCGCCATGTATCACATCCATGTTGGCGACGGCTCGGCAAACGCGCGCGCCACAGCCGAACCAGCGCTTGCCGATTATCACGCGGCAGCGGCCCAAGCACGCAACCTGACTCAGGGGATGGCGGAGCCGGCTTCATACCGAAGCCATGAAGAGCACCGCAGCAAGATGCGCAAGCTCACTTTTAATGATCTCGTAGATCAAAATCGAGTGCTCGTCGGCGGCGTCGCCGAGGTGTGCGACAGAGTGCGATACGTGAAAGAGCGTTTACGCTTAACCGATTTGGCGGGAAACTTCGCGTTGGGTAACTTGCCGGATGCGGCCACCCGCGTAGCCTTAGGGCGTTTTATGGACGAGGTGGCGCCGCACGTCTAAACGCAGCGGCTCGCTGGCAGTGTCGTTGGCAACGATAATGAGCTCCTGACCGGGCCGGAGCCGGTTGCCTTTTAGCCCGTTCTCTTTGATCAGCTGGTTGACGGTT
>CAYZXN010000035.1:0-9489 GCA_964482425.1 uncultured Syntrophobacteraceae bacterium | reverse complement strand
ATATATTCTTCGCGGCAGTCGGGATAGCCGCTGTAATCGAGCTGGTTGGCGCCAAAGAAGATATCACAAGCTTCGATCTTTTCGGCCAGAGCCAGGCCGAAGGAAAGAAAGATCGTGTTGCGCGCGGGCACGTACGTCACCGGTATGCCGCCGGCAATCTCTGTGGCCGAACGTCCCTTGGGCACCTCCATGCGGTCGGTTAGTGCCGAGCCGCCGATGGCGCGGAGATCGAAATCAATCGTCAGGTGTTCTTTAACCTGCAGCCACGCGGCGACTCGTCCGGCCGCTTCGATTTCGCGTTGGTGACGCTGGCCATAGCGGAAGGTGAGGGCGTAGAGTTCGAAGCCATTCTGGCGCGCCATGGCTCCGGCGGTGGCGGAGTCGACGCCGCCGCTAAGAAGAATGACTGCTTTGTTGAGCGCCATGGTCTCCCGATCAAGGGATCTTGGTCCCCTCCATGGGATAGCGTTTCTGGTGCCAACCAACGAGTCCCTCGTCAAGAATCTTCATGTTGCGATAACCGTTTTCGTAGAGAATGCCATAGGCCAAACTGGCCAGGTGATGGGGACACGCTCAATAGAGCACGACCAAGCGGTCCTTGGGAATACTGGCCAGGTGATCTTTGAACTCGGCAAGCGGCGCCGATTGCGCGCTCAGGATGTGCGCCTCGCGGTATTCCGCCGCCGTACGGACGTCGACGATCATCGGCTTCTTGCCGGCTTTGACTTGCGAGACCAGTTCGTCAATGGAAATAAACGACAGCTTTGATTTTTCAAGGGGCTTCTGCTGGGCGAACTGCGGATATTTTGCCGGATCGGCGCCGGCCGGCCGGTATAATGACAGCAGCGCGAGCGTCGCAACGAGCGCTAGCAGAAGTGATTTTAGATTTGCCGTGTTCATGGTTTAGTTCCCTCGAGCTGGTATTTACTGAACTGTGCCAGGTTGTCGAGCGACTGAGTACCGGTATAACGCTCGCCATTGATGATCCATGTGGGATAGCTCTTGATGCCCGCTTCGTTACAAACCTGCGCTTGAGGCGCCCGGGAGCCGCCGGGGCTGCATTCGATGTACGGCACCCGGCCGGCGGAGGCACCGAAGAGCTCTTTTTGATCGGAGCAATGCGGGCACCACGAGGCGCCGTAAAATTTCGCATCGGTCTGGACCAGGTGTTCGACCAGACCGCGCACCCACGGGTCCTCCGGACCGGCCGTCTTGCCCATGTATCCCGAGTAATGCAGGTGCAGGATCACGATGATTGCTATCGCCGCACCGCCGGTTTTGGCCAGCCATGGCGTCCAGGAAAACCCCGGCATTCTGGCGGGCCGCTGCATCAAAAGGACGACGAAGATCGCGCTCATCAGGGCCAAAGATGCCAAACAGTAGGGGCAAGCCGAATCCAGAACGATCAGCGAAACGCCGGTCAGGTAAAGGCTGTAAAGAAAGCCGATGACAGTAACGGTCCAGGCGAGTTTCCACTGGCTGGTGGTCTGTTTGTTCCAAGCAATGGCGGCCAACAAAGCGTAAGTGAGAAAGCCCCAGAACGACGTCGGCATGCCGAGCAGTCTCGACCAGCGGCTATTGAGCACGACATCGCAGGCGCTGCCCACCGTGCAACCCGCCACCACTTGTCCTTGCCACGCGGCGTAGGTGAGATAGCCGGTAAGGATCATACCGGCCGCCGCCAGGCCAACTATCGGCCAGTTGGGACCCAACTTGGGCGCGCTCTGAGCCACGGCGCGCGCCGCCTGGGCGCTTGACGCTGTCTTGGTCTTGCTCGTCTTTGTCATGGGCAGAGTCTCCTTTATCGATTCGCCAGCAGCGCGACATCTTTGCGCAGCCGTTGCAGCGCTTCCTGATCGCGGCTGTCATAGTAGCCGCGAATCTGCGCCTGGCGGTCGATCAAAACGAATCTAGGACTGTGCAGGATTACGCCATCATCGGTGCTAGCGGTGACGGCGCTCAGGCGAAAGCCGTTTTGCACCAGTCGGATGATGTCCTCCCTGTGGCCGGTTAAAAATAACCAGCGTTCGCTGTCGGCTTTAAAGCGATTGGCGTACTCGGAAAGAACCGCCGGTGTGTCTTTCTCCGGATCGACTGAAAACGACAAGAGCTTGACCTCCGGCTGCGACGCCAGCTCTTTTTGCAGCTTGACCATTTCGGCAGTCTGCAGCGGGCAGGTGTCTTCGCACTCGGTATAAATGAAGTCGGCGATCCAGACCGTACCGCGCAGCTGCGCTAGGCCGACATGCTTGCCGCTTCGCTCGGTCAATGAGAATTCAGGCACCGGTCCGTAGTGGCTCATTCCTTCCAAAGGGCCCCGTTGCGCGCCGCTAAAGCGCGCGTGAGGGCCGAGTTTGATCCACAGCGCGGTGCCTAGGAGAATGCCGAGACAGGCAACCATAACGCCGAGGAGTAGCAAACGAGATTTATGGGTGTTCATGACGAAAATGCGATCGGGAGAAAGTTTATCGATTATTTTTCCATTTGTGTAGAGCCGGCGATTTGCGGCGGTCGATTTTGTCTATTCAGCAGCCGCTGATCGACCGGCGCGTGTTCGAAAGTGCGCAGAAGCGGTCGAGTCCGACCATCATTTATGACGATATTGTCACGGTGCGCGCAGCGAATGCCCTTCAAATTCCATCGGCCGGGCTGGCATATGGCTTGCTCGGGAGGCGCTGTAAGGGTGGTGATGCTATGAAACAATCCAATACAAATTCATACGAAGGTCAGAGCTGGAGATGGCCGCAGTCCACCTGGCTCCAGAGGCGTCTTAACGCGATCAAGGCCCAGGAAGAGGCGACGCGGCAAAAACAACCCCGCCCTATCGAAAAGCCGCCCGCGCTGGAAACCAAACCACCGGACGACAAGGCCTCCGACTAGCGCTAGTCGGCCGACGACACTCACCCGCTGTCGTCCTCGGCCGCGGTATTTCTCTCGGGGACGACGCACCGACTCCTCTGACCACCACCCTATCTTTCCTCCTTCGTTTCTTCGATAGTAAAGTTTCTCTTTTATTTGTGCATTCCGTTTTCAGTTTCATAATTTCACGTTTATAACTATCCAGCAGGAAATCGCCCTTCTCCCACGCATGGCGAATACCACGGAAAGCGGACACTCTCGACATTAGGTCTCTTCGGCATCGTTAGCCGTTGGAGTAGTCGGTTAATTGGCAGCCTGGGACCGCATGGACTTCCGGCCGTAGCACAGCATGGCGGTAACAACGATTCTGCTGCTACTGTCTGACGGCTCGGGTCGGGCCTTCTTCTTGATGATAGCTAACAGACCGCACGTAGGATGCGCGTTACGTACTTACACCGGCCGTAGCGACACCTAGCTTGGCTTCGGTGCCCTCGGCAGGTGGCACTACGCCCGATGATGCTGCGCGCTCCTCGATCTTCGCCATCACCTCGTCCGCAATAATTTGCAGCAGCGTGCGTTCGCGGTTGGACACCGTCCGGGGCTGGGTATCGAGGACACAGAGCGAGCCGATCGCATGCCCCGAAGAGGTCCTGAGCGGCGCTCCGGCGTAGAACCGGATTCCGCGCTCGCGCAGAAAAGGGTTATTGGCGAAGCGCTTATCCTTGAGGACATCCTCGATCACGAGCATCTGGTCCGACGCCACGACATGACCGCAGATGGAGGTTTCTCTAGGTGCCTGGCGCGTCAACGCCAGATCTTCCGGCAGTCCTGTCGCAGATTTCCAGTACTGCCGGTATTCATCGACGAGGGTCAACAGCGCAATGGGCACATTGAAGGCTTCGGCGAGACGCCGCGTTATGCGATCGAAAGTTTCCTCTGGTTCGGTGTCGAGAATGTTGAGTTTCTTGAGCGCCGCAAGACGCTCCGGTTCGCCGGCCGGGAGCGGCGGCGGCACCATCGTCCCCTCGATCGGCGATACCGCAAGCGTCTGGATTGTGTGAAAAGCCTGGGAGAGCAATGTTGCAAACAGGTCAGCGTAGGAGGCAACGTTTGGATCCTGTTGACCTACCGCATCGCCATCGCCGCTCAAGAACACAACCATGATCTTTGCGTTCGGAGCCTGGCGCCGCACCCGCACGCAGGCCCGGCGCGCGTGTAGGGCGCTCGACCTGCCCAGGTAGACCAGGCAAATCAACTCGACGCCCGTGGTGTTCAGGCTTGCCGCGCCCTCGGGACTGATCGCATCCGGCGGCAATACCCGGGTGCCGATGCCGTGGTGATCGAGGCGCTGGCCCAACATGGAAGCTGCCACTCTGTCCAACCCCGTCCAGCCGGCGATGCAAAGTACGCACTTGCCGGTCCAAATACTTGCCGCGTGCAGTGCGGGTTGTACCGGATGAGACTTTTCATCCGCCCTTTCATCAGAAGCTTCGGCGCTCTCATAGTCGGCCAGTGACGCTACCACCTGCAGAAAACTCTCTGTAACCACAGCGCGCCTCTCCCCGATGAGGAACTTGCGTTGCCGGTCTCGCTCGGCCATGCGCAGAGCCGGGAGAAATACTTCATCGTGCAATTCTGGCAGCGTGCGGTCTTTGAGCTGCTCTCTGGCGATCTCTGCGCCTTCATCTGAATCGCCCGCCAGCATCCGCTGATAGAAATTCTCAGGAGCGGTCAGCACCGGTTCGCTGCCGAGCAACACGTCCAGGAACCGCAGCTGCGGAATATAACGGCCCATGACCACAAGACATACCGTCAGCGGCGTCGATAGCAACAAACCGATTGGGCCCCACAGGGTAGTCCAACAAATTGCCGCCAGAATGATGGCCATCGCGGAAACGCCCGTGCTTGAACCGTAGAGCCAGGGTTCAATGATGTTGTTGCTGATCAACTCGAGCGTTACAAAGAGCGCAAGCGTCCAGGCGAACATGCTCCAGCCGGGATCGACCGCGATGGCGAGAGCGGTCGGAAACAGAGCGGCAATGAAAGGGCCCACGTACGGTATAAAGCGCAGTACGGTCGCCAGCACCCCCCACAGCAAGGCGTTCGGCACGCCGATGAAGTAAAGACCGATACCCAGCGGCAGGCCGTAGGTCACATTGACGATCAGCTGCATAAGAAGATAGCGGCTCACGCGTTTTGCCGCGTCATCCAGAGCTTCGGTAGTGAGATAAAGGTCGCCGCCGCCGACAAGTCTGATGAGCCTTGAACGCAAATCCTCGCGCTCGAGCAGCATCAGAAATACGAAGACGATGACGAGACCTGCGCTGCCGATGGGCCCGAGCAGCGGGCTGACGATGCTTGCGGCGAGCCTGAGCATTGAAGGCGGCGGCTCCTCGATGCGCACGGGTATGGGAGTCGTGCTCTCGGGGGCGCTGGCGCTCTTGGCGTCAGTTTCAGACTTGCCGGACAGATCGTTACTCAATTCGCGCAGGACGGTGGCGGCCCGATCGATCATTCCGCCGCTGGGAGCGGCTGATTGCATCGAGCGGATCTTTGTATGGATGTTGTATTGATAGGTCGGCAGATTGTTGACGAGCTGGACGAACTGACTTCCGACCAAAACGCCAAATCCTCCCATAATGACGAACGCCGCGAGAACGACGACTATCACAGAAGGAACGCGACCGAATCCCCAGCGCCGCAGTCGACTCGCAATTGGTCCGAGTGCAAAGCTCAGCAGAATCGCCACGGCAAACGGGATCAGGATGTCCCGGCCGACGTACAGGCCAACGATGGCGATAGTAACAACGCCCAGTGTGATAACACCCGACCCTTGCCGCGCCGGTTTCGCGCCGTCGCCACCAAGTTCCACTGGAGATAGCTTCTCGAACATTCTGATCTACCTGATCGATGCGGGTACTGTTTGCAGCGTTAGCGGATGCTACTCACTGGGAAGTTGATTCGCGGGCCGGATTAAACGAGCTTGATCTCTGCAAAATGATACCCTGTCTATTGAGCCCTAAGCGTTTGGCTATAGTGGCCTTTGGCACAGCTTCAATCCATCCAAGCTTTCGCTCGATTCTACGCGAAAGCCAGAGAGCGGCAAGCTCAGCCGGCCGAGCGGCGTTCATCCGTGACGGCTGACTTCCAAAGGCGGGTTTTCACTTACCCAAGCCTGGCTCTGTGAGCTCTCCTGTAGCCGCTTTCTCTTCTCTTTCCGATCCGCGAAAAAGAACACCAGCGATAGAAATAATCCAACGGCGCCGAGCACGTATCCCAGCGCGCGAGCAAAGAATAAAATTATCCCAAGCATATGAATCACCTTCTGCGGCGCCGGCTTCATGGCGCCGATCAACAGATTGTCATGGGCCTGAAATGCTTCAACTTCAGTCTAGCACTCACGGAAATCAGAAAAAGGCAGGGTCGCCGGGGCGAATTCGCCTGTGGCGAACGGCTGGCATGTTCAACATTCAACGGTCAAGCGGGCTAGCTCATCGGCGGTTCAAAACGTGCAAAACCGTTCACGCCCGATCCGCGGGGCCATCAACCGCTCTCACTTTTAGTTTGGTGAATGAGCGCCGTTCTAAGAATCTTGCCCACGGCGCTTTTCGCCAAGCTCTGAGCAAATTCGATTCTGTGCGGCATTTTGTATGGCGCGATATGACTCCGTAGCATTTCGCGTATTGATTGCGCAATGCTATCCGACGGCGCTTGGCCGTTCGCTAAAACGACTAAGGCGCGAATCTTATTGCCGATCTCCGCATCAGGTTCCGGAACGACGGCGGCTTCGACGACCGCCGGATGTTTTTGCAGAGCGTTTTCGATTTCGGTCGGCGAGATGAAAATACCACGGCTTTTGAAACAGTCATCGCGTCGGCCGGCGATAAAGAAGTAGCCTTCGGCGTCCTGATAGGCGAGGTCGCCGGTGAAGTACCAGCCATTGCGAATGACTGCTCGAGTTCGTTCGGTGTCTTTATAGTAATTGAGAAATAGACCGGGATCTCTCGTCGAGATCGCAAACTGGCCGAGCTCTCCGCTTGGCACCGGCGTAAAGTCATCGTCCAGGATGGCCGCGGCAACCCCGGGAAGTAATTTACCTACCGAGCCGGGCCTGACCGGATGCCTGATTCCATGACCGATCACAAGCTGGTATTCGGACACGCCATAGTGTTCGTAAAGCTCGGAGCCGACGCGACTCTTCCATTCGTTGTAAGTCGCTTCGCGCAATGCCTCTCCGGTTGAATGGGCGCAGCGCAGGCTGCTGAGATCGAGCTGTTTCTCGAAGCCGGGGATGGCGAGCAGCCGCCGGTACACGGTCGCTACCGAATGCAGCACCGTGACTTTGTACTTCTCAACATAACGGAGAACATTTTCCGGCGTGGCGCGGGCCGACAAAATGGCGCCGGTGACGCCGTTTCGTAACGGGAAAAGCAGATTGTGACCGAGGGCGCTGATGAAGCTCCATTCGCCCGTTGCCATGACGACGTCGTGTTCTTGCGGCGGCAACCGGTATCGGTTCAAATCGCCGAGAGCGACGATCCAGCGGTGCGCGTGGACGATGCCTTTGGGCTTGCCGGTGGTCCCCGAGGTGTAGACGATGAAGGATGGCTCGTCGGCGGCGGTATCGGCGGTCGTTGCGACCCCTTTATTTTGTGACAGTGAGGCAAAGGAGATCTCTCCTGGTTCCGCCTCACCGGCGCAGACGACCTCCTTAAATAATCCGGCATGGCGCAACTCGCGCACCGCGCCGGCGTGCGCCGCTTCGGTGAAAACCAGCCGCGGTTGTGCTTGCTCCAGGACACTTCTGAGCTCGTGCGCGGAGAGTAGAGAATTCACCAGAACAGGAAGAACTCCGAGCTTGACCGCCGCCAGAAACGCCAGCGCGAACTCCGTGCAGTTGCTCATCATGATCAGCGCGAGATCGCTTTGCTTCAGTCCGATTTGGATCAGGCTTGCGGCGACCACGTCAACCTGCCGATTCAACTCCTCGTATGTGATCGTGCCGCCGTCGGCGAGGAGCGCGGTGCGATTGCCGAGCCCGCGCTCGATCGATGCCCCGAGAACCTCCCGGGCGAGATTCAAGCGCTCCGGATACGTTCTATATCCCGGCCAGGGTTTGTGGATTTCGCTGGAGACGCCCATCGACTTACTTCTGCTTCTTTTTGGCCCGGGTCTTGGACGGAAACGGCCAGCCCGCATCGTAAGGATAGCTATAACGTGGCCGCCGCTTCTCGGCGAACGCGCGCATGCCTTCCTGGCAATCTTTCGTGCGGGTGATTTCCAATACCGCATCCAACTCCTGCTGGTAGCCCTCGTCGGTGCGATTCCAGTTCCAGTACATTTTTACCAGGCGCTTGGCCTGGCGTACTGACAGGTAGGGGTTCGCGGCGATTTTTCCGGCAAGATCGAACGCCGTATCGAGAAGTTTGTCGTGCGGGACAACTTCCTCGACCAAGCCGATGCGCATTGCTTCTTTGGAGTCGATGATTTCACCGGTGAGGATCAAGCGCATCGCCCGACCGATGCCGACGAGCTTGGGGAGATTTCTGGCGCCGCCGCTCTCGGGCACGAACCCTGCCGGCACGGCCACTTCACCGAAACGCGCCCGGTCGGAAGCGATTCTCATATCGCACAAGGTGGCCATCTCGAGGCCGACGCCGACGGCGGGTCCGTTGATCGCCGCGATCGTTACCTGCGGCAGATCTTCGAGTTTGCGCATGGCGCTCTGCAACACTCGATGGCGCAGGTCGTTAAAAAAATACTCCGCCATTTCTTTATAAGGCCCGGTGATACCCATGCTGCCATCGAAGGCGCCCAACACTTCCCCTTCCGAGGTGAGATCGCCGCCGGCGCAAAAGCCGCGGCCTGCGCCGGTGACGATGATGACTTTGACGATGGAGTTGCGTGCGATCTCGTTGCACAGGGCATCGAGTTCCAAACGCATGAGCGGATCGACGGCATTGAGCCGGTCCGGACGGTTCAGCGTCATCACGCCGATGGCCGGTTCTCCGGGATTGGCCGGATTGTCGTGCACCGACCATTTGAGCGCCTTATAATCCATGGAAGACTCCTTTTGATTAGTTCTACTCACCACGAAGAGCACGAAGGACACGAAGAATTCGGAATAATCATATGAACTTCGTGATCTTCGTGTCCTTCGCGGTGAACTGTCGTCACAGTACGGCGTTCGTGGTGGAATAGTGCGGCGGCTCTTTTGAGAGCGCTGTGCAAATAACCTCGGACTGTTTAGAAAATCACTTTTCCTTCTGATGGCCGTAGTATGAAGTGTTCACCGGCACCTCCTCAGTGCGGCGGCGCTCGGAAGCGATCTTCCTGCCGGTCTGCCAAAACTCGCCGGCGATGGCGAGCCTGGCTTCTTCGTCAAGCTCCGAATTCCAATCGCCGAGGGAATAGCCAAACCACGGTGACTCGGGCTCCAGTTTCGGCAAATCCAGCTTCTCCCACAATTTGCGGGCGCGCTCCATGTATTCTTTTTTAGGCAGCGAGATCGGCGGAAACGTTTCTTTCAATGTTGCATCCCAGAGCAGGCAGGAGTCATCGGCGGAACCGCGGGTGTCGTGACGAGGCGCATGGCCGATATCCGTGCCGCGGATAATTTGCACGTCTCGA
>CAYZXN010000034.1:0-34357 GCA_964482425.1 uncultured Syntrophobacteraceae bacterium | reverse complement strand
ATACACGATAGCTTCGGCGATCTTTACGCCTTTTTCGTAAAAGAGCTTACAACCCCTTTCCCACACTTCCGGACTGACCATGAAGGCATGGTGCAGGCGATTTCCTGCTCCGGCGTGCGGACAAGCTGTTCCTTGCGAACGCAAAGCAAAATGTGGTGGTCTCCGGCTTTAAAGCAGGACATGCCGGACCCGCCCAGCCGACCCTTGGACTCCAGGCCGAGAACTTCGCCGTAGAATTTTTCCGATTCTTCCAAATCGTTGACCGGTATCGACCAGTGAACCACTCCCTGAACATTGAGTCCATCCATGTATGACCTCCAGAACCGAAGTTGACTAGAAAAATAGAATCACAAGGCACAACGAGTTTGCAAGCCGTCCGGATTATGGCTTGACCAGCAGCGCAACCGTCTCCACCTGCTCGGTCTGCGGGAACATGTCAAAAGGCTGCAGGCGCGCCATGCGATAACCGTGATTGAGGAGCCTGTCGATATCCCGAGCCAGACTCTTGGGGTCGCAGGAGACATAGACGATCCGCGCGGCATTCACCGCCAATACCGCCTCCATGGCCGCTGGCTGCACGCCCTTACGCGGGGGATTGAGCACGATAACATCGATTGTGCCTAGAGTTTTCTCAGCGTCTGCCACTTTGACGGCCGCATCGCCCTGAAAGAAACGGCAATTTGAGATACCGTTTCTGCGCGCGTTTTGTTTAGCGGTTGCGATCGAAACAGCGCTGTCGTCGATTCCCCAGATCAGGCGCGCGGCGCCGGCTAGATAGAGAGAAATCGGTCCCACGCCACAATAGAGATCGAGGACTGTTTCTCGACCATTGAGCGCAGCCATTTCAGCCACCCCGTCATAAAGTTTTCTCGCTGTGGACGGATTGGCCTGTGAAAAGGCGCCAGCCGGAAAACAGAGTTTCAATGAACCTACCTGTTCCAACAAGGTATCGCGGCCCGAGATGACGCGGTAATGCTCCCCCCAGATTACGTTGCCGCGGTGCGGGTTGACATTCTGGATGACGCCGCTGATGAATGAAAATTTGCGGCCCAGAGATCGCGCCAGGCTGCCCCCCTGCGGAAATTCACGATGGCGCGTCACCAACGTAACGCTCAGCTCGCGCTGGGCAAAGCTGTAGCGGAAATCCAGATAGCGTAGCTGGCCGCTGTCGACTCTCTCATCGTAAGGTTCGATCTGCAGCTCGACGATCTTGTTCTTTAGGTAATGCAGCACCTGATTCACGGGCCGGGGATGAACGGGGCAGGAAGAGATATCGATAACCCGGTGTGTGCCCGGCACGTAGAGCCCGGTTGCGATCTCGCCCCGGCTGCTGCGCACTACCAGCTTCACGCGTGCCCGGTAACCGAGGCGGTGCGGCGACGCCGTGACCGCGGAAACTTCAATATGACTCAGCAACGGATAAGCAGCGAGAGCGCGCGCCACCAACTCACGTTTTCTGATTAACTGCTCGGCATAGGGGATGTTTATGAGCGGACAGCCGACGCAGTGCGGATAATGAGGGCAAGCGGGTTCATACGGCCCCCGCTCCGATTGCCAATCCCGGTGCTGTGACGGCTTGAATCCGGGCTCGCGCCGGGTCCGGCTCAACCCTCGGTCGCCCCCCGGTCTTACCGCGGTTACCCGGGAAAGAGACTTGTTAAATTTATTCTTCACTCAAGGACCATATCGGCCGACGTCATTCGGGTCAATTGCACAGACCAAAGATAAGGTGTTAGATTACCGCGCTCAATCGATTTATGATTGTCGCTCCGGAAGCTTGCTATGTCGGAATCAGCTCAAGAACGTTTTCGTACCACCCTACTGGGAACAGGAGCGCCGCCGCCGACGTTAGATCGTTTCGGGCCGAGTACTTTGGTCGAAGTGGGAGATCAGAAATTCATTTTCGATGCCGGACGGGGCGCCATGCAGCGGCTGCACCAGCTTGCGATCCCTTTTGCCGAAGTCACCGGGTTGTTTCTCACGCACCATCATTCGGATCACGTAGTCGGCTTCACCGATCTGTGGCTGACCGGTTGGATCGGCCGGCCATGGGGAAACCGCCAAACTCCCCTGAGGGTCTGGGGCCCGGAAGGAACGCGACAGATGATGCAGCATCTGTCACTGGCATTTGCCGTCGACCTACGCGTGCGCAGCAGGAGCTACCCTATCGAAGGGGCAACACTGGATACCACGGAAATTGCCGAGGGGCTCATCTCCGCTCACAATGGCGTAACCGTCACGGCATTCGAGGTCGATCACGGCAGTGAAGACCTGCCCGCGTTCGGTTACCGCATCGACTATCAAGGACATTCGGCCGTGCTGTCCGGAGATACGACGTTCAGCGAAAATCTCATTTGCCATGCTCAGGGAGTCGATCTCCTCGTTCACGAAGTCATCGCGGCCGCCGGAAGTGCCGCCGAAAGTCCTGAGCAATTAAGAAGAATCGGCAACAATCACATGACTCCGGAACAGGCCGGCCAGGCTTTCGCCCGGGCCAAACCGAAGCTGGCGGTCTACAATCATCTGCTGCTGTTTGGCGGCGCAACGGCCGAAGATCTGATGCCAGCAACGCGCAAGCTCTACTCGGGCCCGCTGATTGTGGGAGAAGACCTGATGCGCTTCGAGATCGGCGCAAACGTTGAGGCGCAACGGTTTGTTCGGGCCGACTGCTTCGCCCCTATTCCCCGATGATCTTCACCAGCACCCGCTTGCGTCGTTTGCCGTCGAATTCGCCGTAAAAGATCTGTTCCCACGGGCCGAAGTCTAATTGGCCGTCGGTAATGGCGACAACGACTTCCCGGCCCATGACCTGGCGCTTCATATGCGCATCGGCGTTATCCTCCCCGGTATCGTTGTGGCGGTATTGCCTGAGCGGTTCGTACGGCGCCAATTTTTCCAGCCAGACGCCGTAGTCGTGGTGCAAACCTGCCTCGTCGTCATTGATGAAAACCGAAGCGGTGATGTGCATGGCGTTAACGAGAACCAAACCTTCTTTGATTTTGCTCTCCCGTATGCACTCTTGCACGTGTCGCGAGATATTGACGAACGCCAATCTCGTTTCCGTGTCGAACCAGAGTTCCTTGCGGTAGCTCTTCATACTTTGCTCCCCCCGAGTGCCGTTTGCTCTATGCTCCAAGAATTTATACAAATTATGGAATCGTGAGTACACCCACCGGCAGCCAAGCCGTTGTCATTGAACATTGGAACCATTGACTTTTGAACAACTACTTTTGGAGGCTAGATGAGCGAGATTCGATTTATCGACACAACGGTGCGAGACGGCAATCAGAGCCTGTGGGCGCTCAATATGAGGGTAGGCGCCATGTTGCCGGTGGCCGAACAGATGGACCAGGCCGGCTTCGAGTCGATGGAATTCTTCCTCAGCGTCATGTTCAAGAAGTACGTGCGCGAGCACAAGGAAAATCCCTGGGAATGGATACGCGAGGGCACCCGGCGCATCAAGAAGACGCGCCTGCGCTATCACGGCGGCATGCACAGCGCCTTCGAAAAAACCCCGCATTGCATTCTCAAGCTGCTAATCGAACGACTGGTCTCTTACGGACTGACTTTGACCCGCACGTCGAACTGCTGGAACGACTTCGACGACTTCAAGGAAGAGATTATCGATCTAAAGAAGACCGGCATGGATACGGTCGCCAACTTGATTTACTCAGTGTCGCCGCGGCACACGGACGAATACTACGCCAGGAAAGCCAGAGAAGCGGCCGCCGCAGATCCGTGGCGCATCTGTTTCAAAGACGTCGGCGGTCTGCTGACTCCGGAGCGCGCCCGCACTCTCATTCCGATCGTGCTAAAAAGCGCCGGCAGAATTCCGGTCGAGTTTCACGCCCACTGCAACAGCGGTCAGGCGCCGATCTGTTACCTCGAAGGCGTCAAGCTCGGCATGAGAATACTGCACACTGCCGTGCCGCCGCTGGCCAACGGCTCGTCGCAGCCGTCGATTTTCAATATCGCGCAAAACTTGCGTGCGCTGGGTTACACGCCGGCCGTGGATTTAAAGCCGTTGGAGTCGGTGGAGAAGCATTTCACTGCGGTCGCGAAGAAAGACGGTTTGCCCATCGGCAGGCCGGTCGAATACGATCAGTCGCAGTACGCACATCAGGTGCCCGGCGGCATGATCTCCAATATGCGCCATCAGTTGAAACTCGTCGGTATGGAGCACAAAATGCAAGCGGCGCTCGAAGAGGCCGCTCATGTGCGAAAAGACTTCGGCTATCCGATCATGGTGACTCCTCTGTCCCAATATGTCGGCACCCAAGCCGCCATCAATGTAATCCTGGGCGAGCGCTACAAGGAAATTCCGGATCAAGTCATTCAGTATGCGTTGGGTATCTGGGGCAAGGAAGCCGTCGAGGTCATGGATCCCGACGTGAAAGACAAAATTTTGAGCCGGCCGCGCGCCAAGGAATGGGTGCATTGGAAACAACCCGAGCCCAGTCTTCACGAAATTCGGCAACAATTCGGCGTACACCTGTCGGACGAAGATTTGATCCTGCGCTTTTTCGCCGGCGCCGACTACGTCGACGGGCTACCCGACGGCGGCAAGCCGCGCGAGTACCTGAACGGAAATCAACCGCTGGTGAAGCTGATCGAGCAGCTCAGCAAACGTCAAGATTCCAATCACGTTTACATAAAACGACCGGAGTTTTCCGTCAGGATGGAGAAGCGCTCGCTAGTCTAGAGACCGGAGTGCCGGAATGCCGAGTGTAGGGTCGACCGCATTGCTATTCCCAGGTACCCCGTCAGCGCTCTGCACGGACGGGTCTAATCTGCTCGCAGACCCGCGGGTGTCAGCCTATGGAACAATCAAGGATCGTCGCCGTCTACCGTCCCCACCTCGCACAAATGGCTGGTATCGCCCCATGTCTGCAGAAACCACATTTTCTGTTCGTAATTGAACACGTTCAATCCCGCGTTGGTGAACTCAAAACGGCGCGGCGCATCAAAAGGAATTGAGAACGTATGCCGGAACAGCCCGCTCAGCACTCCGCCGTGAGTGACGACGACGATGGTTTCGCCGAAATGCTTCCTGCCGAGTTCTTCGAGATAGCTTACATTGCGCGCGACCTGCTGGCGCACGCTCTCCCCACCCGGGATAACGTAATCCGGGCCCACCGTACGATGCAGGCGATGTTCTTCGGGAAATTTGGCTCTGATTTCGTCGCCGTTGAGGCCCTGAAAAATTCCCAGATGGCGTTCCCGCAGCCGGGCATCGACGACGATCGGGTGGTCGGTCATATCGGCGATCACTTGGGCGGTTTGCACCGCCCTGCCGAGATCGCTGCTGTAAAGACACGTAAAACTCTCCCGGGCCAGTCTCACGGCCAGCGCCTTGGCCTGGGCAACGCCTAGTTCAGTGAGATCGCTGTCGAGATGACCCTGCCGAATGCCTCTGATGTTCCACTGGGTTTGCCCGTGACGCACGATAACAACTTGGGTTCGCTCCATGGATTGTCAACCTCGCAGTTTATGCTTACTCGCACGCCGCCGATACGAATGTCAACTATTGCGCCGATACAGCTCAGACGTATGGTTTTCCCGCGAGCGACGGTTATAATCAAAACAAACGATGCAGGAGGGATGATGGATTCACTTAATATCTACTCGGCCGAGCTTTTCAAGGCGAACGAGCCGCCATGCCTGTCGCTTTATCAGCCCACGCACCGGCGTCATCCGGAGAATCAACAGGATCCGATCCGCTTCCGCAACTCGATCAAAACGCTTGAACAGTCTCTCCGGCGCAAATACCCTGCACGTGAAATTCAGCCGCTGTTGGAACCCTTTCAGCGCTTGGCAGAGGATCAGGATTTCTGGAATCGCACCCTCGACGGTCTGGCGGTGCTGAGCGCCACGGGCATTTTCCGGGTTTACCGGCTTCAACGTCCGGTGCCTGAAATCGTAGTCGTTGCTGACAGCTTCCACACCAAGCCTCTGTTGCGCATCTTCCAGTCGGCCGACCGCTACCAGGTGCTTGCCCTCAGCCGGCGTGAAATCAAACTCTTCGAAGGTAATCGAGACGCGTTGGATGCCGTGGAACTGGCTCCCGGCGTGCCGCAAACGATCGTCGAAGCGCTCGGCGCAGAACTGACCGAGCCGCATCAAACCGTGGCCTCGTATGGAACCGGCGCCGGCGGCACACCTATGCGCCATGGGCATGGCTCCAGAAAGGACGAGATCGATGTCGACGCAGAGCGGTTTTTCCGAGTCATAGACCGGGCGATTCTTGAGCATCACTCCCGGGTGGCGGGTCTGCCGTTGATTCTGGCGGCGCTGCCGGAGCACCAATCGCTATTTCGGCAGGTCAGTCATAATCCCTTTCTCATGGACGTGGGGATCGAAATGAATGCAGATGCGTTGCCTATCGATACGCTCCGCGTAAACGCCTGGAAGGTTGTCGAGCCGAGGTATCTGGCAAGATTAGCAGGGCTGGTGGAGGAATTTGGCGCAGCGAAAGCCAAAGGAATTGGCGCCGATGATGTTGCCGCGATCGCAGAGGCGGCAGTGGCCGGCCGGGTTGCCACCCTGTTGTTAGAAGCCGAACGGCAGGTTCCCGGGCGAATCGATACTGCCACGGGTCGAATCGAGCTCAAGGACCTGGAGCATCCGGAGGTCGATGACTTGCTCGACGATCTGGGAGAACTGGCGCTCGCAAAGGGCGGCCAAGTCATCGTCGTCCCCGCCGAACGAATACCGACATCGAGCGGGATAGCGGCGATCTACCGGTATTGATCGAGTTACGATCAATCGTTTTCGTAGACGCGCTAACGCCGGAGCTCGATGACATACATCACGATTAGAAGGGAAGAGCACCATGCAGGTTCAGATTAACACGGACAGAAATATTAAGGGGCATGAAGAGCTGACACAAAAGGTTGAGATCACGTTGGTAAGTGCTTTGAACCGGTTTACCGATCGTATCACTCGCTTGGAAGTCCATCTTGGCGATGAAAACAGTCACAAGTCCGGCGCCGATGACAAGCGCTGCATGATCGAAGCCCGTCTCAAGCGGCTGCAGCCGATCGCCGCCACCCATCAGGCACCGACGATCGATTTAGCCGTTGCCGGCGCCGCGGAAAAATTGAAACGCGCGCTCGAAAGCACGATAGGCCGACTAAGCAACAAACGTAAAGCCGCAGCGATCAAAGAGCCTGAGTAAACCAGGTGCTCTCGAGAATCGTTGGTTAAGGTCCGTGTAAATTTTGTCACTAGAAAAATACCGACACTACAAAGAGCGTCCGTAAGAGACTTGTTGGAAGAGTCAGTGAAATGTAAACGGTACAATGCTCGGCCGCAATGCTTGACACGCTCCGAACTGTTGGCCTAGAAGGACGTTAAGAACCGCGCGGGAGGTCACCATGTTTGCAAAAATCCGTCATCTCGCCATGTACGCCCACGATCATGGCGCCGTGACCCACTTCTACCAGAGTGTTTTTGGCATGAAGCGGATGACCAGCGGGACAGTGGATGAAACCGGCAAGCAAAACGCCAACCGTGGTCATATCAGTGACGGAGTGATCGGCATGGCCATACTGCCGCGCTATGCGGGCATTCAGTCCGGCATGGACCATTTTGGCTTTGAAGTCAGCGATATCAAGGACTTCGTTCGGCGCATGGAACAACATTATCCGCGCACCCAAATCGCAAAGGGCCTTGAATACGTCCCCTTCGCCGGTTTGCGCAGCCATGACCCCGCCGGCGCCCAGTTCGATATCGCGCAGGCGCACGTCGGTAATGTTCGCGAAGGCTATAACCAAAGCGGCTGGGATCAACCCCGCTGGATTAATCACATCTCCATTCGCGCCCGTGAGCCGGGCGCCGTTGCGGAGTTTTACGAAAAGATTTTCGAACTAAAGGAAGCCGAAACTTATCGCGACGACGGATCGATCTGCATGACCGACGGCAAGGTCAAACTCCTCGTGCGGCCGTGCGATAACACTCTTTATCGTGCGCTCCGCGAAGGTCTCGACCATTTTGGCTTCAAAGTGGAGAATGTCAAAGTCGCCACCGACGACCTGGAAACACTGGCCGCCTCCTCGCCTGAATCCGGCGCCCGAAGACTCGCAGTCGGTCTGCACGGCCAAATGATCGAGAAAGATTTTCGAAAGTGTTGTCTCGGACAGCACTTCATTTCGGATCCTGACGGAGTCCTGGTCGATATTTCAGAGCCATGAGGCAATCACGTTGTGAAAAGCGCTGCAGCAGCCGACACAAATTCACTTCTACAGTCTTTGATTGTGTGTCTTTCTGAGGTACACAGCGACCGAGAATCTGCTTCCGGTATCCGTGGAAATGTTTCCGCGAACGGAACTCGACTGGTTCCAAGTCGCGAGCAGGTCATTGCGAGATACGAAGGGTTTAGTTCAAGGTGCGCGGGGTTGTATCCGAATCAGGATCCGCCCGATCGCCGCCGAGTCGAAGTAGATTGATGAGGGTGTTTTCTCTCTCTTTGAGCGTCGGAGCTTCCAACAGCGCCTGCTTTTCGGCGGGATGAAACGGTAGCGAGACGCCGAGCAGATTCACCAATTCAAGATCTGAGAAACGCTCAGCCTGCTCGGGCTTGACCTTCATGCCATGAGCTTGTCCATACAGAGTCAGCGCTTGCAGAATGCTTTGTCGATCACAGCTCCAACCATCGACAAGTGTTGCATCGGAAAATTCGTGATACAAAGCCTTGACGCGCCGATAACCCCGATGCAACGTTAGCTCATCTTCAAATCTGAAACGATTGACTCCTTTGAGTTGAAGAAAAAATCGTCCATCGGCCGATCTTTCGAATTTTTCGATGTAACCGACACAGCCGATCCTGTAAAGATCGGGTGTCTCCCCCTCGAAGCCGGGTCGGGGTCGATTATCCTGTTGCGGCGCAAACGGCTGGATCATCCCGAAAATATTATCGCCGGCGAGCGCGTCTTCCACCATGTTGCGGTAACGCGGCTCGAAAATATGCAACGGCAAAATCGTGCCTGGAAGAAGTAAAACGCCGGTCAACGGGAATATCGGCAGGATTTCCGGCAACGGCAGTTGTGGAATTGTCATCGCCACTAGTTCCTCAAACCTCTGATATTGTTTATAGGGTAAGGCGGATGACCGGTCAAGGATGAGATGCTCCCGTACAACAAGTATTCGACCGCTCCATTACATTCAGCGGCTCTTGCATTACTGGGCTCGGCTATTTTACGTTGTCAAAGACCAGCAAAGTCAGTGAATATTCAATTGCACAGCCGCGGAAAGGCAATAATGGAATTTGCTCCCGTTGACAACGACGTGGCGAAGGAGTTCTTAGGCAAGCATCACTGGGGCGTTCTGACGACCCGCCGGAAAGACGGCTCTTTACAGATGTCACCGGTAACGGTCGGTATCGATGCCATTGGGCACGCTATCATTAGCAGCCGGGAAACCGCCTACAAAGTAAATAATTTGCGGCGCAACCCGCGCGCTGCGGTCTGCGTGTTTACCAAAGAGTTTCACGGAGAGGGCTGGGTTCAAATCAGCGGGGCGGCGGAAATCATCTCGTTGCCAGAGGCCATGGAGACCCTGGTCTATCTCGAGCGTCAAGCCAAAGGGGAGCATAAGAATTGGCCCGAGTTCCACGCAAGAATGGAACGTGAGAAGCGCGTCATCATTCGTATTACCATAGAAAGCGCTGGTCCTAAAAAGCGCGGCTAGCCGAAAGCGGCGTCTATTATGAAACCGCTGAGAAGCAATAAAGGGGCGCGAACCGGTTCGCTTATCCAACTCGGCGGCGCCTTGCTCCTGCTGTTCCTCCTCCAGTCGGCTTATCGGCTCTCGGCGCAGCAAGAGAGCGACTTCATCGGCCAGTTACTGGTGGCAACGCCGGAAATGAAAGACCCGCGCTTCGTACAATCGGTCATTTACATCGTCAAACACGATCATGAAGGCACTCTGGGTCTGGTCCTCAATCGACCGCTAGCGCTGGCGCCTATAGAAGATGTGATCAAGGGGTTCGGCCTTGACGGCAAAAACGCCAAACAAGCAATTACCGTTCACTATGGCGGCCCGGTTAGCCCGCGCCAGGGTTTTATCCTGCACAGCGACGATGTCATCCTCGAGACTTCGATAAAAGTTAAGGACAATATTGCCATGACTTCGGACCCAAGGATCATGGACAACATTTCTAAAGGACAAGGGCCGCGTCAGTTTTTGCTGATGATCGGCTACGCGGGTTGGGCGCCCGGTCAACTGGAGGAGGAGGTCAAAAATAAGTCATGGTTTTTCATTCCGGCGGATAACGACATCGTCTTCGACAAGCAGGCGAAAACCAAGTGGCAACGGGCGATGGACAGGAGGCGAATTCGCCTCTGAAACGAGAAAACTTATGAAACTGGATCTGGCAAAAGCCAGCGTCATCGTCGATACTGCTTTGGAAAAAGCGCGTGAACTGAAGATCAGACCGCTCTGCGTTGCCGTCCTCGATGACGGCGGTCACGTCAAGGCTTTGAAGCGCGCTGACGGCGCCAGTATCATGCGGCCGCAGATCGCCGTCAGCAAAGCATGGGGCGCCATCGGCATGGGAGAGTCCAGCCGTCATCTCGGCAATCGACTGAAAGAGCTGCCGGCGTTTCTCGGAGCGCTATCCGACATGACCGCCGGCAAGGTAGTGCCGGTCGCCGGCGGCGTGCTGATCATGGATGGTGGAACGATCATCGGCGCGGCCGGCGCCAGTGGCGCCAGCGCCGACGAGGATGAAGCCTGCGTCATCGCCGGTATTCAGGCCGCAGGACTGGAATTTAAAGTTTGATGCCGGAGCGTCCCGATCAGACAGGAGCGTGAAAATGAAAATCGTGAGACTGTATAGCGGTGAAGATCAGAAGTCCCATTTTGAGGAAATAGAGCTCCACTTCGGTGGCAATCAGCCTATGCTGACCACCGATGCGCGAACCGCGACCACCGCTGTTTTCCGTTGCGCGCCCGCGGGACTTTTTCTGGAACGCCATCCTGCGCCGCGGCGGCAATTTCTCGTCACGCTTTCCGGCTCCTGGGAAATCGAAGCCAGCAATGGCGTGAAACGAATTTTCAAGACCGGCGACGTTATGCTTGCCGATGATACTACCGGCGAAGGTCACACCTCGCGAGTTTTGGGCAGCGAGCCGCATATCTTCATGACGGTCCCTCTGGCAGACTAATACGCTCCATATGACTCCATCGAATGTATTAAACGCTCACAACTCGCGCTAAAGAGGCTGATGTTCAAAAGTTCCACCGCTCAAGGATCAACGCCAGAGTTCAAATAACTACAATCCTAGGACGAACATGATCCGTATTGCCGTACCTGACCTGGTCTCGAACTCTTACTTCCCCGCCATCGCTGCGGTCGAGCTTGGCTTCTTCAAATCCGAAGGGCTCGACGCGAGCATCGATTTATTGTTCCCCGTGCCGAAAACCTTCGAAGCATTGCGCGATGGCCAACTCGATTTTGTCGTGGGCTCGGCACACGCCACGTTGCTGGCCTTTCCCAATTGGCAAGGAGCGAAACTGCTGGCAGCGGTCGCCCAGCACACGTACTGGTTTCTGGTGGTCCGCAGCGATCTTAATGCGCATCGAGGCGATTTGAACATCGTCAAAGGCCTGCGCATCGGCGCGGCGCCCGGCGTCAATCTCAGCCTGCAAAGAATGTTGCTGGAGGCTGGCATCGATCCGGAAAAAGAAGGCGTGCAGATCATGCCGATTCCCGGCGCCGCCGGACCCAACGTCTCTTTCGGCTTGTCTGCGGCCAAGGCTTTGGAAGAAGGCAAGCTCGACGGCTTTTGGGCCAACGGCATGGGCTGCGAAGTTGCCCTGCGGCGGGGCGTGGGAACAATGGTTCTCGACGTGCGGCGCGGCGATGGTCCGGCTCCGGCCCGCGACTACACGTTTTCAGCGTTGGTCGCCACTGAAAGGAGAATCGATGATGAGCCCGAAAGCGCGGCAGGCGCCATTCGCGCGCTCATGAAAGCGCATAAGGCGTTACGCGAAGATTTGGCCCTCGCCACAGAGGTTGGCAAGAAGCGCTTTCCCGCAGCGGAAGCGGAAATAATCGCCGAACTGATCCGGCGCGATCTCCCCTACTACGACCCGACGATTTCTGCCGAAAAAGTAACCAGCATGAATCGCTTCGCCCAGGACATTGGCTTACTTGCGGCTCCTGTCCCATACGAGCAGGTGGTCGCGACCCGCTTCAGTCATATATGGAATGAGCCGGTCTAAAGGTTGGGCAGCGGCCGAAAGAATCCGGCTGTACTGCTGCGCCTAGAACATCGCTCCTTCGGATTGGCTTTTCTACCCGCCGGTATAATGATGGTGCGATGGCAAAGAACCGTTCAGGCCGCCACCCAAGCTTTAGTGAAGGTTTTGTTTTGCGTTAGAAAGTAAACGCAGGATCCTTCGTCGGCTCCGTCAGGATGAGCGGCAAAGAGAACCCTTCCGCTTCAGTCACTAAACTAACGACGAAAATTTCCAACGAGTTGCCGTGGAGAGACACAGACTCAACCCACGAAGAGCGTATACTTTGCGCCATTGAGGTTGGCCAGCGGCTTGGGATAAAGCAAGCGCCGATCCGGCGCGAGCACGCGTTGGGCGATTTCCCAATTCACTGGCGGTAACGGACTTAACCCGCGAATCTGTTCCAGATTAAAATAGCCGGCTTGATCGACCTCATGATTATCGGCGGCAGGCTCACCGCCCACCGGCTTCAACAAGAGAATAATGTATACGCCGTTACCGGACTCGGGATCATAGCGGTTACGCAGGCCGAGCACGGCTTCGACTTCAGCCAATACGCCGGCCTCTTCCTGCACTTCGCGAACCACCGCCTGCTCGATGGTTTCGTCGGGTTCGATGAAACCGCCGGGCAATTGCCAGTTGCCGCGGCCGTGGCGCGACGCGCGGCGCACCAGTAACAACTCGCCGTTACGCACGACGGCCCCGCCGACGCCGATGTTGTAGCCGAGATTATAGCGTTCAGGTATTGGCATGGCCCGCACGACGCAAAAAACGCAAAGCATCCATCACGAGTCCAGATGAAACAGCCGCATGGCGTTTTTCCAGCGGATCAATTCCTTGTGCGGTTCCGGAATTTTCGCATGATTTCTGAGCAACTCCACGTCTTGGAATTTCATCCGTCCGCCAGGATCGTCGTGCGGATAATCGGTGGCAAAAAGGAACCGTTCGGGACCGAGAAAATCGATGGCTTCGGACAATTCCGGCTCCTCGGTCTCTATGGTGAAAGAAAAATTATTCTTGAAGTAATGACTCGCGGCGCGTTCATTCTTTTCGAGAAATTCCTTCCCGGGCTGGATGGCGCGTGCCCGGCGCAGCTTCTCGCCAGTTTTGGATAAGTTGGCGTTAGCTAACGGCGATTCTTCCTGATCGTCATAATCAAGCGGCGGCGCCTCGAGGATTTTATCCAAACGTTGCACCAGCGGCTTGATAAAGGACGTGCCGGCCTCGGTAAAAATGAACTGCAGCTTCGGATAGACATCCAATAAGCCGCTGGTAAACAACGATACCAGGCTCATCTGTCCTTCCTGGGGTGCAAACACATAAAGACCGTCCCTTTGAAACAGCGGCAGATTGCTGATGCGATGGCCATGCTGGACGTTGTGCAAGTAAAGCGGCATGTCCAGCTCCTCGGCTTTCTGAAAGAACGGCCAGAGCTCGCGGCGGCTGCCGAGGGGTTCGCCATAAGGATGTTCCTTGACTGGAAAAACCTTGTCGATGACAGCGGCCTTAAAGCCATTTTCCCTGGCCCATTCCAATTCACGGATCGACGCCGGGACGTCCTGCAACGCCACCAGCGCCACACCGAAGATTCTGCCGGCGAATTGCTTCATGACGTTCAGCATTGCCTCGTTATGGGAGCGTGCCATGCGCGTGGCGAGCTCGGCTTCTATCACATAGGACCACCAGCCTGAGAATTGCGGCAGGACGAACTGCTGCTCGATGCCGAGCCGCGTATCGTAGTCGATCATGCGCGCTTCGACGTCCCACAAACTGCGGAACATGGCGCCCGATCCCGGCGCGCCCAGCGGACTGGTACCTGAAATTGGCGTGTGACCCGGGAATTGAGCGTCAACATAGAGGCCGTCTTGGTTGAATTGAAGCACCGGCTTGCGCGCAGCAAGGCTGCCGCCAATACGATCGAAGGCGTCCTTCGGCATCAAGTGTGTATCACAGTCGATAATCACCGCACCTCCTGTGCATGACAGAGACAAGGAGTAGTACTCGCCGTGAGCGCCGGCAATGATCTTCCGAGCACCGCGATAGCGAATAATCGCTTATAGAGCGCGCGCGACGTTGAAGTCAAGATTGCCAAATCGGGATAAGCGGAAGGAAGGAGGCGGTGCATAACCGCCCCCTTTCGAGTGTAGAGCTAATCTGCCCCAGAATCTTAAACAGACCGCCGTGCTAACGGTGATTATTCCACCAACCGTACCAACCGCCCCGGTCGTTATTCCACCAACTGCTCCGGCGACGATCCCAGCGATTGTCGTTGTTCCACCAACCATAGTGGTTTCCCCGGTCTTGATAACGTTCGTATCGGGAATTTCCGTAGCCGGATCTATCCAAGTCCCGGCGTAGCTCGGCCCGGTCGCGGCTGAAATCCCGGCGACTACGGGCGACCTCTCTCGCGCTTTCTCTCACCTCTTCCCTGGCTCGCGCGATCTCACGGGGCGAGGCACCTCTGCGGATGTCGCGATGCAATTCAGCCCGGTCTTTCCTAAGCTCGAACAGGTCCTTTTGCAGCGCTGCCCTGCTTTTTTGTAACTCGCGGTATTCTTGACGGACCTCGCCAGGCCGACCCCGATAGCGGCTATCGGCGAAAACTGTCTCGCTGATGAGCAGCGTCGAAAACACTCCGGCGCCCAACCCTATAAAGATCTTGTAGATTCTCATGACTCATCCTCCTTGGCGAATTAGACGTGCCGGGGCAAAAAAAGTTAATCGAGGCGGGAGCGTGCAACAACTTCGCAGAAATCCGACCTCAAGCCTTTCGCTTGGGCGCCGCGTTGGATACCGACCGGCATTGATAATGATTAACCTTTGCACTAATACTGCAACTGACTTCGACGTGCGAACAACCGCAAGCGGTTTGCGTGCAGTCCAACAAAGTCACTGACGTAAACGAGTCTTTTTTCAGCTAGGTTGGCCTGCCGGACGCCCTCGAAACAGGGTCAATTTGCTCAACTACTCGCCGCATGAAAAAAAGGAAAACGACAAACACGCCACTCACCTGAGAAGATACCGGCGGTTGTCTGATCCGTTCGCCAAAGGAGATCCGCCATGGATAACAAGCACGCCTACGACCCGACCGATTCACGCTATTACGATGAAAAAGACTTGCGCTCGGAAGTCGAGCGTGTTTTCAGCCTGTGCGCGGACTGCCGCATGTGCGTGAAGTTCTGCGGTAGTTTTCCGAAGATGTTTGACGCCATTGACGATTATTGCACCGAAGGCAAATACGCCGAGGTCGATACCAAAAAATTGAAAGCCGAAGACGTCAAACAGATCGTCGACCTGTGTTTTCAATGCAAGCTCTGCTACATCAAGTGCCCCTATACGCCCGGCGATCACGAATGGAACATCGATTTTCCCCGTTTGATAGCCCGCGCCAAGGCTCAGGAGGTTAAGAGGCGCGGTGTTTCTTTCGGCGATAAGATCCTCGGCAAACCCGACCTGGTGGGCAGAATCGGCAGTGCAACGGCGCCGGTCGCCAATTGGGCCAATGAGAATGCGCTCAACCGCCGATTGATGCAAAGCATCACGGGCATTCATAAGGACAAGAAACTCCCCTCTTTCGCATCGAACTCTTTTGCCGCGCAGTTCGCCACGAACAATAAGCCGGTCAGGGGAGAAGCCAATGCGAGGATCGCCTACTTCTCCACCTGCTACGTCAATTACAACGAACCGGAAATCGGTCTCGATACGCTGGAAGTCATGGCGCGCAACAATGTCGATGTTTCGTTCGCCTATGAGCGTTGCTGCGGTATGCCGCTGTGGCACAACGGGGATATGGAAGGCGCCGTAGAGGCGGCCGGAAAGAACGTCGCCGATCTATTGCGGCATGTGAACGATGGTAGAACCGTCGTGGCGACCAATCCGACTTGCTCGCAGATGATCCGGGTTGAGTATCCAAGGTTGCTTGGAACCGAAGACGCCAGGCAAGTGGCTGCCAGGACGTCCGATCCCATGGAATTTCTCGCCCGTCTGGCGACCCAAGGAAAGTTAAACAGAGACTTCAAAACCGGCGCCGGCCAGCTCAACTATCACATGCCGTGCCATTTGCGAGCTCAAAACGTCGGGTACAAAACCCGCGATGTGCTCGCGCTCCTGCCGGACACGAAAGTAAAAGTTGTCGAGGAATGTTCGGGCCACAATGGCACTTGGGCGATGAAGAAAGAGAATTTTGAGCAATCCCTCAAGTGGGGCAGTCGCGCTTTCAGAGAAATGTCCGCAGGAGAGCCGAAGGCCACATGCTCGGACTGTCCACTGGGCGCCATTCAAATCGAGCAGGGAACCGGCAGCCGGCCGATGAATCCTATGCACATCCTGGCCAGGAGTTATCGCGGTGAGTCGATCGGCTGACCACCATCTGCGGCCCCAGCGAATTTATAATCGTGACGGCAGTTGCGCTATGCGACCGCGCTGTTGTAACTGCCCTCATCGAATCTGACCCCGCACACCTCTGCCACCGCGTCCCGGTAGGACAACCACTTGGCTAGAGCTTCTTCCATTGCGCGCACTACCGGTCCGCGCCGGGTTGGCTTTACATGGTCGAGAATGGCGGCCCACGCCGCAACCCGGTGATTGCCTTCCACCTCGCGATGCGCCTTGGTGAGAGCCAGATGTCCGATGGGCAAGCCGTAATGCTTGACCAGCGGATGCTCTTCAAGCGGCGGAAGAGACATCGCCGGCAAGTTCACATCGATAATCCTGCGTTCATCCTTGGAACCTTCAACAAAGATCGTGATGACCGCCGCGGCAATTTCCCAACCGTAGCGCTGGGTCGCATCATCGAGAAACTGGCGATAAACTTTTGCGGCCGGCAACAGCGACACGCGGTCGAAGCGGCTCAGATCCATACCCAGTCCCCTAGCATATTCGAGAAACAGATCGGGATGAGGGCTTCCAGCAACCAAACCGCCGGTCTCCTCTTCATAAAGGTTCTCCGCCAGACTTCTGCGCACGGCGGAGATCGGACACCTGACGTAAGCGCGTCCCACCATTACCGGAAAATCACGCACATAGGTTGCGTATTCTTGCTCGAGGTGATGGTGCAGGAGATCTTTGTGCACCCGCCCGGAGGTAAATGCCGGCCAGGCCCAATGGTGCTTGCGATCCATTACAGTCAGGAGCTGTTCTCGGAACTTCGAGCGGTCCATGGCACCTCCTGTTTCACCGAATCCGAATTCTACCTACTAAGAAGGCCACAGCAACTCCCGTGCCGTGGTCCGAAGGTACACTCAATGTGCATAGTTACAGGTGCATCGCTATTCGTTTTAGAAGGCTTTATAGCTTGAACAGCTGCCGGAGTAAGGGCTGGGAATGTCTCCTCTCAGTGAGGCGTGAAGACGGCAAACGTGCCAGAAATGGCAGATGAGCGGGCCGGATAGGCCAGTCGAGACCGTTGAAGGCTAAGCCCGTGGCTCCGCTTTGGTGCGCATGGTCACAAACTCCTCCGCCGCGGTCGGATGAATACCGATCGTCGAGTCGAACTGTGCCTTTGTAGCGCCGCAATTAAGGGCCACGGCGAAACCCTGGATAACCTCACCGGCATCGGGTCCGACCATATGGCAGCCCAGCACGCGATCCGTGGCGCGATCGACGACGAGCTTCATCATCGTCTTTTCAGCGCTGCCAGTCATGGTGTGACGCAGGGGCCGGAAGGAGCTGATGTAAATGTCGATCTCGAAGTCCCGCTGGCGCGCCTGTTCCTCCGATAAGCCAACTGTGCCGCAATTGGGAGTGCTGAAAATCGCTGTGGCGACATTCTCATAGTCGAGGCTTACTCGCTTGTTGCTGAACAGGGTATTGGCTACCGCCATCCCCTCCGCGATGGCCACAGGTGTCAGCATCAGCCGGTCCGTACAATCGCCGATGGCGTAAATGCTTTCGACATTCGATCTTAAATACGGATCGACGATCACAGCCCCGCTCGCTCTCATCTCCACGCCCGCATTTTGCAGTCCCAACCCGCCAGTCTTCGGCACGCGCCCGGTGGCATAGAGAATTTGATCTGCCTCCATCACGCTGCCGTCAAGAAGGGTCGCCCTAAGACTGTCTTTGAATTTATCAACCTTGACGATATCGGTCTTGAACCGGAGATCAATGCCTCTCTTGCGCATTTCCTCGGCAAGGGTGAGGCGGATGTCGTCATCGAAACCACGAAGAAACAACTCGCCTCGGTAAAACTGTGAGGTATGCGCGCCCAGGCCGTGAAAGATACCCGCAAACTCGACACCGATATAGCCGCCGCCGACAATAATTACTTTTCGCGGCAGGGCCGTCAAATAGAACGCTTCATTGGAAGTGATGACGTGTTCGCATCCGGGAAACTCCGGAATCGAAGGCCAGCTGCCGACGGCCACGAGAATATATCTTGCTGTGTACCGTTTGCCGTCTACCGCCACAGTGTGCGGGTCGATGATTTCAGCGTGTCCTTCGAATATTTCAACACCGGCATCTCCAAGCAGTTTGCCATAGACACCGTTCAGCCGCCCAATCTCCTTGTCCTTGTTAGCGATAAGCTTCGCCCAATCCACGTTTCGCGGGCCCACCGTCCAACCAAAACCCGCCGCATCGGTGAAGTCCTCGCCATAGTGAGAAGCATAGACCAGGAGCTTTTTGGGAATGCAGCCGACGTTGACGCAAGTGCCACCTAGGGCTTTTTCCTCGGCAACCGCAACCTTCGCGCCGAAAGAGGCCGACATCCGGCTTGCGCGAACGCCGCCGGAGCCCGCGCCGATGGTAAACAAGTCGTAGTCGTAATCAGCCATGAAAATTGCCTTTCGGGAAATTATCCCATAAGCATAGAAGGTCCGACTGGTTTGCTCAACAGCCGTTTCGTATGGAAATTTCACAGCCGGATAGATTTGCAACGACAGTGACGGCGACAGTCTCGCCGCCCTCGCGCTGACGGGAAGATATCACAGCCGCTGCCGACCATGACCGGACGCCAACGTATACTCCAGGCGGTTAGCGCGCTGCGTCACCGCAACTACCGTCTCTACTGGTTCGGACAGCTTTTTTCCGTTCTGGCGCAGAACATGGAAGCGGTTGCGCAGAGCTGGTTGGTCCTCGAAATGACCAATTCTCCCCTGCTTCTTGGCGTAACCGGCCTGACCTTCTCTATCCCGACTATTGCTCTGACCTTGCTCGGCGGCGCGGTTGCCGATCGCGCCGACCGCAGACGCATAATGATCCTGTCTCAGTTCGGTTCGGTGCTGACTTTCTTCATACTGGCGACGCTCGTGGTCACGGGACGGGTAGAGCTGTGGCATGTCATGGCGTTGGCTTTTCTATCGGGATGCGTCAGAGCCTTTGATCGGCCGAGCCGCATGGCGTTACTGCCGCAGATGGTGCCCAAAGAAGATATCGCCAATGCCGTCGCCATCGGCGGCACGATCTGGCAGTTGAATAAGCTCGTGGGCCCGGCTGTAGCCGGCCTGCTTATTTATCTGATCGGCATCGGTCCGACCTTTTACTTCTGCGCCGGCGCTTCGGCCGCCGCGATCCTTCTGTGGGTCGGCATCCGCGTGGACAGCCGTTCGGTGGCCGCCTCCTCCGGCGGTCTCCTGCAGAATATGTTGGAAGGTCTGACGTTCATTCGTCGCAATGAGATTTACCTCGTTTTCATCGGCATGACTTTTTTCAACAGTATTTTCGGCATGTCTTATCTGATCCTGATGCCGGTGTTCGCGCGCAACATCCTAGGGGTGGGCTCTCAGGGTTTCGGTTTTCTGCAGAGCGCCGGCGGTGCCGGCGCTCTCTGCGGCGTACTACTGGCGGCTTATCTAGGCCACTCACGGGGCAAAGGCAGGCAAGCCATCACCGGCGCCGCCATCTTCGGCGCCGTGCTCATTCTGTTCGCGTTGTCGAATTCGTATCCGCTGTCGCTGGCGTTCGCGGGTATCCTCGGCATGGCAAGCCAATTTTATATGACAATCATCCATGCCATTCTCCAGGTCAACCTGCCCGATCGATTGCGCGGTCGCGTCATGGGCATTCACGGACTGGCCTGGGAGCTCATGCCTGTGGGCGGCATGATCGCCGGAGCCATCGCCGAATTCGGCAGCGCGCCATCGGCCGTGATTGTGGGGGGGACCATGGTTAGCGGAATGGCCCTCATGGTCGCGATATTCCTGCCAAGCATACGCCGGTTGGAACAGTAAGCCGGGTGTGTTAAGCAAAGGCGCACGCGGACAACATGGCGGAGAAAGGATCTAAAAGAAAAACCGGCGCGCCACGCAAGCGCCGCAAGCTGCCCGGGCGGTCTGTTGGACTTGCGCCCAAAGAGCTGACGGGCATAGTCCCCACAGCCATCGAAGAGCTCCAACGCGCCATCGATAACGACGGCGCCAAAGTCATCAGCTCTTACCGCGAACCCTTCGGCGGCCACTGGCTAATTTTGGCTTCCCTGCCGATCGAGCAAGTCGAGCCCACGCCTTACCAACGCAATCTCTCCGATACTCACGTGCGCAAGCTCGAAACCGTCATAGCCAAGCTGGGCCGCTTTCTCGATCCGATTATCGTGGTGCGCGGCCAAACCGACAATAACGGGATTCGCTACTGGACGCCTAATGGCAATCATCGCTTGTCGGCGCTGCGCACTCTCGGCGCGAAATCGGTCACGGCCATCGTCGTTCCAGAGGCATCTACGGCGTACAAAATTCTCGCGCTTAACACCGAGAAGAGCCACAACCTTCGAGAACGAGCGATGGAGGTCATCAAGATGTATCAGGAGCTGGCCACACTGGACGGCGCCAGCGAGGAGAGTTACGCCTTGGAATTTGAGGAGGCGGCGCTGATCACACTGGGTCTTTGCTATCTCGAACAGGGCCGCTTTAGTGGCGGCGCGTATCACCCGATTTTGCGCCGCGCCGACGGGTTTCTGAAAAAACCGTTGCAAGCAGCACTAGAGATTCGCCGCCAGCGCTCCGGGGCTGTGCTCGATTTGGACAAAGCCGTCGTTGAAAAAGTCGAAGCGCTTAAAGCCAAAGGACTGACCAGTCCTTACCTCAAGAGTTTCGTCGTCGCGCGGATAAATCCGTTGCGCTTTCGGCCCAAGGACGCGGCACCGCTCAGCTTCGATGAAGTCATGCAACGCATGATCAAGGCTATTAACAAGTTCACTCCGGAAAAAATCAAAATGGAGGACCTGGCAAGATCCGCCGGGGCACCGGACGAATCATAAGAGCGGCTTTGCCGCCGAGATAGGATCGCAATACCGGCTCAGGCGCAATCATACAGGAGGCTAGACAATGGCGGAAAACCAAAAAGAATATATCGTTGGCACGGTCAAACCCACCAATAGGCCGGAAGCCGGTCAGGAAGTCGATCTTGACGAAAAGATCCCCGCCAAGATCAAATACCTCACTCTGACAATGAACTTCACGCAAGGCACCGAGGAAGAGTTCAGAACGTCGATGCCGGGCTACGAAGCAAAATCAGCGGAGCTGGCAAGAATGGGCGCGGATCTCGTCCGTCCCAGTGGCGCGCCTCCTTTTATGCTGCTGGGTTACAGACGCGAACAGGAACTCATCAGCGGCTGGGAAAAGACATATGGCGTCCAGATGTTTACCTCGGGGCAGAACCATATACGCGCCTTGCGCACCCTGGGAATCAAGAAGTTCGTTGGTGCCAGCTATTTTCCCGAAAAGATGAACCAAGTTTTTGCGCGCTATTTTACCGAGGCCGGCTTTGAGGTATTGGGCATGGAGGGCATCGATTCGCCTTTCGCCGACGTGCCCAGGGTCCCGCCCGAGCAGATTCTCGAGTTTATGAAACGAGCGGCCGGCAAGCATAAGGACGCCGACGGCCTTTACATGCTCGGCTCGGCCTGGAAGACACTGGAGATCATCGAGCCGTTGGAAAAATCTTCGGGACTTCCGGTCGTGCACGCCGGGCCGGCACGCTGCTGGGAAACACAGTTGCGACTCGGCCTGCGACATCCGATGCCGGGCTACGGACGGTTGTTGGCGGAGATGCCGGCATGAACCCGAATGGAGCGATTCAAACCACTCTACTGAAGGCTCGAAATGAACCCACGCGCCAAGCATAGATAACTAGGAGGAGACTTCATGTCGGGCTGGAAAGCACGTATCGGCTATTTGTCACCGTCGGTTTTCGAGACGCCGTCGGATTGGGACCTGATTCTGCCCAAGGGATTCACAATCGTCTCCTCCGGGTTGAACGTTCAATCGCACACGGAGGCGGAGTTTAACAAAGCCATCGACGCTCTGAGCGCCGGTCTCGGTATTTTTGCCGCCGAGGAGTGCGACGCCATTCTCATGGGCGGCATTACCCTGGGCACGCAGCGGGGTTATGCCGCAGAGCAGGAGGTGGTTGCCAGATTGTCAAGCGAAGTGGGCCTGCCGGTAAGTACAGCCATGAGCGCAACGGTTGAGGCGCTCAAACACTTGAACGTTCGCAGCACTGTCATTGCAACCGCCTACAAAGAAGCTATCAATCATTCAGTAAAGAAGTACTATGAAGACGGTGGGCTTCAAGTGCTCGCCATCAAGGGACTCGAGGTGGCCAAGCCCGTCGATCAGGTTAAGCTTGCCGATTACGCTTCTTACAAAGTCGCACGGGAGCTTTTTCGACTGCACCCGAACGTCGATAGTTTGTTGATTCAAGGCCGCTGGCGCTCGGTAGCTTATGTACAGGAGCTCGAGGACGACACACAAAAACCGGTGGTCTCCAGCACCGCCGCATCGCTCTGGTGGGTCATGCACGCTCTTGGCATCAAAGCTCCGATCGCGGGCTTCGGCACGCTTCTGCGCATGTAAGCGCGATGACGGTCGGCTTGCTCCTTAGCGCAGGCGCAATTGATAAAAGTGAACCCGCGAGGGGGCAAACCTGGGAGCGAGGACACTAGAGAGCGTGCAGTTGCAGAGTCTTTTTCGCCTCCTCACGATAGAATGTATAAATCTTACAGGGCCATCAAAACAGCGATGAAGGATGTTTGGTTACAGACAGGGACCTATTGGCTTCGATACGGAAGATTTGCTCCTCGCTCTTTGGGTCAATCTCAACTGCGGAATCAATGGCCGCGCAACTGCGCCGCGCTGAACGGGCCCGCGCCCATAATCTGGTGCACTTCCCATTCATAGATCTCATACGCGCAACAACCTGCCGCCGTATACGGATCGCTAGCCGCGATTCTGTCGGCTTCCTCTTTCGACGCGGCTTTGATGACATAAATACCGAACTTTCGATCCGGGGTCGGTCCTGAAAAGAGAATACACCCCGAATCGTGTTGTTGCTTCATCCATGCAAGGTGTTGATCGAGGTTCACACTCCACTGTTCGCGCGGCTTCACCGCACGGCGCATCACCAGATACCACATGGCATACTCCTTGGCCCGTCGGCGCTATACCGCCGAGGCGATCCATCAACCGATACGCCCCGGGAGCACAAATTGTCAAACTCATGGCTCTCAGCGGCCGAGCGTAATGGCGATGGTGCCCGCGACCACGGCCATTGTTCCAACCGCAGTGCGCGCATTGAGTTTCTCACGCTCGCGCAAAAACAAGTAGGCAATCACCAGGTTCCACAGCGGCGTGGTTGCAACGATCGGAGAAACCACCACAACAGTTCCCGCACCCAACGCAATCAAGCCCAACAGAGCGCCCAAGCCTTCAAAGAATCCCGATATCGAGAAATACATCACACCCTTCGGGTGCCAAAGCGCGCCCTGATTTCGCTGCGAGACCCACGCGTACGGTAGAGAGCAAACCAGCGACACGACGGCGATGATGGCCGCGAAGAACACCGGCTCATTGGTAATCGTCAAGCCGTAGCGCCGCAATGGGAACGCGATCCCCGCCAGGGCTCCTGCGCCTAACGAGTAAAACACGTGCCACCAGCAGTAATCCAAGGCTTTCGCTTCCGGTTGCCAGGTGATGAGAACGACCCCGGCCACCACCAGGATCGTTCCCGTCCACACCGCCATTCCCGCCTGTTCCTGCATCAGGGTGACGGCGATGAAGGCGCTCCATAGCGGATAGGTGTTGCGCAAGGGCTGGCTGCGTGCCGTGCCGATTTTCTGCAGTCCAATAAAGGTCAGCAGGCTCGTGACGCTTTGCAGAACTCCCAAACCGAAGAATACCCAGAGCGCCGCCGGCGCAAACTGCGGGATCCCGCCGGTTACCGCAACGGCCAGCCAGAGCATGATCGTACGTGAGGCCAGCGAAACCAAAGTGGCCACCAGAGCGGTGGAGTAGCCGAGCCCGAGCCAACCGTAAACGGTGAACAGCGCGTAAGAAATTGCGGCGAAAACGGCGATGATTTCAGCGGGCATGATGAGTCGGTCTCCTGGATCTACTAGACAAGGGTATTTCAGTCGAATCTGCGCTGAAAAACGGTTTTAACTCGTGGAATGATTATCGTATACTGTGCCGACTTATCGTCCGTGCACCAGTAGGGAGTGTTTATGGGTTCCATAATCGTCGGTATTCTCATGTTCGTCTCTATGGCGTTGAGTGCGCCGCACTCGCAGGCGCAAGACCAGATCCGCGATCTGGTCGTCAAGATTCATGCCGTTCATCACACGCCGGATCTCTTGCGGCCGTGGAGTAGAAACAGCCCGCAACCGGTCAAAGGATCCGGCGTCGTCATAGAAGGCAAACGCATTCTTACCAATGCACACGTGGTCCGCTACGCCAGCCAGATCTATGTCCAGCCGAACCAGTCCGCGCGCCACCTGCCGGCACGCGTGGAAGCCATAACGCCATCCATGGACCTGGCGATCTTGAAGTTGGATGACGAGTCTTTTTTCGAAAAGCGCGGATCGCTGCCCTTTGCCAGAGAATTGCCCAGGGTCAAGGATAATATCAACGTATACGGTTATCCAACCGGCGGTACCGAGCTGTCCGTAACTCAGGGAATCGTCTCACGCATCGAATTTACGGATTATTACTACCAGGCAAGCGGATTGCGCATTCAGGTCGATGCGGCGCTCAATTTCGGCAACAGCGGCGGCCCGGCGGTATCGGATGGAAAGCTCATCGGTCTGGTGTTCAGCTTGATTCAAAACGCCCAAAACATCGGCTATTTGATTCCGGTCGAAGAAATACAGTTGTTTTTGAACGACATGGCCGACGGCGTGTACGACGGCAAGCCGCAAGCGCACGACCTCTTGCAAACCGTCGAGAACGACGCGCTCCGGCAAAGGCTCGGCCTTCCTAAAGGGCTTACTGGCGTAATGGTGGCACAACCCTATCGTGAGGATGCCGACTATCCACTGAAGGAGTGGGACGTCATCACGCATATCGGCGGCACCCCTGTCGACAGCGACGGTAAAGTTGCAGTGCGTTACGACTTGCGGCTCTCGGTGTCGTACCTGGTGCAGAAATTCGCCGATAACGGCGTCCTGCCTCTGACCATCTATCGAGACGGTAAGTTGGCGCAGGTCAATTTGCCTGTGAATACACGGCGCGAGATGGTCATTCCTTACCTGTTAAATGCCAACCCGAGGTATTTTATCTTCGGACCTTTTGTCTTCTCGCAAACTACCCAGGATTATCTTGAAAGGCTCGGCACCCAACGCTCGATGGCGTTCAGCACGTTTGGCCGCACACCGAGCCCGTTATTCACCCGCCGTTTCGACCGGCCTGCTTTCAATAACGAAGAGCTCGTCATGGTGGCCTCCCCTTTATTTCCCCATCGGATCAGCAAAGGCTACGATGACCCCAATCGCGGCGTCCTCACCGAAGTCAACGGCGTCGCAGTAAAGAATTTGCGCCATCTGGTGGAAATCCTGCGCGACTCTCGGGACGAGCAAGTCAGCTTCAAGTTCGCCAGTGCCGGAGTCTTGACCCATGAAACAATGGTGTTCAACCGCGCCGATCTGGTTGAGGCTACCGGCACGATCCTGGAAGAAAACGGCATACGCCATCCGTACTCTCCCGATCTACGCGCAGTCTGGGAAACTCCCGGAATGGACAGGCCCAAAGCCGCCAAGATCGCGTGCTGCAATCCGGGTTAACAGTGTTGCCGGCGTCTTCAATATCTTTTCGGATACGCCTACCTCTCCAAGCGAACTGAGTACCAGGCTATGTTCATGGGCCGCTAACTCCGGGATCTCGTGACCGGCCCGGCAATGCCGGTCTTTAATATCCTAACTTCGCTCATTCCCCCTTTAGCGTTTACATTGAACCTGCACAGCCGCTGATATAGGATCGGCGAGCCGATCATCTCATGTGTAAGGGGGCCTCCATCATGCGCAAGAAATGTTTCTCATGGCTTGGAAAAGATTTCATAGCTTTATCCGCTGAAGCCAAAGCTGCGGCGTCGGCAACCGTCGAAGCACAAGGGATCTTCCAGCGATTCGATGAGGAGTTGAAGACGCACGGTTTGTCATTAGCCAACACGGTGCGCACCAGGCTGTGGGGACGGGACCGGGAAAGCCGCGACCTGGGCAGTGATGAGCGGGTCAGAATTCTCTCCGGCAAGGCGCGTTCGGCAAGCTCGAGTTATATTGCTCCGGACCACTTCGATTCGGACGCCAAAGTAGCCGTGGACTTGCTTGCCTTTAGACCTTCCGACGCTGAAGCAGAGAAGCGTATTGTCGAATACGATCCGCCCATCGTGCCTATTCGCTTTCTGGTTTACGATTCGGTGGTGGTTCTTTCCGGAGTCACCACTGTGCTACCGACACTCGAAGAACAGTTGGATAATATCGTGCCACGCATCACGGGTTCGTTAAAAGACGGCGGCAGTTCCTGGGACAAAGTCGCGCGGATATCCTTCTATCTGCATCGCAGCCAGACTATCGACAAGCTAAATGAACTATTTCAGGCTCGAGTCAAAGCCCCTATGGCTCCAAGGGAATACTGCTTCGTCGACGGCTACTCTTCGATCGGAAAGTTGTGCGAGGTGGAAGTCACGGCGACGACTTAGAAATAGATGACGCGATTTCACGTAAATCACTGATATCGAATCAAGAGGGAGCCTCTTCATGAACAGACCCGAAACTAAACCGTGCCGCATCGCAGTGCTCGATGATTTCGAAAAGATAGCCGCCACTGTGCCGGCTTTTGAGAGGCTCAAATCTCGCGCCGAGGTCACGATCCTGCGCGACCGGTTGGACAGTTCCGACAAGATCGTTGAAACCCTGCGCCCATTCGACATGATCCTGCTCATGCGCGAGCGCACACCGTTTAGCGACCAAGAGTACGCCCGATTGCCGAATTTGAAATTCATTTCGCAAACCGGCCGCACCAGCGTGCACCTCGATTTGCCGGCTGCCACCCGGCGCGGCATTGCCGTAGCGGGCACCGCCACCGACAGCGGCACTACCACCAAGGAACTCACCATAGGCCTGATCCTGGCGTTGGTGCGCAGCATTCCCCAGATCGACCGACGCATGCGCGCCGAGAGCTGGCCGCCTGTCGCGGGTAAAACGCTCGAAGGCAAAACAGTCGGCATCTTTGGTTTCGGCCGGATCGGCAAAGAGGTTGCGCGTATCATGAAGGCGTTTAATACCCGTGTGCTTGCATACTCTCGAACGCTCACAGCCGAGAAAGCCGCCGAAGTTGGCGCCGAATGCGTTTCAATGGAGACTCTGCTGCGGGAATCCGACGTTCTCACCATTCACATCAATTCCAACGCGCAAACCCGCGGCATCATCGGCGAAAAAGAATTTGCCATGATGAAACGCGGCGCCTTTCTGGTGAACACGGCGCGTGGCCCCATCGTGTCGGAATCGGCCATGATCAATGCGCTCGAAGGCGGCCGGCTGGGCGGCGTCGGGCTCGACGTTTTCGACACCGAGCCGCTGCCGATGGACCACCCGCTACGCCGATTCGACAATGCCATCCTGCTGTCGCACCGTGGCTACGCCACGGTCGAAGTCCTCAGCGAGCGCTACGAACAGGCTATGACGAATATTCTGGATTTTCTCGATGGCCGGCCTGTGAAGCTGCTCAATCCTGAAGCCGTAAAAACCTTGGGATCTAAATAGCTGAAGACCTTCAAATCGTTCGAAACACACGAGAACGACTTCTTAACGATGTAGCGCATCTCCTAATCGCCTCTGAGACATAGTCAGAAGCATCAAGCTCTCTGTATAGACTTAAACTCCCGAGATCGCACACGCTGATGGTTTAAAGTACGGCGTTGAATCTTTCGCGACGTATTGCCATTATGCTTTCGGAGCCCGCATGAGGTTTAGACGGATTCTAACAACTGAGGAACTCACCAAGACCTCGGCGACTACCCTCGGCCATTACAACCGCCACGCCGACAGTTTCTGGGAGGACACCCGCGACCATGATGTCACGCAGAACCGGGCTGCTTTGCTCGAGCATTTGCCAGGCGACGGGCCTTTCCGGATTCTCGATTTTGGCTGCGGGCCCGGCCGGGACCTGAAGGCATTCAAAGACATGGGACTTCAGGTCATCGGCCTCGACGGCGCCCGGCGTTTTGTCGACCGTGCCCGGGAATACAGCGGCTGTGAAGTTTGGCTCCAGGATTTTTTACATCTGGAACTGCCGCCCGATTATTTCGACGGCATTTTCGCCAATGCGTCGCTGTTTCACATCCCGAGCCAGGAGTTACCGCGTGTTCTCAGAGAGCTGTGGATGGCGCTAAAACCGAACGGCGTGCTCTTCAGCTCCAACCCGCGCGGTGACAATCAGGAAGGTTGGCATCAGAGCCGCTACGGCGCCTATCACGAATACGATAGATGGCGGGAGTTCATGGCCGCGGCCGGGTTTTCTGAAATCACCCATTACTATCGGCCGCCCGGCTTGCCGCGCGCCGAGCAGCCCTGGATCGCCTCGCTGTGGCGCAAGCCGGAGAGCGCGCCATGAAAGATCCGTTTGGAATTGACAGATCCTACGCTTATCGAATAAGTTTGAAACCATCGGCTTAACGATCAACGAGATTAACGACTCTTTGCAAGGAGGTAAGAACATGGCCATAGGAAACGGTCACGGTCAGGGTATCAACGGCGTCATTATTTCATCGGACTCGCACGTCATGGAGCCGGTGGAACTCTGGAAAAATGGTGTGCCGGAAAAATATCGCGCGGACGCTCCCGTGTTCCCGCCGCACAAAGTCGGCGAAGGTTTCCAGCAGCATGCCGGCGGATGGGACCCGCGTGCGCGCATTCAGGAGATGGAAAAGGACGGCCTCAGCGCGGAGGTACTCTATCCGACTCTTGGGCTCGATCTCTTCGCACTGGACGATCCTGGGATGCAAGAAGCCTGTTTCCGCGTCTACAACGATTGGCTCATCGACTACTGCAGCGTCGACACCAATCGCCTTGTCGGCATCCCGGCCATTCCCGTGTACAACATCGATAACGGTATCAAAGAACTCGAGCGTTGCCGCAAGGCGGGCCTCAAGGGAGCGATCATCTGGCAAGCGCCGCATCCGGATCTACCCTTTCACTCCAGCCATTACGACAGGTTTTGGGCGGCAGCGCAGGATCTCGAGGCTGCGGTGAGCCTGCACATTCTCACGGGCCACAGCTATAACAAGGATAAAAGCCGGAGCGGCGTGGAGCGCTACCGCGGCAGCGTCAACTTGAAGCTGATGGATATTGCCAATGCGCTGTTCGAGCTGATCTTTTACGGTGTGTTGGACAGATACCCCAAGCTCAAGATTGTCTCTGTCGAGAACGAAGCCGGGTGGCTGCCGTGGATTACTCAGCAATGGGATTATTACTATCGCCGCTTTCGCAATGCCAACCCACCGCCGTTCACCAAAGATCCGAGCGAATACTTCCGTGATCAAATCTATTCCTGCTTCTTCAACGATTCGGTTTGCGGCCACAATCTGGAATGGTGGGGCCAGGACAACATCATGTGGTCCAACGATTTTCCGCATCCCAATTCCACCTGGCCCAATTCCCTCAAAATCATTCAACGCGATCTTGGCCATTTGCCGCTGGAAGTACAGACCAAAGTGCTGGCGACCAATGTCTGCCGGTTATACAACCTGGATCTCTCGAAAGTGCCGGCGGGCATTGCCAAGGCGGCTCAGGAGTCACAAGCAGCGCAAGCATCAGCTTGATCGGGCCATAAGGGAGCAGACATCGTGAAAAGCATCCGCAGGATATTGCACGCAACCGATTTCTCGAAAGCCTCAACACCCGCTCGCAACAAGGCCATGGAACTGGCCAAAGACTACGACGCCGAGCTGTGGATCGTTCATGTGATTGTGCCGACCACGGCGTATATGACCGAACAGGAATTCGGCGGCGCCGAGCTCTACACGAGATTGGAAGAGAGCGCCAAACAGGAGGCAGAGTCTTCGATGAAGAAGCTCATGGCGGCGGTAGAAAAGGCAAAAGTGAAAGCCAAAAGTCTCCTGCTACGGGGATCGGCGCATGACCAAATCGTCAAAGCGGCAAAAAGCAAGAAAGCTGACCTGATCGTCATCGGCACGCACGGCCGCACCGGTCTTTCGAAGCTTTTCATGGGCAGCGTCGCCGGCCGGGTGGTCTCGACTGCGACCTGCCCCGTGCTCACAGTGCGGGCGAAGTAAATTTTCCGGCTATGGCTACCGAGTACTCGCTAACGGACTTTATCCAAGATATGGACCGCATCACCCGCGACGAGGAATCTGCCGCGGCGATTGTCGCCGCGGCAAAGCCGCTCTTGACCCAGCTCGTGCGGCAACCCGATTGTCTCGAGGCTAGATTTAAAAGACGCGGCGACACGGCGTATGGACGCTACATGCTGCACCGCGCGCCCCGCTTCAACGTCACGGCCATCGTTTGGGGTCCGGGAGACAACGCTAAAGCTCACAATCACGAAACCTGGGGACTCGTCGGCGTCATCGACAACGAGATTCAAGAGACGCGTTTTCGCAGGCGCGATGACGGCTCGAACCCCGACTATGCCGATCTCGAAGTCGTCGCCGTCTTGAAGAACGAAGCCGGCATGGTTTCATGTCTGTTGCCGCCCGATGACGAAATCCACGAAATGAACAATGTGACCCAATGCGATACCGTGGAAATTCACGTCTACGGCAAAGACCTCGCCGACCTGCCCCGTTTACGTTTCGACGTCGCATCGAGAAGCATCAAAACATTTGCCAGTCCCAAGTACGACAACTGTTAAACGTCCAGACGCGGCTCAACCGTGACGATCAAGCTTGAGCTCCCATTCCAGATAGCGTCTCATATCTTCCTTGCTGCCTCTGATGGACGGCGAAAGGACGACGTCATTGGGTTCGACTAAACACGGCTCGAGCCCCTTCAAGATGGCATAGCCGGCACTGACCCAACTTCGAACGCCGCCATCCAGCACGTAAACCTCCTGATAACCCATCTCCGCCAGTGTTCGAGCGGCGAGCAGTGATTGTTGCCCATCGAGGCACGACACCAGCACCGGCCGGTGTGAATCGGCCAGCAGCCCGGGCAACTTGAGCTCAATCCAGCCGCGGGAGATCCATTGGGCGCCAGGGAGATGCGCCGCTTCAAAGTCGAGACTGCTGCCGACATCGATAATTTGCACCGGTGCGCTGCGCAACAGCGACTCCACCAGCGCGGGCGCCAGCATACGGCAGATTGCCCGCGCCTCCGCCAAGCCGAGCGGCGCTTTTTCCACCGCACCGAAAGTAAGCTCGCCTCGGTTTTCAATCCATTCCTCTAGACCACCTTGCAGAAATGCCGCATTGGCGAAACCCATCGCACGATACCAGTACGCCGCCATGATCGCACGCGCTGAACGATCGCTGATGAAAACGATACGGCCGTTTCGCACCGCAATAAAATCGTCCGCGCGCTGCACCGCCTGCCCGCCGGGAACATTGATCGACGACGGAATGTGACCGCTTGCGTATTCCGCTTCGGAGCGAACATCGATGAGATAGGTGCCGCCGGTCTCACCCGCGTCCCTGCTGGCCAACAGTTCACGGACCGACAGCGCCGGTATATTCTCTTGGCGGGCAAGCTCCAGCGCGAGATCTCGCGCCTGACGGCGGCTCTCATGAGGAGGCGCCACGCTCCTGCGTGGCCGGGATTCCAACTCGAAGCCGGCTAGCACCCAGCCCATCGTGCCGTTCCGAAGGGCGCGCGTATTTTGCACATTGAGCCGGCGTAATGCCGCAGCACCGATAATGCTTCGGGTACGACCGGCGCAATTGACCACGACAGAGGTTTCCGGCTTTTGCTTCAAAACCTCCGCCCACAGGATCAGATCGCCGCCGGGAACGTTAATTCCTCCGGGAATACTAAAGCGCGCATACTCCTCGGGCGTGCGCACGTCCAGGACGAGCAGATCCGCATTTCGATCCTGCAAACTCTTTAGTTCATCGGCAGATATATCCGGAATCATTCTTTCGCGATGGACCTTCTCACCAAAGGCTTTGCTTGGTACATTGACGCCGCTCGCCGTCGGAAATCCCCCGCGCCGCCAAGCAGGCAATCCTCCATCCAGCATCGCTATGTCACGATAACCGAGCTCCGCCAGGGTTCGTGCAGCAAACCTCGCCCGCCCTTCCCCATCGTCGTAGACGAAAAGTGGAGTGAGGGGGTTCGGCGCGAGTTCGGCGATTCGGAACTCGATTTGACTGCGCGGCAACGAAGTCGCATTGGCGATCTGGCAGCCATTGAACTCGCCGCGCTCGCGCACGTCAAAGACGGCAGATAAGCCAACGGACGACATCAATACCGCAAGACGGTCCGGTGAAATAACAGTGTTCATGGATGACTCCCTTGCATGATGAACAGCTCCGCTGCACCACCTTCTGGGTTGACGCGGTGCGGTCATTGCTCTATCTATACCACAACGGCTTCCGGGCCGAAGTTGTATTTCAAGCTGTATTCGTAGGAGCATACGATGACTCATCCGCAGAGCCGTTTCCGAGGCCTTTTTATACCGCACGTCACGCCATTCGACGACAGGGGCGCGTTGGATATCGAGAGCCTCGAAAGGCTGGTAACGCATCAGACTGCCATTGAGGGCGTCGCAGGGCTCGTTTCTTGCGCCAGGATTGGCGAAGGCCCGGTGCTCAGCATTGATGAGAAACGGCGCGTCTACGAAATCTCCGGCAAAGTCGCGCGTAAAGCCAGGCGCCTGCACATCGCCACCATTGCACCGCAATCCACCGATGAAGCAATTAAACTGATTCGCGATTTGGAAACTTTGCCGGTGGACGCGGTGATGATTTTTCCGCCGCTGCTGTTCGCCTGGGGAAAAGTGGACGGCGATCTCAAGGTTCGCTTCTTTGAAGATGTCAGCCGCAGTACCCAATTGCCGCTGGTTCTGTTTCAGATTCCCGTTAAGAGCTATTGGTACGACGTCGAAACCATCGGTCGCATCGCGCGGCTCGAAAAAGTGGTCGCGCTCAAAGAGGCCTCATTCGACATTAATCTGTTTAGCGACACTATGAAGCAGTTGGAGCGACAGAACGCGTCGATGGAAGTGTTGACGGGAAACGATCGCTTTGTCGCCGAAAGTTACAAGCTGGGCGCTGCCGGGGCTTTGATCGGCGTCTCCAATGTCGATACCCCGCGCTGGGCGAAAATGGATCTGGCGGCTCAGGCGGGAGATTTCGACAGAGCGGCGGCGTTGCAGAAGGAGTTGGAGGCGGTGAAGGAATTGGTTTTCAGCGAACCCATTGTCGAGGCCGTCGCGCGGATCAAAATCGTCCTGCAACACGAAGGCCTCATTGCCAATGCCGGCGTGCGCCGGCCGCAGTTGGGAATTTCGGACGCGGAAAAGAACCAGCTACTCGATAGTTATCGTGTACTCAAACAGACTGCTGCTGGACCTTCAGAGAGTATCCCCAGCGCGAGGCGAAGCGCGACGGCTCCCTGACCCACGCGGTGAAACGCACGAGGCAGATTGTATCGTCCCGTATGCTGTCGGCGACCAAAAGCCATACTCCACCTCCCAAAGCAGTCACAGCCGAACAAACCGCTCAACCCGGTTCCGTGCTGTTTCGCCCGGGGATGCTGAAAGCGAACAACGCCAGCGTCACCGCCAGCAGAACCATCGCGCTTAAGCCCAACGACCAATGAATGCCGATGAGCCCGCCGACGACGCCGACCGTGACACCGCTGAACGCCTTCAGGCCGTTGCTCGACATGTTGAACAAACCGATCAAGCGCCCGCGCAATTGCGCCGGCGCCTGCAACTGAACGAGAGTTTGCGCCATC
>CAYZXN010000033.1:0-4765 GCA_964482425.1 uncultured Syntrophobacteraceae bacterium | reverse complement strand
GAGCTCGAAGACGCCAGCCGCATTATCGGCGCCAATCGCTTGAGGTCGCTCAAAGACATTACCGCGCCATTGGCCAAGTCGGGGTTGATCGCTGCCTGGTGCTTTATCTTTATCGGCGTGATCCGTGAACTGAGTGTCTCGATTTTGTTGTTCGCGCCAAACTCCAAGGTGATATCGGTGGTGATCTTCGACCTCAAGGAAGAGGGACAGATCGGCGCCATCGCGGTGTTGGGCATTTTGATGCTGGCGGTTTCGTTTGTCATTATTTTCGGGGTTCGCTGGATGTTGGACCGGGACGTGGTCGCGACACGGGAGTGATGCATGGCGACGGTTTCAATGCGCGGATTGACTAAACGATTTGCCGGCGATGCCGCTGCAGTGGATGCGCTCGACCTGGAGATTGCCGATGGTGAATTCGTCGCGCTGCTGGGTCCGTCAGGTTGCGGCAAAACGACGACTTTGCGCTTGCTCGCGGGATTTCTCCAACCCGATGCCGGAGAGATTCGCGTTGCCAATGAAGTCGTTTCCTCGCCATCGGTTCTGCTGCCGCCCGAGCGCCGCTCCATGTCGATGATTTTTCAAAGCTATGCCGTGTGGCCGCACATGACGGTATTCCACAACGTCGCCTACGGTTTGAAGTTCAAAAAAATGTCCCGCCAGGAGATCGAGCGCAAGGTAGTCGATCTGTTGCAATTGGTCCATCTGGACGCTTTGAAGGACCGTTATCCGTCGGAGCTCTCGGGCGGTCAGCAGCAGCGCGTGGCGCTGGCGCGGGCGCTGGTGGTGGAGCCGCAGATCCTCCTCATGGATGAGCCGCTGAGCATCTGGACGCTAATCTGCGCGAAGAGATGCGCTTCGAGATTCGCCGCCTGCATGAGAAGTTCGGCATCACCACGGTTTACGTGACCCATGATCAAGCCGAGGCGATGGCGACTTCTGATCGCATTGCCGTGCTCAACGGCGGCCGCATGGTCCAGGCCGGTAGGCCGGGTGAGATCTTCGATCATCCTAAAACGCGCTTTGTCGCGGAATTCGTCGGCAAAGCGAATATTCTTTCCGGCCGTGTTGACGGCGATAGCCGGCTGCAACTAGGGGAGGGGTTGGCAATCCGCGTCAGACGCAATAGCGAATTCGGACCGGCGCCGGGACAGGCGTCGGTCTGTTTGCGGCCGCATAATATCACGTTGACCGCCGACAAAGCGGAAGCGCAAACTCTCTCAAGCCAGGGCTACAATCTATTCGCCGGTGTCATCGATCGGCGAATTTACTTCGGCGAAAGCGCAGATTACACCGTCGACTGCGCGCCTTATCCGTTTAGATTGCGCGTGGTCGGCCCGCCTTCCCGGCTTTACGACAAGGGTCAAAAGATCTTTCCAGTGGCGCTGCCGGAGCATTGCGTGGTCGTAAGCGATAAATAGGCCGGCGGGCGCAACCGCGCCGCGTCGCTTGCTTTACCGCGAACCCTTTCGCTTTCTCTTGATCGGTTTATTTTGGGCTGTTATACGCTACAATAAATACTCGGCGGATCGCGTCTCCAGCCGGCCCAGCGGTCGAAGGTCGGCTTCTTTGCCAACCTTTTAAATCAAACGCGTTGAGTCATAATCTACAACAGCGGCGACGAGAGTGAGGAAGAATTCCTACGATGGCTGATTATACCAAGGAGCATTACGATTTTCCGTTGACCCGGAAAAGCGAAAACAAGCCGCTGCAGGGAGTGCGCGTCATCGACGCCGGCAACATGGTGGCGGCGCCGTTCGCCACGGTGTTGCTCGCGGATTTCGGCGCGGAAGTGATCAAGATCGAACATCCCAGGTACGGCGATGGGCAACGCAAGCTCGAGCCGATCATGAACGATATTCCGCTCTGGTGGAAATCGGTTTCCCGCAACAAGCGGTGTATCACGCTGGACCTGGGCAAACCCGAAGGCGCAGAGATATTCAAAGAACTCGTGCGCGGGCAAGACGTCGTGGTCGAGAATTATCGGCCCGGTACGTTCGAGAAGTGGGGCATCGGCTATGACACGCTGAGGGCGGTCGAACCCAAAATCATACTATTGAGGATCTCTGGATTCGGGCAGACCGGGCCGTATGCAAGCAGGGCTGGATTCGGCCGCGTTGCCGAAGCCATGAGCGGCCTTACCAACTTGATCGGTGAACCGGATGGACCGCCGATGTCGCCGGGTTATCCGCTGGGCGATTTGATCGCCGGCATTTTCGGCTCATTGTCGGTAATGATGGCGCTGTACCATCGGGACGTGCGCGGCGGGACAGGGCAGGTGATCGATCTGGCTCTGTACGAAGCCGTTTTTCGCTTTCTCGACTTCGATCCGATTCAATACGACCAGATGAAGATCGTGCACATGCGCACCGGAAACCGGGTGGCTTACGTCGCGCCCAGTTCCATGTTCAAAACCCAAGACGGCAAGTATTTGACGTTGGCGGCGAGCACGCAGAACGTCTGGGTTCGCCTGGCCAAAGCAATCGAGCGCGAAGAGCTGATCCACGATCCGAAGTTTGTCGACAATTCCGCCCGGGTGGTCAATTCCGCCGAGATCAATGGCATCGTCGGCGCATGGATCGAGCAACACACCCGCGACGAAGTTATCGAGCGTTTCGACCAGTTCGAAGTTGCCTACTCGCCCGTGTTCGACATGGAAGACGTTTTTGGCGACCTACAATATCGCGCCCGCGAAGCGATGGTTCGGGTGCCGGATCCCGACCTAGGCGAGGCGATCGTGCAAAACGTCGTGCCCAAGTTTTCTGCGACACCTGGCTCGGTGGATTTCCTCGGCGCCAAAATGGGCGCCCACAACGAAGAAATCTATGGGGATCAGCTGGGTTTTACCAAAGAACGGCTGAAGCAACTCAAAGATGCCGGGGTCATATAGCTTCAGTTCCGGACCATCTCCGGATGCTTGGCCTGACGGTGCTTGGCCAAACGCTTATTGATCGCAGCGAAGCGCCCGAGCGTGCTACCATTCCTGCCGGTCTCGATACCGATCCCTTTCCCGCTGTTCTTGTTTTTCTCTTAAGAGCTCCAGCAGGCGTTCCTTCTGGCGTTGTCTCTCCAGCCTTCTCTGCTGTTGTTGGTCCGGCGCATCCTCTGTGCGCTCCGGGAGCTGCTCCTGATCGTTCTGCATCCGGCCGTATCGCGGCGCTTGACGCTGCATGTCCCGGCGCGGCGGCGGCAGTGAAGGGGCCGGTTGGGTGCGCTCTCCGCGCCACCAATCTTTGACCATGCCAAACAACCAATCTTTGGCGATTTCCAGATACGGTTCCCAGATCGGCTCGTCAGGCCGCGAAAACGGGTAACGGGCGCGGCCGTCGATCAACCGCGATGCCAGCGCTTGCTGAAAAAAATCTCCCACCACAAGCAAAGCGTTTTGCGCCCCCTGACCCCAATAGTTGCTGCGCATGGTGACGCGCGGGTCGTTGAAGCCGACCCACGCCCCGGCGACCAGACGCGGATGCATCAATATAAACCAACCGTCCGTGTTGTTTTGCGTGGTGCCGGTTTTTCCGGCAATATCGCCGCGCACGTTAAAGCGCGTTCTCACCGCCTGCCCCGTGCCCTGATCGATGACGCCGCGCAGCATCTCGGTAAGATCCTCGACGGTTTTCTCGGCCATGACGCGCTTGTTTTGAGTTTGGAACTCGGTCAGAACGTTGCCGTTTTTATCGGAGATGCGGGTGATGAAAATGGGCTCGCGGTATTCGCCGCCGGCGGCAAGGGTGCTGTAGGCGGACACCATTTCCAAAGGTGTCACAGGGCTCGCGCCCAGCGCCAACGCCGGCACTTCGTCGAGCTTACTTCGATGAATCCCCATTCTTCGCGCGAGATCGGCGGTTTTTGCCGGGCCGACTTCCTGCATGATCTGCGCCGTGATCGTGTTCTTCGAATGGATGAGTCCCTCGCGCGCTGTCATCGGACGACCGCTTGGCTCCGCGAGGTCGGAGGGACGCCATACTGAACCATCAGGCAGGGTAATTTCGACGGCTCTGTCGGTAAAGCGTTTGTAGGGCGACATTCCTTGCTCGAGGGCTGCGCCGTAAACAAACGCTTTGAAGGTGGAACCGGGTTGGCGTCTCGCCTGCGCCACATGATCGTACTGGTCGGTTTTGAAATCGCGGCTTCCAACCCATGCCTTTATCTCGCCAGTGGCCGGATCGATTGCCACAAAGCCCGCCTGCAGGCGGGTTTTCTCGGTGCGCAGGCTGGCCATAAATTCGTTATCGCGCTTCAGCTGCGCCCAGGCGTCGTCAGCACTTGCTCCCGAAGTTACCGCGCTACGGTAAGCGGCGGACTCGCGTATAAACACGTCGATCAAGCCGGTCTTGGTTTTCCAGAAATAGGCGAACGGCTGCACACGTCGGCGCAGGTCGACATAGGCGCTCGTGCTCGTCGATATCACTCGTGCCGAGCTCAGCCCCCATTCCACGTCCGCGACCGCCTGCAAGGCGTCCATCTGGCGATTTACCGCCTGATTGGCCACCGCCTGCAAACGGGAGTCGATGGTGGTGTGAACGATCAAGCCGTCAGCATAAATGTCGCGGTCGTTGCGGTCCGCCCAATCGGTCAGCCAGCGGCGAATATGCGCCGCAAGATGCGGAGCTGGACCGAGCCCGTCCGGCTGGCGCTCGAAAGAAAGGCGTATCGGGCGCCGTTTAAGCCGGTCGAAATCGGTCTGGCGCAACACTCCGCGTTTGACCATTTGCGACAGTACCACGTTGCGGCGCTCTAGGGCGCGCTCGGGGTTCAGCACCGG
>CAYZXN010000032.1:0-5801 GCA_964482425.1 uncultured Syntrophobacteraceae bacterium | reverse complement strand
CTAAAACATGAAACCTCGCCCCGACACTCGATGTTCCCAAGGAAACGGCCGTTTGCGCGGCGCTGTCGCCGGGCAGCGCGCAAAAAATAAATCCTGTAATGACCAAAACTAAACGGTGGAAATAAACCGGGAATAGTTTCCGCATCGTATACCTCCTTGCAGTCGTTGTCGGGACCCGAATCTCGACACCACCTTTTATATAAGGGTGTACATAGCGTCAACCCCAAACTTCAGCCCATCTACCGCCGAGGTTGAACACGTCCCAACCGCGCTATCTAAAAAAAATCGGTCGAGAACTGTGCAGAGACACCCGACAGAATCAGCCTTTACTCTTGGTGAATGAAGCAACGCGGAATCCAGCAATGGAGTAGAGTTGCAGTTGGCTGGAAATCGCCGACCCGGATTATGCGAGGCGCCATCGCACTACGAACTATTTCAGGCCAAGCCGAGCGCGCTCTTCGATCAGCTTGGCAATTCAGAGCCGCTACTTCGCCGCGAAACAGTAAATCAAACCGTTGCCGCCCGAACTGCGCAGCGCGTCCTGACTGCAGCCGCGGGACGGATGTGAGGAATTCCACGAACGTGAGGCTTCGTCGTCGCGCAGGCCCATGCGGTCGTGGTGTCCAACCATGGCTGCCCCTTCGTCGCTGCTCGTCCAGTTGCGACAGGTGCGATCCTCGTTTCCTGCAAACGCGCGCCCATCCGGCTGTGAGCCGGTGAGAATATCGTGCATGTTCGGCTTGTCGCCGCGGGCGTTAATGCGTTCGCCCTTTTCGCTGAGCCCCGTTTCTTTGTTGATGTTGGGGTCACCGTGCAGCTCGTCGACACTCTTCGCGATCACCACGCCCTTGGCGTTTTGCCACGGACCTTTGCCGATGCGGTCGCGGGCGTTAACCGCCTGCTTGCCCTCGGCTGCGCTGGTGCTCAAATAGGCGCGCCAGGTACGATCGCCCGCGCCGGCCGCTCGCGCGAGCGCTTGACACTGCTTATCGGCACCCGCCAGGCCGCCGAGATCCGCCCCTTTTCCGGAACCGGCGCTGGTGATGAAAAATGTCATGCCGCTCTTTTGCTCTTGCGAACTGGCAATCCAGTTGAGGGAGAACAAGGCTACTATTACGGCTAAGGAAGTGACGATTATGTTCTTCATTTGCCCCTCCTATTTATTCACGGGTCACACATTTCACGGGATGAATGAACCTATATCATACTAGCCGCGAGCCAATGAAGGAGTGAGCGATAAATGGGGACATCTCTTAACGGGGCGGTCCTATCAATCACCCCACAGGTTGATTTTCTGTCTCTCAATGGTTTGTGATCCGGAAACAATCAGCGTCGGGGTTGTTATGAGTGCTGCCATGATGTCGGCGCGGCCGAAGAAGCGGTCCCCGCATTTTGCTAAAGTGCACGATTGTGATGCCAAGATAGTTAAGTCGTCAAAGTCTGCCGGTGCTGCCCGGGCCACTTGTCAACTCCAGCGCGCCAACACAACACGTCACCGCAGACAAGATTGATAAGAATGTTAGGCCAGGCCCCACAGGCCCTGGTACTGAATCAGCACGCGTTGGTTTCACTGCTTTTGGGGCGCTGGCATTTTTACGTCATGAGTAAAGTCAAGGCCGGGCCGGTAGTCCGACGCCCACAGCGGATTTCTTTGTAGATAACTCTTGATCTGTTCGTTCATCTCCGTCTTAGAATCTGGATGGTTTTCCGCTACCCATCGACGATTTTGACTGACAAAGTAATATGCCCTTTTTTCGTAATTCCTACGATCTGCAGGTCGAAAGTAGCGCATGACTAATTCGATAAACGGTTGTCGAGTCTGTTCACCTTCCAAGAAACCTGGCGGCGCATCAGTTCCCTGCGGCTTTACTTTGAGGGCTTGGAACTCACCTGCGGCAAGTCTGGGTATCCGCCAATCGGGAAGTACGTCTGAAACATTCAGCATTGTCCACGGACCGGCAGAACTTTGCGGTGAGGCCACCCACAATTTTAACGCGACAGTTAACGCGACTGCGTCTGCAGCGCCGGTGTTCCAAAGCAGTATTCTGGGCGCAGTAGGTGGGCTACCAAAGGGCTGGAATCTGGCCTCCAGCTCTATGTTCGGGTCAAGACGGAGTTGGCTGGTAGCTTCAAACGTGCGGGTAGTTGCGAGCAGGGCTGCTGCACTCTTCTCCGCAGCATCCGCACTTCGTTTTGCTTCCTTGGCGGCGTTTTCGGCAAGTTCTCGCTGTAGTTTTTGCACCTTCTCAGAATCCATACGTGCCAATTTTTGCGCGTCTTCTGCTTCCTTCCGTGCATCGATCTGTGATTGTCGCGCCTCTATACGGGCTTGGCGCGCTTCGTATGCTTGCCAGCAGCTAAACCCGGCCGCACTGATACTGATAGCGATTGCAACGACCTCCAGTATCCACTTCCTCATAATGAAGCCGACTTTAGTTGCGCAGGCGGGTACAAGTCAATATTGAAGATCTGGCACGAGTCGGGGAAACGGTGGGAGGCATTCGTACTGATTTATTCTGGTTCCGGAATTAAGGCGAGCATCTCTTCAGTGGTTCAAGTCGGCAGCTTTCCGCGAGCCAAAGCGTTCCTAATTGTCTAAGACTTTACTGGCGGTTTCGCACGGCAATTAGCAGATGAAGTCCGCTTTCCGAGTGCGCCAATCGAGACTCTTAACTTGATCGCCAAGAATCACACTTCCGAGCTTTGATCCGGACGGAATTGTTACTTCAAGGGGATCAACAGGGCTCATGTACGGAGTTGATTAGTTGACATCGCCAGCATGGGGATAGCGGTTCGATGAGTAACATCGGAGACTATTCCGCTTATGAGATCAGGCTGTTTTTTTTGACGTCCTAGTGGAAGCTCGCATGTCTCTGTCCTTTAATCGTCTCAGGGAGGAAAAGCAGGCGGTGAGTTGATGAGGTCGCGCTTTCCTTTCTCGACAATCTCGCCGGCAGCTCACAAGAGCGAGACTTTCCCACTTCTTGAAAACCCGGCCAATGAATGGTGGCGCGTGGTTGGCGATAAGTCGCTTGATCCGTGGGAGTGCTTTTACAAAGGCAGCGGCCATTTCGGTTCCTTGGAGCTGGCTGGAGGTCAGCACAAAAGCCCTTACTCTCGCCGATGCGAGCTCCGTTCGTTCAGTGGCCCTATAGCGGATGCGATCATCCTTGGTTAGGACGATCCAATCACGGCTACCGACTTCAACTAGCCAAAATTCGTCTTTAGCATCCGGGGCAAAGTGATCGTCGTGAATCTCGATGGTTTCGCCGACTTCCCGCAGCGCTTGAGTTACGATCTTTCTACCAAGGGAACGGTCGATGAAAAAGACTAAAGGTTCAGGCGGCTTCGAGCCAGAGCTCGCAGCGGATGGCCTCTTCAATCTCGTTGCGCGAGCGGCCATAATCCTCCGCTAACTCGTCGATCGATTCTCCGGCTTTGTAACGTTCAGCTACCACCGCCGTGGGAATTCCGGTCCCAACTAAAACCGGCCTTCCATAAGAGATGTGCGGATCGATGACCACAACTTTTGGCTCGCGCAGGTCGCGCTTACGAGTGAAGGGATAGAGTCTAACCGCGGTTCCGGCGGCATCGTGTTCGACGCGATGAAGGTGAGCTTTTAGAAGTTCTCGCAGGGCGATTTGACCGCTCTGCGTGACGTTGATCAGTTGACCGAACTTATCGATGAACAAGTCGAGTCCGTCAATTTCGAACCTTTGCTCCGCCAGAGGATGCTTAGAGGAAAAATGCTTACGAAGATATTCAATTGCTTGGCGGATTTTACTTAACGGAACCTGATGATGCCTTCGGATGGCATCCAACACGTGCGCTTCGACCAGATTAGCGAACGACAGGCCGGCGCGAACATCATCGGGGATTTGAATGATGGGCCTGAAGAATTTAGAGCCCAAATCGGTCGGGTATTTCCGCCCCGCAACCCACGATCGCAGTGTCGCAGGAGGTATTAAAAGATAACGCGAAGCTTCTGTGAGGCTGTAGGCGGGTTGCTCTTCGGCAAAATTCTTATCGAATTTTTGTTTGTCCGATCTCACATACCGGACTATGCATTAGGGGTTTACTATCGTCAATTGACTTCGAGAGGAAGCAGGAGGCAGCCTGATGTTTGTGCTCTGCAGCGAATCCAAGGCCGCGACAGCCTGCGGCAGCTCGGCGCAATATCGCGCTTGAAAGATGGCGTCGCCTCGGCCTATGCTCGCGGGCATGGCGGAGAAAAAAACAACTTTCGGTCTCACCTTGTCCAACCGCGCGCTGGTGACGCGGGGAACGCAACCCAAGGAACTGATCGACATGGCCGTGCAAGCCGAGAACACCGGCGCCATCGACGCTGTTTGGGTCGGCGACAGCATTCTCAGCAAGCCTCGTTTGGAATGCATTCCGCTCCTGGGCGCCATCGCCGCGCATACTTCGCGAGTTAAACTCGGGGTCGCATGCATGGCCACCCTCGCGCAGCGTAATCCCGTGTTGCTTGCTTTGCAGTGGGCGAGTCTCGATGTGATATCGGGTGGGCGCACATGGCTAGCGGCATGCATGGGGTATGCGGCGAGCCAGCATCCGATGGCGGCCAAAGAGCTTGAAGTGATGAGAGTCCAAAGCAAAGAGCGTCCGGCGCGATTGGAAGAAATGATCCAAGCCTTGAGAGTTCTGTGGTCCGACGAACATGCGAGCTTCCATGGCAAGTACTATTCCTTCGACGATGTAAATCTCCTGCCCAAACCCGCACAACAGCCTTGCCCGATCTATATCGCCGGTACGCCGCGATCCACGCAGATCGGCGACCGGGGAGTGGAGCGTTCGTTACGGAGAATCGCCCGCTACGCCGACGGTTGGATGACCAACCAGATCGAGCTCGAAAGGTTTCGAGATTATGTGGGGCGATTGCGGGATATGTTGACCGAAGAGGGCCGCGATCCGGACACATTCAAGACAATTTTGTATTACGGCATGTCCGTCAACGCCGATCGAAATCAGGCATTTCGCGAAGCGAAAGCATTTCTCGACGCTTATTATCAAAAGGACTTTACGCGCCAAGGTGTTGAAATCTGGAACGCTTGCGGACCGGTCGAACATTGCGTCGAATGTGTGCGTGGATTTATCGGCGCAGGAGTCGATCACGTCACCATTCGCCCGATCGGCGACGATCTAAACGAGCAGCTTCGCATTTACTTGGAAGAGGTTCTTCCCAGTTTAAGTTCATAAGGCGAACGAATCGGAAGGGGAACCTTTTGAGGCCGGCTCAAACTTTTTTCAATCAGTCTTGCGGTTTTTTTATGCTCTTGGAGTGTTGGATCTGAGACGCATCAGTCCTTTACTCCGACGCTCCGCCAAGCTCCCTCCGTTTAGTACATCTCGTTCTCAAACACCCAGCGGTCGAGATTGTCGAAGTACTGGCGGCGCAGCACCAGGCTCATGGCGACGGCGCGTGCGGCTTTTTCCTGCTTCTCGGCTGTCGTAGCGTACTTGACGAGAATTTCGAACGGATAGTTGCCGTGCTCTTCCTCGTCTTCGTGAATCTTTTGATACGGTCCGGTTACCCAGGCGGGAACGGTGCCGGCTTTCAGGCTTTTGCTGATCAGGTAATCGGCTACTCCTTCACCGGCCATGGGAAAGGCGGCGATGCGCTCAATGGTGTCGGTCAATCCTTCGAATGCGTTGAACATCGCCATCTGCGCCGGCAGCGGTTTGTATTCGTACGGCACCGCGCCTTTGGATTTGAGCGCTTCTTCGAGGAACCCGGCGTGCTCGTACTCTTCGTGCACGGCTTCGGCGAGCGTCTTCTTGAC
>CAYZXN010000031.1:0-6477 GCA_964482425.1 uncultured Syntrophobacteraceae bacterium | reverse complement strand
ACCGACGAAGAGTTTGTCCGAAGTTCCGAAGCCCAGGTGAGGAATAATCATCAAAGGGCGGCTGAAACCGGTGACTCTCTTGATGCGCGATCTCACGTTATCGGACAGGCTATCCATCCGATCGAAGAGGGCCTGGATTCTAAGTTTCCAATCCCTCGTGTCGGTCCTCTTTTCCACGTCAGGATTGTGTCCTTTTCGCCAGCAAAGCTTGCTCACGACCGGGCGAGTGGAGTGCGCGTCGAGCCGTGATCCTATGAATGGTTGGTGAATCGTCGCACATCGGTGCTCTTCTCAGCGCATTGTTTTCAAACGCCGCCGCATCTCATCGGCCGTGATCTCTTGCCCGTACAGCGCCGCGCCACGGGCGAAGTCGGTTGCCCGTACCAGCGGACCGATAATCACCGGTTCGAAGCCCGCGCTGCGTACCAAGGTGGACACCGTCGCCAGTGCGTCTTTATCGTCGCCCGCTATGGGAATGGCAATGCGGCCACCAGGGCGGTGGGAGCCATTTGCGAGCGTACGATAGTTCAGGGTGTTAAATGCACGCACAACGCGCGCGCCCATTAAGTATTTAGCGGAGGTGACGCCGATCCCATTCTCAGCCGCTTCCTTGGCGATGGCGCCGTCTCGCGACGGAACAGCATTGCCGGCGTCTATGACGATTTTGCCTTTAAACCCCGCGGCATAATCCTGTCCTATCTGGGGATAGGCACTATAAGGCACCGCGACCAGAACAACATCGCCGAACGCAAGCGCTTCGCGAACAGTTCCGGCGCGCGCCAGAGGGCCGAGACTTTCGGCGAGTTTTTTTAGCTGTTCGGGATGCCTGGAAGAGAACAACACCGGATGGCCGCTCTTCACCCACAGAGTTCCCAACGTGCCGCCTATGTTTCCGGAACCGACGATACCGATTTTGAGGCCGGGGCCAGGCGTCGCTGCCTGAGCTAACCCTGCCTCCGGCCAACCTCCCAAGCTCAGAACGAACATTGCCATCCCGGCTGCGAGCTTAGTGGTATGACGACTGCGATCGGTGAAAATTCGTTTTGTCATGACTACGTTCCTTTCAAATGGATACGGCTTCAACCTAGCATAAATTTATGAACTCGAAGATCGCGGCCGAGAAGTAACTCGGACCGGCAGCATTGCACTTGAACCTCTGACCGTTTGAAAGGCTCCGTGCACATATCATCTTATCTCATGACCGTTGACAGCTGACCCTCTTTTTAGATAGCGTTCCCGCCGGCAGGAAGGGTCCAGAGGCCGCTCCGGGGTAGTAGCGCTCCCGTCCAGAGGGCTTGCCGGGTCGGCATTTTATAGTGCTCCTCATGATTGTTTAAGGAGGCGACCATGGCATCTATTGGTCAAATTATCGCCGGCGCAGCGCTCGCGGCACTAATCTGGATCGCACCGGCTCACGCTCAGCAGCCGCCGTTCGCGACCACCAAGGTCGAGGGCACCGATAACGTCTACGTCTTTCGCTACGGCAACGCTCAGGCCATGTTCGTCGTCACCAAAGAGGGCGTGATCGCCACCGACCCGATCGGCTACGGTCGTCCGCAAGCGGTCGCGACCTATATCGAAGAGATAAAAAAAGTCACCAATCAACCCGTCAGGTACGTCATCTACAGCCATCACCACTTCGACCACATTGCCGGCGGCAAACCGTTCAAAGACGCCGGCGCCACGTTTATCGCCCATAAGAAAGCCAAGGAGAGACTCGAACGGTTGAAAGACCCGCATACAGTCATTCCTGATGAGACAGTCGACAACAATCGAACGATAACGCTGGGCGGCACCACTCTCGAGCTGACGTATCTTGGGCTGAACCACTCCGACTCGACATTGGTCATGCGACTGCCCGCGGAGAAGATCATTTTCACGGTGGATTGGCTCCCCGTTGGATCGCTGCCGGGTCGCGGCATGATCGATTCCTACCCGCTTGAGTGGGAAGACTCTATCAAAAAAATTCTGCAGATGGATTGGGAACGGCTGATTCCCGGACATCCCGGCGTCGGCGGTCGCCTGGGCACTAAAGAGGACGTACAGAACGTTCTAACGTTTTTGCAGCACGCATCCGCCGAGGTAAAGAAGGAGGCTCAGGAGGGCAAGTGCTGGGACAGGGTCGAGAAAGAATTGAAGCTGCCGAAGTACGCCGGCACCCCCGGCTACGAGCAGGCGCTGCCTTTTGTGCTGCGCCGCTACTGCGGCCTCTGGGGCCGCGGCTTTTGAGCCGGGCACGTCCCCGTACTGCGGCGATGCTTACAGAAAATCAGCGAGCCGGCAAGGGTTTGTTGCCATTAATCAGCTTGAACAGCTCAATTGTCTCGGCATCACGCGGTACCGACCTGATGATCTCTTCCTGGGCTTCCGGCAGCAGCGGGCTGGGAGCTTCTCCGGCGAGCTTTCTAAACTCCTTCTGGAACTCAGGATCTTGAAAAGTTTTTTTCATTGCCTCCCGTAGAATCTGCACTTGCTCTTTGGGCGTGCCTGGAGGAATCAGGTAGGGGGTCCCCACGCTTCGCGTCGCGCGAGTCAATGCCAGGAAGCGCCGCTCCCTTTCAGATTTTACAAAGCCGTCGACTTCCGCAAGGTGATCGAACTCGGGCTCCTTGTCTTCCCTCGGTATTTTGAGGATAGCGGCAAAGTCGAACAATCGTTTTTTCACCGCGTCGGGATTCCGTCGGACCACCTCCTGGGTGTTATTGCTGCGCGCATCGAGCTCTCCGCGGGCCATGGCGGCATCGACCTCAATGGATGAGTAGCCCAAGACAAACCTGGGGTCTTTAAGACCCAGAAGCCAGGCAAACGTCCTGCCGTAAGTATAGGTTGTATGGCCGATTGAGGTTGCGCCGATTCTGAGGCCTGGATGCGCCTGCAGCTTCTCCAAGGTATCGAGTCCGAGCTCTTTGCGCACGAAGAAGGCATAGTGAAAAGCGCTGTCTGTGGACCCCAGCCAATTGAACTTACTGAGGTCATATTGCACACCGGTCTCGCCCAGTACCGCGCTGGTGACAATGCCACTGCTGACATGTCCAATTGTGAGTCCGTCGGGGCGGGCGCTGCTGAAAAGATAATTGGCCGCCTTGCGCCCACCGCCGCCTGGCATATATTCGCTGACGATCGTAGGATTCCCAGGAATGTACTTCTGCAAAAAGGGCGTGACCGCTCGCGACCGTATGTCTCCCGAGCCGCCCGCTTCGCGCCCCTGAATTAGTCTGATGGTTTTTCCCTTATAAAAGGCCGACTGCGCATACGCGTGCTCGGCAAAGCTTAACTGCGCCACGGCAAGGAACCAAATCAGCAAAAGTACTGGCGTTTGCATTTCAGCCTCCTGTCAAAAGCTATTTTGGGAGTACAGGTATTTTGACCGGAAGCTACCGATTTGCCTTTGCCTAGTCAACCGGAAAGCCGATTTTAAATGTGGATACGGCGGGGATGGCGGCAAGGTAAAAGAAAGGGTTGCCCGGCTCTATGAAGCCATCGAGACGATACGGAGATTGCGCCTGGACGAATGATGACTCGCAGCTTGAATCTACTTTCTTCGCATGGCGCGCTTGAAGAGCATGGCGGTGATCCCGGCTAGAGCAGCCTTCCTTAACGTACCGGTAAAGAATCCGCCGGAGCGCGCCGCTTGCGCGCCTCTCGTCCCGCCCAACAACCTACCGAGTGCTCGACGCTGTAAGAAAATGTCAAAAGACCCATTGAGTAACTCCCTCCTCTGCTACTTCGATCCGAACCATAAACGGCAGCAGCAATCGAAATGCCAGGAAAAAGCGGCCCGTTAGTCCGGCTCGACAGCTTTTTTGTCTCGGTCCGACGACGTTTGCTGCGCAAACAAACTAAGGTGTGAGACAAACACTGCTATCCAATAGTCGCAGCAAAGAAAATGACTCTCATATGAGATCGCCCTTTCCTGCTTGAATGGATTCTGTTAAAGGCCATCTGTTCTGTATGAGGTAAAATAAGTTTATGGGGATTGCTAAGGGGGAACCCAAGCTCGTACGATTACAGCGCTGCCAGCTGCTACACACATCCGGCGATTAGGAGAAAATAATGAACCAGATCGATCTCTCGCGCTTTTCACTCGAAGGCCGCACCGTGATTATTACCGGCGGCAGCGGCGGCATCGGCCGAGCCTGCGCGACCGAGTTTGCGAAGGCAGGCGCCAATATCGTGATCGCATCCCTACCACCGGATTCGATCCATGCTGCAGTAGAAGAGGTCGAAGCCGCAGGGGTCAACAGCCTAGGTCTCGCATGTGACGTAACTAAAGCCGAGCAGGTCCAGTCTGTGGTCCAGCGAACTATTTCAACATTCGGCCGGCTGGACGTTCTGATTAACGTCGCCGGCGGCTCCTATAGTCGAAATCCCCACATGCCGGAATTCAAACGCGCTCCGCTGCTCGAGCTGGCGCCGGAAGACTTCATGACGGCCTATGAAGTCAACGCCAAGAGCGCTTTTCTCTGCGCCAAGGCCGTCGTTCCGGTAATGAAGGCTTCGGGCAAAGGCAGTGTCATCAATATCGGTTCGATCTCCGGGCGCGGCACCAAGAAGGAAAGAGCCGATATGGCGGCGTATGGTTGCGCCAAGGCTGCTGTCATGAATTTGACCGTTCACATGGCGCACCAGTGGGGGCCGGAAGTACGCGTCAACTGCATCGCTCCAGGCATCATCGACACGCCCCGCCGGCCGGAACGAACCGGCAGGAATTGGCCGCGGAAGCGATAAAAAGGATTTCGCTCGGCCGGTCCGGCCGGGCTGATGAAGTAGCCGCGGTGGCGGTGTTCCTGGCATCGGACGCGGCGAGCTTTGTCAGCGGAGCGGTGATCGACGTCAATGGCGGCGAGTAGACCCCGCTCCGACAGCGCTTCAAGCGCTCCACCTAATCACTGGTTCATGGAAAAATTTCCCCTCTATCTTGCCCCGCTTGGCTTTGGCTCGTAAGCTATTCATCAGGGCAAGAGTTCCATCCTGAAATCCCGGGCTTTCCATCCGATAGTAGTCCGGCACGACGTTGCGAATCGACCTAAACGATCGGCTATATAGGAACATACATGGTGACAGAGTGAACCGGGTCGAGAGCCTCGACCCATGAGGTAGGTGTGAGGTTCTTACTCGTTGCGTTTGCTATTCTCCTGTTCCTGCTGCTCTTGTGGCAAGCCGTGCCGGTTTTGTTGCTCCTGTTTGCGAGCGCCTTGATCGCCATCGCGCTGCGCTTCCTGAGCGACGGTCTTACCCGCTTGACCGGAATTCCGCCTCTGTGGTCGCTGACCGTTGTTCTGTTGCTGGTAATCGTTGGAAGTGGATTGACGATTGCTTTTACAGCTCCGGTTTTCTGGGAGCAGATGAAGCTTCTAACAGAAAGCTTACAGCGTTCGCTCTATCGGATTGAAGAAGTATTGCGCGCATCCGATGCCGGAAAATGGATGCTGGAGCAAATACCTCGAACAGATGATTTGACCGATAATGCTTCGCAGATATGGAGGGGAATCGCTACTTTTTTCGGCACGACATTCGGCGCGATCACCGGTTTTCTTATCACCCTGATCGTGAGCATGTTTCTCGCGTACGACCCAGGCCTCTACATCGCCGGTTTTCTGCGCCTGATCCCTAAGGAAAACCGTTCCAGAGCCGGCCAGATCATCACGGAATTAGGCTATACATTGCGCTGGTGGATGGTGGGCCAGCTCATTTCCATGGCGGCACTGTTTGTCACCACCTGGATCATGCTTTGGATCCTGGAAGTACCCCTAGCGTTTGTACTCGGCTTGATCACCGGGCTTCTCACCTTCGTTCCCTATCTGGGGCCGATCATCGCGCTGGTGCCGATACTTTTAATTGCCTTCGTTGAAAGCCCCACCTTGGCGCTCTGGGTGCTCGCGCTTTACCTTGTCATTCAGAACATCGAGGCAAACGTACTGATGCCGATTGTCTTCAAAAAGACGGTGCACATGCCGCCGGCGCTCACAGTGCTTGCGCAGCTTCTGCTCGCCGGGATGCTCGGTTTTATCGGCATCATCTTGGCAACACCTCTAATGGCGGCCGCGATCGTGCTGGTACGGATGGTTTATGTCGAGGACGTCATAGGCGACAACCTGGAACAGCCGCTCAAGGAAACGCCGATTTAGGGCAACAACAAGACAGATGTTTTTTCCGGAAAATCAGCAGGCGGTTGCCCTTCACGTCTCAGCGTCACATATGCTGACAGGACTCAACCCGGATTCCGCAGTCGAACGAGATGTCATGAGCAAGGAGCAAACCTTCCGCAGCGAAGACAATACGTTCCTGCCTCTGATAAAGCGGCAGCTGTCCGTGCGGTGCGTAACGACGTTAAGCAGTGGTGGCGGCGAGCCAAGCGCCACAAAAGATTTGAAACTGAACACTCCGGTGTCTTCGCTCCTCCAGGTTCGACCCTTGCTCAATTTTTACTGCAGAATTCGGGCTCAGGGCTGACTTCTCGTTATCGCGCGCCTAATC
>CAYZXN010000030.1:0-4291 GCA_964482425.1 uncultured Syntrophobacteraceae bacterium | reverse complement strand
CTGCGCGCTGTGCCGCCGTAAAGCGGCTGCGCAGCGCTGCTTTGCGCGGCAAACCGCCGGCGCCGTTTGAGCTGGCCAGCATGTGCACCCGCTCGAGGCCGCGCGCATGCCGCAACCAGTCGTAAAGTCTCTGTACCCCTTCCACGGGATCGACGTGAGCCGACCAGCCGGTTGCCTGCTGAAATTTTCGCGTGTCCGAAACATAGTAGCGCTGGTCTGCCGAACGCCAGCCGCCGGTGTCGCGAGGCGGCGGATAGCCATGCAGATCCGCGATCATATCGATCAGCTCGAGCAAGCTGATCGCCCGGCGTGGACCGCCGCCCATATTGAACGCCTGGCCGGAAATATCGCGCGCATGCGCCCGCGCAGCGAGAAAAGCATCGACCAGATCGTCGACATAGAGGATGTCGCGCACCTGCATGCCGTCGCCGTAGATCGTCAGCGGCCGGTCCTCCAGGGCGCAGATAAGAAAGTGCGCCACCCAGCCTTGGTCTTCGTTGCCGAACTGGTGCGGTCCATAGATACAGCTCATGCGAAAAACAGCCGCAGGCAGACCAAACGTGCGGGCATAGTCCAGCACGTACTGGTCGGCGGCGCCTTTCGAGCAACCGTAAGGGCTGTGTAAATCGAGCGCGCGCAGTTCGTCGATGCCGCCCTCGTGCAGAGCCGGGTCGGCCGGGCGGTATGCGCCGCCGTCACAGGTGAGCTCGACATCGTCGAGGCTGCCGTAAACTTTGTTGGTTGAAGTGAAGATCAGCGGCGGCGGGTCGTCGCAAGCGCGCAGCGCTTCGAGAAGATTGAGCGTGCCGCGCGCATTGACTTCGAAGTCGTGGCATGGATTGGCCAGGCTCGTGGTGACAGCGACTTGAGCGGCGAAATGAAACACATGCGCGGCATGACGCACCGCTCGCCTGAGCGCGTGCGGGTTGTGCACGTCGGCCACTTCCACCTGCACTCGCTTGCCGTGAGTTTCGAGCAGCCAGCGCAGGTTACGTTCAACGCCCGGACGCGACAGATTGTCGAACACCAACACACGTTCACCGTCGCTGGCTAGCCGATGAGCCAGGTTGGTGCCGATGAAACCGGCGCCGCCGGTAATCACCACCGGCTCTGTGGCTTTCGGCGCCGGTTTGTGCATGCGCCGAGATGTCCACGTCTGCGTTCCCGCGCCAGCACCATTGCGGCCGTTGTGTATCTTTCTCACAGAGTCAATCCCCGCGCCGCCAGCTCGGCGGTGGCGCGCTCGACGCGATCCTCGGCGATCTGCCCGCCGAGCCACTCAGCCAGCCTCAAAATACCGTCTTCCAGATTCACCCGCGGCTCGTAGCCAATGACGGCACGCGCCAGCGCAATATCGCCGAAGCAGTGACGGATATCGCCGACGCGGTATTTGCCGGTGATTTCCGGCTCCAGGTCTTCCGTACTCAACGCCTTGGCCATCCGTTCAGCCAAGCCGCGTATTGTATAGGCTTGACCGCTGCCGATGTTGAGAACTTTGCCGGCCGCTTCAGGCGCATCCAGGCATAAACAGCAGGCTTGCACCACGTCGGCGACGTTAACGAAGTCACGTTGCTGCATGCCGTCTTCGAAAATAATCGGCGCTTTGCCGTTGAGATACCGTGAGGCGAAAATCGCCAGCACGCCGGTATAGGGATTCGAAAGCGCCTGGCGCGGGCCGTAGACGTTAAAGAACCGCAACGCGGTCGTGGGAATCCTGTACGCCCGGCCGATCATCAAGCACATCCGTTCCTGCGCATATTTGGAAAGCGCGTAGACCGAGGTGAGACTAGGCGACTTGCTCTCGGGCGTGGCGATCGCTTCCAATACGTTGCCATGTTCGTCGCGCGGCTCCCATAAGCCGGCGCGCAACTGCGCCTCACTGCGCTCGACCGAATCGTGAAGCGATCCGTCGCGTGATCGATAGAGACCTTCGCCGTAGATGCTCATACTCGAAGCGACAACCAGACGCCTCACCGGACGTTTGATGAGCGTCTCAAGCAGCACGGCCGTTCCGAGGTCATTGGTGCTGGTGTAATGCTCGACTTCGTACATGCTTTGACCGACGCCCACCGCGGCCGCTAAGTGATACACTGCATCGATACCGATAAGCGCGCGCTCGGTGGCCTCGCGATCACGAACATCGCCGCGAATCAGCTCGACGTGTGGGTTTAGATAATCGGGAATTTGCTTTTCCGCGCTGTGGACCTGCGGGCATAAGAGATCGAGAATGCGAACGCGGTGACCGCGCGTCAACAATTCGTCCGCTAGATGCGAGCCGATGAAACCGGCTCCGCCGGCAATCAGGATGTGAGTCATTCCGGTAATTTAATGCCTTTCGATTGTTGTCGTATTGAGCCGTAGCTATCCGGCCGCGGAGACTGACCCAGTCTCTGAATAGCGAAAATATTTTTGATTAGAAGTCCCAGTAAGACCGAGTAACGACCCCTTAGGACAGCAACATATATGCCACCACCGATTGACTTCACTTGCCGAACTCCTCCTCCTTGCCGCTCCAAGAGCACGGCCTTCGACCGCGCATGAGTGAAAAGCAGCAACCCGCTTGACGTAAGACAGCTACATACGAGAAATAGAAAGTCTTGGCGGAACTTTTAATACGGCGCGAGCCGATCCGAAAACAGGGATTCTTCGAAGACGATTTAGGATTTGACGACAGCCAGCAGAGTCATACGTCCCAAACCAGCAACAGGCGATGATCGTAGATGTACCGTTTGCGCGATTAACAGCGGATTGTCTACGCGGAACCAAAGACCATCTCGGCGAAGCTGCGATCGGTGAGGTGTGGCCGCTAGAATATCGTTCGAGAAAATAACGACTCTTTTATGGTCTGGCGGGTACGCGCCGCCATGGGAATCCGATCGGCGCTCGAAAGCAGACCCTGCAGAGATAAGCAGTGTCAGGACTGTTTTGCACCGGCAAACGCGAGTGGTTCTACGTCTATGATCCGCCGCGATGCCAACTCTTATGCGCCGGCGACCATTCCGAAGAAGCCGCTTAAGAGGACGTCACCAAATCGCGCAGCGACGCGTGAGCGCAGCGGAGTTGGTTTAGGAACCGCAATCTTGCTGTTCTTTGCGCTCATAAAAAGAGAGGATTTCGACTAACCTCTGGCGATCAATCGGCTTTGTCAGGAAATCATCACACCCGCTTCCATGCATTTCTCACGCTCCCCCTTCATCGCGCTGGCGGTCAGTGCGATAATTGGTTTTCTAAACCCTTCTGAGCGCAATCTGCGTGTTACCTGATAGCCATCAATGCCCGGCATCTGGATATCCATGAACACAACATCGAAAGCGCCACCGTCCGAACCGGACTCTCGAATCGCTTGCATGGCCGCGTCACCATCGGCGACGCCGACGGCGCTTCCACCCGCCTCGCTGATGAAATGACCGATCAGATAGCGGATCTCAGGGCGATCGTCGACGATGAGAACTCGGCAACCGAGCGACGGCGCGGTTTCCATGCATTCAGAAATACCCATTCCGGCTGGACTGACCGTAGAGCCGCGCACCGGGCCGGTCGGAATGATGACGCGAAACACGCTTCCTTTACCCACTTCGGTCTCGAATGAAATGTAGCCATCGAGCATGTCCACCAGACGCTTGGTGATCGCCAATCCCAGTCCGGTGCCGCCAAACTCCCGGGTTGACGAGCTGTCCGCCTGGGAAAACGGTTGAAACAAACGTCTCTGCTGCGCGGGTGAAATCCCAATGCCAGTGTCGACGACGTCGATTTGCAGCAACTCAGCAGGCAGAAAGCGCGCAACGATTTGCACGCTGCCCTGATCGGTGAACTTGATTGCGTTGCTCACTAGATTGACAATTATTTGCCGCAGGCGCGTACGGTCGGTCTCGATCGTTTCAGGAACGGGACCGTCGTATTTCAAAATCAACGGCAGTTTCTTGTCCTTGGCGCGGATTTCCAGGAGCGCGTGAATCTCCGCGAGTAAAGTAGCTAGAGACACCGACTCCTTTTGAAGCTTGAGCTTGCCCGCCTCAATCTTCGACAGATCGAGAATGTCGTCTATGATTTCGATGAGATACTTGCCGCTCTCCTTGATGGTCTTGACGCATTCGATGTTGTCCGGGTCTTGCAGCTTCATCAACAGGATGTCGGCATAACCCATGATCCCCGTCATTGGGCTACGAATCTCGTGGCTCATGTTGGCCAAAAATTCATCTTTATGCCGGTTCGCTTCCTTGAGCACTTCCTCGGCGCGCTTGCGATCGCTGATGTCGTTGAAAACGATGGCGACATTGCGACTCGCCTCGCC
>CAYZXN010000029.1:0-6007 GCA_964482425.1 uncultured Syntrophobacteraceae bacterium | reverse complement strand
TGTACATCGTCGCCGGAGTCTTCTTCGCAAGTCTCAACCGCTCCTGGCAGAGGGCGACGGGCCGGTTGCAAACGGGGTGATGCGATATATCATCCCGCGACGCATTGTGAGAAGAGAAAGACCCGGCGGGCATTCCCAAGAAAGGTCACGACACATAATCCGATTAGAAATCCATCTATCTATAACGTTTTCAGTCTTCCGGCTAACCTGGGTACACACAGTCAAACGACCCCTCGAGCATTGATAATGCGACTGCGTTCATCCCCGGCGCACAATGCGCCAAGTTTATCTTTTGGTTTTTCTTCAGGTGTGGTAATGGGGTGCTGAGCTCGGAACGAGGGATGTTAAATATAGTTGGATTCGCTCAAGTTTAGCACCTTCAATGGATCGATAGGGTATCGCTGTGGATTTCCAATTATCACCTGAAGAAGAGAGCCTGCGCAAGGCAGTCGAAGAGTTTGTTCGCGAACATCTAATTCCGCTAGAACCGCAATTCGAGAATGCCCCGGATGTTTTCGAAGGCAGCCGCTGGAAGAGCCGCGCCAGGCTGAGTCACGATCCGATGATCCTGGGTTATGTGAAAATAATGGAAGATCTTGAGAAGAAGGCTGAAGCGCGAGGTCTATGGTATCTCGATGTGCCGAAAGAATACGGCGGCGCGGAAGTGAGCAACGTGGCCATGCTTACCGCCACCGAGGAACTGGAAAGGAGTTCGGTTCCCTTCGAACTCGGCAATCATGTCTCCAACATACTTTATAACTGTAAGGGCGAGCAGATCGATAAGTTTCTCCGGCCTTGCATTCGTGGCGAAAAGAGCTCGGCCTTTGGCCTGACCGAACCGGCGTCCGGCGCTGATCCGTCGATGTTGCAGACGACTGCAACGCCGGATGGCGATGACTTCATCATCAACGGCAGCAAGATGTTTCCAACCTTCGCCGATGTGGCCGACTTCGTGCAGCTGTTCGCGCGTCTTCCGGGAACCAGGGGACGCGACGGCGTAACCTGTTTCTTAATCGATAGGGGTACGCCCGGTTATCGCGTCACGCGCAGCATTGCGACTCTGGCGGGCACGGAGCCGTGCGAGCTGGTCTTCGAAGATTGCCGAGTGCCTGCGAGCCAGGTGCTTGGCGAAGTGGGCAAAGGCTGGGAGCTCAACCAGGCGTGGCTCGGCGCGCGACGCTTTCAGGTCGGCATTCGCGCCCACGGCATGTCGCAACGGGTATTGCGCGTAGTCGCGGAGATGCTCGGTCGGGATGAGGTTGAAGCAGCCAAATCGGTCGAACGTATCGGTTACTATTTGGGCGAGTTGGAAGCGCTTCGAACGTTGAGCTATCTGGGCGCGTGGAAGGCGGATCACAAACTCGATGTGCGCTCGGAAGCCGCCAACGTGAAGCTATTCGGCACGGAGCTATTGCATCAGATCGTCGATTTCGCGCTGGAAGTCGCCGGCCCGGCAGTGTTGCGCAAGAACCATGTGCTGGCCCGAGCTTTTCGTCATGCGCGCGCCAGGCGCATTGTCGAAGGCCCTTCAGAAATACAACGCCATATCATTCAGCGCGCCTTGTTCCGAGAGGGGATTGCGTCTTTTGAGCTGCAGTAGGCAAGAGGAACCGTCGGTTGTGAAACGGGCACGAATTCAGGAGACCGGAATGTGCGGAATGGAGCGAACTCCGATTCCTGGCTTCTAATACTTGCTTTTGGCGATCAGTCATGGATTTCCACTTATCCGAAGAAGAAAAGCTGGTACAGAGCACCGCGTCGCAGTTTGTCAAACGCGAGCTGCTTTCGCGCGAAGGAGACTATCTCCGGCAGCAGGAATCTTTTCTGCCGCCGGGCGACCCGGCGCGCCGCGAGTTGGATGCCAAGGTATATCAGGAACTGATGGGCATCGCGCAGCGGCTCGGTCTGTGGGCGCTCGAATTACCGCAATCGGCGGGAGATGCCGCCATTGGGTACTTGGCGCGGGTGCTTGTCTATCGCGAGTTTGGCCGAACCGTCTTACCATTTGCGCCGGCTTGCATTCCCGCACTGCTGGAGAAAAGCGGGTTTGTCAAAGAGTTGTGCGAAGGCAAGCTTTCGCTGGCGTTGGCTTTCGATCAAGTTCACAACACCGGCACCCTGGACCGCGTAACCATCCGTTACCGTCCGGAGCCCGGCGGCTGCATTGTCAGCAATTCGCAAATTGTCGTCTATGATTCGTCCGCCGATCTATTTCTACTGCCGGCCAGAGAACAAGGAACCAATCGTATCGGCTTATTCCTCATTGAAAAAAACATACCCGGTGTTTCCATAGATGATGAAGCCGATCTGACCACCGACTCCACCATGGCGCGGTTGACGTTGCGCCAGTGCAAAATACCCGAAGACCGTCTGTTGGGATATGAGTACGAGACCGGAGAGATTCTTGCCGCCGAGCAACTCCGCATCGCCGGCCGCTGTCTCGGTATCGCCATGCGCTGCCTGGCGGCTGCCATTGAGCACGCGCGGACGCGCGAAACCTTCGGCAGAACTCTGGCCCAGCGCCAGGCAATCCAATGGATGCTGGCTGACCTGTCGGTGGATTTGCGCAGCTGCACCTGGCTCACCTTGGAAGCGGCATGGCGCGCCGACAAGAGCCTGCCGTTTTTCGATGCGGCGGCGCTGGCCAAAAAAAGAGCGGCGCGCATGGCGTTTGAAGCCGCCGATACTGCGATTCAAATCCATGGCGGTTATGGTGTTTGCAAAGAGTTTCCTTTCGAAGGGTTTTATCGAGAGACCCGGATGCTGCGGTTACTTTATGGCCGCGAAGCGGAGATGAATCGGGCGGCGGGCGAAAGCTTCTTGAAGGTGGGGCTCCGACGATAAGAAACAGATTGCGCAAGCATAGCTGATGAGTAGGAGAGAGAGGTAAAAGGATGCGACGCAACAGAGTGTGTTTGGTCAGCCATGGGTCGACCGAGTATTCGCGGAAATCGGAAGAGTCGGTATTGACTCACTACGCCAATGCGATTCGCCAGGCGCTCGAAAGGGCCGGACTACACAAGAAAGACGTTCGGGGTCTTTCGATCACCACGCAGGCAAGTCCCGACTTCTCGCCGCATGTCGCCGAGCAATTGGGTCTGGAAGTCGATTGGGTTCTCAATGGCGACTATGGCGGCGCCGGCGGAGTGATGAGCGCGCGCCGGGCGGCGGACGCCATCGAATGCGGCCATCTCGATGTCGCGGTGCTGGTGGGTGGAAACGCGTTCGACAGAAGCGTGACGCACCAAAGGCCGCTGGAATATCAGCGCGCCAATTACGTTGATGTTTACGGTTACGGCGGGCCCAATTCATTGATGGCGCTGATTCAGCGCCTGCACATGGAAAGATACGGCACGACGTTGGAACAGATCGGCAAGATCGCCATCGCGCAGCGTGAAAACGCCCTCAACAATCCGCAAGCGCTGTTGCGCGAGCCAATGACGATGCAGGACTATCTCAATTCACGGATGATTTCCGATCCGATCCGGCTTTTCGATTGCGTGATGCCGTGCTCCGGTGCCGAATGCATCGTCCTCGCTTCCGAAGAGAAAGCTAGAAAACTCACCGATAAACCGGTCTATTTAGTGACTGACGCGGAAATCTCGCATTATCAAGTTGCCGATATGAAACCCGATAAAACCACATTCGGTATTAAGGTTGTGGGTGAACGGATCTTTTCCGAGGTACGGCATGAAGACATCGACTTGCTCGAGATCTACGACGACTATCCGATTGCAGTGATGATTCAGATCGAAGATTTGGGTTTCTGCAAAAAGGGCGAAGGCGGAAAATTCGTGGACGCGCACGACCTCACTTACAAAGGCGACTTTCCGGTGAATACCGGCGGCGGTGAGCTGTCCGTCGGGCAAGCGGGGCTGGCCGGCGGGTTTCTTCATATCGTCGAAGCGTTGCGCCAGTTGCGGGGCGAGGCCGGCGGCCACCAGGTGAAGAAGGCCGAGCGTGCTCTGGTTACAGGTATCGGCTGGTTGAACTACGGCCGTAACCTCGGCACCACCGCGGCGCTGGTTCTGGAGAGGAGATAATCATGGCGGAAGCAAGCGCGCCGAGGAAAAGCTTACCGAAGATCAATCCGGTCGATGCGCCGTACTGGCGCGCCGCGGCCACAAACAGGCTAGTCCTGCAGAAATGCCGCGACTGCGGCAAGTTGCAATTCTTTCCCCGCGTGGCGTGCGTTGATTGTTTCAGCGGCGCGCTCGAGTGGATCGAATCGAAAGGCACGGGTGAGATTCACAGTTTCACTTTGGTTCGAGTGCCGCGCAATCCCGCCTTCAAAGATGAACTGCCGATTTACTACGTCAACGTAGTCTTGGACGAAGGCGTTATCATGGAGAGCCGGCTGGTGGGAGAATCCAAAGACAAGGTAACAATGGGAGCCCGCGTCAGAGTCGCTTTTCAAGAGACCCACGATGCGGCAATCAAGCTGCCGGTTTTTGAGCTGGCAGAGTAGCAAGCGAAATATTCGGATCAAGGGTCGGACACAAGTTCTCCTATAGCAGTGGTTGTCTTGTTAGAAGTCGGCGCGCAACGGTTAATCCGGAGTAAGTGGTGTTTGCTCGAAAAGGTACTTCGGCAAACTCAGCTTACCGAGTAGAGGAGCCTATATGCGAAACCTGTCCAGAATTTTCTCGGCGATCTTTTTCGCTGGGCTGATGTCGATGCCGTCCATTGTCCTCGCCCAAGGAAAACCACTCCGTGATTTCAAGGTAGCGTACCCGCTCGGCGGATCCACCAGTTTTTTCTGGGTGGCGCATAAATCGGGAGCATTTGAAAAGTATGGATTGAGAATTCAGCCGATCTACATTCGTGGCGGGCGTTCGGCTGTCCAGGCATTGTTGGGCAGGGATGTGCTGCTTCAGATGCAGGGAGGCTCCACAGCAATCAGCGCCTGGGGACAGGGAGCCAAAGACCTGGTTTTCACCGGCGCGGTTGGAAACAAGCTGGACTATGTCTTCGTGATTAGCCCCAATATAAAAAAGCCCGAAGATCTTAAAGGTAAGCGGATCGCCATCAGCCAACTCGGCGCCAGTACGGATTTTATCGCCCGTCTCGCACTCAAGCGGCTAGGTTTGAATTCCGAGCGTGACGCGGTTCTGGTGGGTGCGGGTGGGGCCGGCGAGCGATGGACGGCTCTGCTTGCCGGCCACGTCGATGCATCGCTTTTCCAGCCGCCGTTTACGCTGCTCGCGCGCAAGGCCGGTTATCCGGTGGTTATCGATTTTTCCAAGACCGATTTCGAGTACTCGGTTTCGGCTGTTCTGACAACCCGATCCTTCATTAAATCCGATAGCGAAACAGTGATGAACTTTATGCGCGGTCTGGCCGATGGCATGGATTTCTACCGCGACGAAAAGAACAAGGAACAGGTCATCAAGTATCTGGGCGATTACTACCGCTCCACGGCAACGGAAGAACTGGAGGAAACCCGCCGTGCCTACAGCCAGATCACTCCCGGCCTGCCGTACATCACGGCCAAAGCGGTTGAAAACGTGATCATGAACGACAAAGTGCTGGCTGGCCAAGGGCTCAAGCCAGATGATATCTTGGACCTTTCGTTTTTGAGAAAACTCGAGCAGGAAAGAAAATCAAGGCCACGTTAGAAAGGAAGACTCATGGAGTTCCAGACGATACTGTTCGAAACACGCAACCAGATTGCCTTCGTGACGTTTAACCGTCCGGAGTCGCTGAACGCCATGAATCGTCAAATGACTCGGGAACTCATCGAGGCGTGCAAGCAAGTGGAAGAAGACGCGGCCGTCAGAACCGCCATTTTCACGGGCGCCAGCGAGAGGGCCTTTTCGGCGGGTATGGATCTAAAAGAACGTGCCGAAACTTCTTTTTCCCCGATTGAACGGCGCCAGCAAAAGCTAACGAATAAAATCTATACACAGGCGCGCGCGGTGGCCGCCATTACCAAACCGACGATTGCGGCCATCCGCGGTTATTGCGTCGGCGGCGGATTGGAATTTGCCTTGGCCTGCGACCTCCG
>CAYZXN010000028.1:0-25494 GCA_964482425.1 uncultured Syntrophobacteraceae bacterium | reverse complement strand
CGGCAGCGGCGGGTCTCGAACAAATATATTAAATCGATGCTGACGTCGGTGTTCGACACGGAGTGGCTAGGGCGTAAGTTCTGGCAATTGCTTCGTGGCTGACTCCTACCGTCCGGTTAAGACAAGTTGCAGGTGATTATTCGTCGGGAGAAATTCATCAAAGCTTACGCAGAAAACCGTTTATCAAGTCACTGCGGATTCTTTTGATCTTGCGTTCTGCTGTCGATTCTTACCAGGCCCGCCATGAAAACCGCTACCGATACTGCATAGGCATTGACGGGTGGATTGCGCGCCAGCCATGTCTCGCCGATTCCGAAAACCGCGAACGCGAAAACCGATATAACCCCGGCAAGACCGCAAAATCGGTCTTCAGGTTCGGTGGCGTCGCGCCATCGGACGTAGAAGTAGCGCAGCGGCAGGAAAAACAGGCTAACCATCAGCGCAGTGAATCCAACAATGCCCATCTCGGCAAGCGCGTGAAAGTAAATGTTATGGGCGTGGGAGAAACGTCCAAGGGTCGGATCGTACGAGAGGCCTTTCTCAACAATTTCGGTGTTGGCCGTTTGGAAATCCCCGATACCGGCACCAAGGACCGGCGCTCGCGCGAATATGAGGATGCTACTGCGCCACATGTTCAAACGAGCGCCGAGTGACGTGTCAGCGGAAGGGTCCTGCCAGAAGATTCTGAGATCGTCCAATCCATCTGCCAGCCGCTCAACTACCAAAGGCGGCTTCCATAGCGCAACCGCCAGAATAAGAAGAGCCAAGGCGCCAGCCACCCACGCCAGCCGCCGGCCGCCGAGCGCCCGGCGGTACAACCAAGGCACCAAGAGCGCCATTAAAGCCAAAAACAGCCAGGCGTTTCTCGCCCCAGCCAAAAGAACGGCGACGATCCCAGCGAGGACCGAAAGCAGCCCCAAGCCGTAATGCCACCTCTTGTGTCCAAGCGTGATCAAGCCGACCAAAACGATCGCAATGGCGAGCGCCGCCAGATCGCCGAAAACGATGTGGTGGTAAGCCCCGCGCGCGAGCTCTCGGCCCTGGATCTGGGTCTGATACCACGCCTGAATTGCGAGCAGAGGTCCAGCCAAGGCGCAACCCGCAAGAAGGGCCTTCGCTGGAAAGGCGCCGTACCGAAGCAGCAACAGGCACATGAGAGGTATGCCGGCAATTCGAACATAGCGCTCCATGTACTTGACACCCTGCTCGAGATCTTCTGTATTGATCAAGGTCAGCGCCGCAATTCCCACGAGGGCCACAAACGCAAACAGCATATAGCGCTCTGCAGATCCCAGCGCTGCAAAACTATTCCAGCCGAGCGCCAAGCCGCCCACTACAAGGATGATGAGAATTGTACTGCCGGCATCCGGCACAGCCGGATTGCCCCACGGAAACACCAGCATCAGGCAACCAATGATATACCAACTGGCAGATTGCGCAGAGTTAGGAACTGCCGGATTAAACCGCCCCAACTTTAATCCTGTCATATTCCACCTGAGTGTTTCATCGAAGCTTATCCGGCGTACGACAACCATCGAAGTCTCAGGACCCCGCAGACATGTGGCGAACTTGTTGAACCTAACGCAAGCAGATGCACGGATCAATGCGCATCTAAGAGGCGGCCGGGATAACCTCGCGCAGCCATACGTGACAAAACTATCGTCATGATGATATCGATCGGCCAGGAGCGATGACCCATTGCCGTCGATACAGCGGTTGTGTGCAACAAAGGAAGAGGATTTGGACGTCCCTGCAATGAGCTGTGGCAAAGTGGCCCTGGTGCATGATTGGCTCACCGGCATGCGCGGCGGTGAGCGCTGTCTCGAAGTCTTCTGCGAGATGTTTCCCCGGGCGGATCTCTATACGCTGATCTATCGTGGCGCGAGGATGGCGCCGGCCATTGCCGCTATGAATGTGCGCGCCTCATGGATCAATCGATTGCCGGCCGTTGAGAGCTATTATCGCTACTGTCTTCCTCTCTTTCCCAACGCCATCGAAAAATTCGAGCTCAAAGATTACGATCTCGTCATTTCGAGCAGTCACTGCGTGGCCAAGGGTGCCATTGCGCAGAACGGTTTGCATATCGCCTACATCCATTCGCCCATGCGCTATATCTGGGACTTGCATGATGTTTACTTCGGTACTGATTCCTCCTGGTTGTCCCGCACCGGCATGTCCGTCTGGCGCGACTATCTCCAGCAATGGGACTTGCGATCCTCTCAGCGCGTCGATTTCTTCATCGCCAATTCACGAAATGTCGCCGCAAAGATCTCAAACCTTTACGGACGGCAGGCAGCGGTGATTTATCCGCCGGTGGATATCGAACGGTTTTATTTGAGAGAGACGCCGGAGTCGTACTATCTGCTCGTTTCAGCGCTTGTTCCCTACAAAAGAACCGATATTGCCATCGCCGCCTTCAATAGGTTAAAACTACCGTTAAAGATCGTTGGCAGCGGCCCGCTGAGAAAAAGATTGGCTAAGATGGCAAAGCCGAATATCGAGTTCTTGGGATGGGTCGACGACCTATGCCTGGCTCATCTTTACGCTTCTTGTCAGGCGGTTATTTTTCCCGGCGAAGAAGACTTTGGCATCGTGCCTGTGGAGGCGCAGGCGAGCGGCCGCCCGGTGATTGCCTACGGTAAAGGAGGCGCCCTCGAAAGCGTCTTGCCATGGAACTTCGCGGCCGCCGATAGTCCTTCCGGCCCCAATCCGACGGGAATATTTTTCGACGAATGCAGTGTCGAAAGCTTGATGGAAGCGGTTCGTTTGTTTCAGCAAAACCAACAGAAATTCGCACCCGTCGAAATCCGGCGGCATGCTTCCAAGTTCTCGCGCCAGCGCTTCGCCGCCGAATTTCGTGATTATGTAAAGGCTCGTATGGGGGAGCGCCAATTGGAGACATAGCAGATGCTCAAGCGGTACAGCGAGTTCTTCAAAAGCCTCATGCTGCTCAATGACCTTGTGTTTCTCAGTTTCGCATGGTGGCTTGCTTATCTGTTGCGCTTTCATTCCAATTTTTTTTACTTTTTCGAACCCTACGTTTTCCGGCACTACCTGATTGCCTGGATTCTGATACTACTCGTGTGGAGCGCGGTGTTTTTGTATTTCGATCTTTACCGCCCACGCAGGATTTCGACTCATCTGGGCGAAGCCGCAGACCTTCTCAAAGGATCTCTCCTGGCGCTGCTGGTTTTTCTTGGCATGATCTTCCTGCTTCGGGAGATCGTCCTTTCGCGAATCGTTGTGGTGCTCTTCTGGGTTTTAAGCGTAGTTTTTCTCAGTCTTAGCCACATTATTGTTCGTGAGGCTCTGCGATTCTTCCGCCGCCGGGGATACAACGTGCGCTACGTGATGGCGGTTGGCGATCCGCTTTTGGTCAAGCGCTTGATTCACAAGCTCGAGTGGCACCGCCACCTTGGGCTCAAAGTCGTGGGCGCGCATTTTATCGGCGGGCTTGAGCCTGCTAATGATCTCAAAGGTGTGGAGCTGTTAAAGAGCCGAGACGAGCTTCTTACGGCGATTAGGTTGGGCCGCGTCGATCAGGTGTTTGTCGCGTTGCCGTTTTCAGAAGCTTCAAAGCTGCGCGAGATTCAGAGCTCAATAGGCGACGAACCGGTGACGATTTACTATGTTCCGGATTTCGGCGAATTCGTCAAGCTGTCAGGGAAGGTCGAGGAATTCGACGATCTCCATATCATCACCCTGCAAGGCTCGCCTCTCATGGGATGGAACTCAATTTTGAAGCGAAGCTTGGATCTTGCCGTTGGCTCGCTGGCGTTGACATTGTTTTCGCCGCTGATGGTGCTGCTCGCGCTCGGGATCAAGCTGACCTCTCGAGGGCCTATCCTGTACCGTCAGGAGCGCATGGGTTTGGACGGCCGGCGCTTCGAGATGCTGAAGTTCCGCACGATGGTCGAGGATGCCGAGCGAACGACGGGCCCGATCTGGGCGCTGCCTGAAGATGCAAGGATCACCCCTTTGGGGTACTGGCTGCGGCGCATAAGCTTGGACGAGCTGCCGCAACTATTTAACGTCCTTCGAGGCGATATGAGCCTTGTGGGGCCGCGGCCGGAAAGGCCGGCACTGATTGAGCAATTCCGAAAATCTATTCCCAAATATATGCTCAGGCTCAAGGTCAAAGCAGGAATGACCGGATGGGCTCAGGTGAACGGCTGGCGTGGAAATACGTCCCTGGAAAAGCGGGTCGAACATGACATCAAGTACATCGAAAGCTGGTCACTGTGGGGCGATCTCAAAATACTCGCTTTGACGCTCTTGCGCGGCTTCTCGAATAAAGCACCGGTTGATTCATCTTAAGCTTACCAAGTAATCGTCACGAGCTTGCTATGTTCCGCTTCATCATAGTAGGCATCGGACCACCTTCATCTTTGATGCTAATGCCGTAATAAATTTTCCGGTTCTCACAGCGCCGAATCACAGTCCTACGGCGAAAACAGGTTTCACTGCCGTAAGAATCTGTTATACTGCCGCCCTGACGATGAAGCCGGTTACTCACCACGATAGGAGAATCAACAAGCCGTGGGGTTACGAACTGATCTGGGCGCAGACCGATCGCTACGCCGGGAAAATTCTTCACATCGAAAAGGGCGAATCGTTAAGCTATCAATATCATCGTGTTAAGGATGAAACGGTTCGGCTGCTGAGCGGAATTCTCGACATGGATCTGGACACCGGTGCGGGAAGGACGACCGTACGGCTCCACCCGGGTGATTGCCTGCATATCGTCCCGGGAATGAGACATCAGATGATTGCCGTCGAAGACTGCGATGTCATCGAAGTTTCCACAGCGGAACTGGACGATGTCGTTCGGCTTGAAGATCGCTATGGCCGGACGGATCAAAAGTGAGCGCTTAATTCGAGCTATTTTTTATGGATCATTATCTGAACCTTGCCGAACGATTGGTCGAACGCCGGCTGCTTTCCGACGATGAGATGGAGCGGATCATCAAGTTACAGCAAGAGCAGCAGGCGCCCTTAACGCGTCTGGTTGTTGAGCTTGGTTTTCTCTCGGAGGATGATCTGCTGCCGGTTGTTCGGGATCATTTTAATATCCCCTTGGTATCGCTGCGAGATACCCCGACTACGCCGCTGCCTGTAGAATTTCCCGCCAACGTGGGGGAGTTTCTTAGATCCGCCCGGATCGTCCCCGTGAGAATAGACGGACGCGAACTCGTGGTGGCGACCAGCGATCCGTTTGATTTGCCTCGCTTGCATGCCCTGGAAGTGGCCGCCGGTTTGCGGGTGACGCCGGTGCTGGCCAAACAAAAGGAAATAACCGCGAGAATCGAGGCTTTGTTCGGCAACAGTTATTCTTCCACCGAAACCAATCAGGGCTCGGTAGGCCGCGAAATCGAAGGCGCCGTCGATGAAGACGACGTTGCCCATTTGCGCGACATGGCATCGGAAGTGCCGGTCATTCGTTTAGTCAATCAGATGCTCGTACGCGCGTTGGAAAGCCGCGCCTCGGACGTCCATATCGAGCCTTTCGAGAATCAACTCAAAGTACGGTATCGAATCGACGGTATCTTGCACGAGGTGGAACCGCCGCCGCGCCAGTTGAGAGCCGCCGTCATCTCGCGCCTGAAGATTCTCGCCCAGCTCAACATCGCCGAACGGCGGTTGCCCCAGGACGGCCGCATCAAGATCAGACTGGCCGGAAAAGACGTCGATATGCGTATCGCCACTGTGCCGACGCTCTATGGCGAGAGCGTTGTGATCCGGCTGCTCGAGCGCGGCCAGATCTTCACCCAGCTCGAGACCATCGGTTTTCCGGTGGATATCCTGGAGCATTTCAACGCCATGATTCTCAAGCCGCATGGAATGATACTGGTCACCGGACCGACCGGCAGCGGCAAGACGACAACCCTCTACGGGGCGCTACAGAAAATCAACGATCCCGGCAAAAAAATCATCACCATTGAAGACCCGGTGGAGTACCAACTCGGCGGCGTCAATCAGATTCAGGTCAAGCCGCAAATCGGCCTGACGTTCGCCAATGGCCTGCGCTCTATCGTCCGTCAAGATCCCGACGTCATCATGGTCGGGGAGATCCGCGATGCCGAAACTGCGGAGATCGCGGTGCAAGCGGCGCTTACCGGACATCTGGTTTTTTCAACGCTGCATACCAATGACGCCGCCGGCGCCATCTCCCGGCTCCTGGAGATGGGGGTGCAAGATTATCTGCTATCGTCCTCCCTTCTCGGTGTCTTGGCGCAGCGGTTGGTGCGCCGGCTATGTCAGGCCTGCCGCAGGGAAGTTCCGTTCACCGAATTCGACGCCACTGAGCCGGAGCTTACACTACCCAACGGCAATGCCCCCCAGACTGTGTGGGAAGCGGTGGGATGCAACTCCTGCAGCGGCACGGGGTATTTGGGTCGAGTCGGTATCTTCGAGTTGTTGCCGGTGACCTCCGAAATCTGCAAAATCATCGTGCAACGCGCAGACGCCGGGACGATCCGCAGTCTCGCGATACAACAGGGGATGCGGCTGCTGCGAGATGACGGTTGGGACAAGGTGCGTCATGGTATAACGACAATTGCCGAAGTGCTGCGCGTGACGCGAGAAGAAAGTTAAACGTACATATAATCGCCCAACAAAGAAACGACTTCCAGCCATTGCTGTTGGGTGCCTGAAGAGCTGCTTTCGGATCGGGAATGGCTTTTTTTCAATATCGCGCCGCAGATCATGCGGGTAAAATCGTCGACGGTGTCATGGAAGCCGAGGCCGAGCAAGGGGTGGTGCTGCGCCTCCATGAAATGGGTTGCACTCCGCTGCGGATCGGCGCTCCCGGAGATCGCTCCGCGGTGGCCTCGCAGCCTCGCCCAGCGCTATTTGCCAAGCGTAAAATCAATCAGCAGCAATTGCTGCAATTTACACAAGAGCTTGGCACGCTGTTATCCGCCGGTTTGCCGCTCGATCGCAGCCTTTCTATTCTTGGCAATCTGATCGAAGGTGACGAGTTCAGCAAAGTCATGCGCACGCTTTTGGAAGCGGTGCGCGCCGGTAAATCTCTGGCGGCATCCATGGCGGAGCACCCGCAAGTGTTTCCGAAAATATACGTCAACATGATTCGCGCCGGCGAGTCGGGCGGCATTTTGGAAGCGGTGCTGCGCTACCTCGGCGAGTATCTGGAACGATCGCTCGCGCTCAAGGAGGAACTCAAGTCGGCGCTCATTTATCCGGTAATTCTGGGAAGCGCCGCCGGACTTTCATTGATCGTGCTTTTTATTTATGTGATTCCCCGCTTCGCAGTGATTTTTCAGGACGTAAACCAGGCCGTTCCATGGATCACCAGAGTCATCATCGGACTCAGCAACATGCTGACGCAATATGGCTGGATGCTGGCGCTTTTTCTCGTGGCCGCGCTCACCGCCGGGTTTTTTTATTTGCGGAATCCCGAGGCGAGAGCCGAGTTGGACCGGCTCTCATTGCGCTTGTGGCTGATTGGCGATCTCGTCCGTAAGTTTGAGACCGCCCGATTCTCGCGCACTCTTTCAGCGCTTTTGAAGGGCGGCGTGCCTCTGCTCGAAGCTTTGGGAACCGTCCAGGGAGTCATGGGTAATCGCTTGATGGCGCGGGCGATCACCCAGGTCCAAGTTCGAGTGAGGGAAGGAAAAGGCATGGCGCGCCCGCTCGGTGAAAGCGGTCTTTTCCCGCCACTGGCGCTCAACATGATCGGCGTGGGCGAAGAGACGGGAAAGCTGGAAGCGATGCTCGCCGAGGTGGCCGGTTTTTACGATCAAGAGGTAAAAAGAACCACTAAAAGGTTAACGTCAATCATCGAACCGGTGTTGATTTTGGGGATGGGGCTGGTAATTGGTGTCGTGGTGATCTCCATGTTGATGGCGATATTCAGTATCAATGATTTACCATTTTAAAAAATCTTTGACCGATGCCAGGGGCTTCACGCTCATCGAGCTGATCGTTGTCGTGATCATTATCGGGCTGCTTGCCGGCCTGGTATTGCCGCAGTTTATTCGCCAGGAAGAAAAGGCCAAGCTCAAGACCACCAAGGCGCAGATCGAGCTCTTCGGCACGGCCCTTGATACATTCCGTCTCGATGTCGGGCGCTATCCCACGACTGACGAAGGTCTCCAGGCACTCAGGCAAAGGCCGGGTGGCCTGGACCGCTGGGACGGTCCCTACCTTAAAAAGGAGCTTCCACTCGACGCCTGGAGCAAACCGTACGTTTACAGGAGCCCTGGAGAGCAGGGCCCCTACGAAATTCTCTCCTACGGCGCCGACGGCGCTCCCGGCGGCGAAGGCGATAACCGTGACATCACCAATTGGGAAAGATAGCCGCGGGTTTTCACTGCTCGAGCTGATTTTGGTTTTAATGGTTCTTGGTCTTAGCAGCCTGATCGTTATCCCGAATGTCACCAAAGGAATGCGCGATCGCGATGCCCGCCGCTCGGCTTTGGCCCTTGCCGCGGCGGCGCGCGAGCTGCGTAGTCAAGCGCTGCTCAACGGCATGCCGCAGCGGCTCGTGCTGAATATTACAGAAAATAGTTATCTGGTTGCGCGGCGCGGTGAGGTCCAGCTTCCCGCGGCGGTGAGATTTGCTTCGGTCGCCGGCGGCGAAATTCTGGATAATGGCGCCCGACAGTTTTTGTTTTTCCCGAACGGCAGCACGTTCGGAGGCCAAATCGACCTTTCCGGCAGTGCCGATTCAAGTTTCTACTCCGTTCGACTCCACCCGCTCACCGGCAACATCGAAGTGCGGCGGGGTGGCTTGTGACTTCATCCATCCGCTCTAGCCGGGGTTTCACTTTGATCGAGATTGTCGTTGCCATGACGATTGTCGGCTTGGGCGTGGTCACTCTGCTCGAAGTTTTTTCCTCCGGCCTGCGGCTCGGAGCCCGCAGTGAGGTGAGAACGGAGGCGGTGACCCATGGCCGCCGTCTTATGGATGAGTTGTTGGCGCGGCCGACGCTGCGCGAGGGTGTGGAGCAAGGATCGATCGCCGGAGGAGGGCGGTGGAATCTGGAGGTGCGGCCCGCCTCACGCGCTCAGGACAGGCTCACTTTGTCGCACGACTGGGAGCTCAAGGAAGCAGTGCTCGACGTCACCATCCCTGACGGCGGGAGGGATAGGCGTATCGAGCTGAGAACCCTGCGATTGGTCAAGAAGGGAACTCCTTGACGCAAATGAAACCCCAGCGCCTGCGGGCCTCCAATGGCTTTACCTTACTTGAAGTAGTTCTGGCATTGAGCATCTTCGCGCTTATGGGAGCCATCCTTTACGGCGCATTTTCTCTTAGTCACAGCGCAGTGGCAAAGTCGCAGGCAAGTTTTGATCGCAACCAGAAGCTGCGCTCGTTTACGGATTTGCTTGGCAGCTATATCAGATCGTCTCATCCGTATCGTGAGTCGCGCGAAGATCCCAGCGTCTTCTATGACGGCCAGGAAAATCAATTAACTTTTATCTCTTCGCTTTCCCTTGCGCTAGGCGGACGTGGAATGGCAAAGGTCCAAATCTCCTGGGATGGAGGATCTGAGGGCTCGGGTTCAATAAGGCTCGAGGAACAGGTGCCGGTTCGCATAACTCTCAGCGAAGATATTGATCCTGGCGGTTACCGGCACGACGTTGTTTTGCAGGACGATATCAAAGACTTCCGCTTGGCCTATCTCGATCCGGCGAGTGAGGACGAGAGATGGGAAGAGCGTTGGGACGGCCGGGAGAAGCGCGCGCTTCCCCGGGCCGTGCGGCTCAGTTATCGCAACCGTGAGGGCAATGAAATCCGCTGGGTGTTTCCGGTGATGATCTCGGTTTTGGCACAATGACGCTCGCACGGTATATGAAATCCAAACTAGCCGGCGTCTCGGGTGAGCGTGGCGTTGCTCTTCTGGTGGTGCTGTGGATTTTTATTTTTCTTTTCGCGGTAGCTGTTGATTTCAGCACCGGAGTCCGTGACGAGGCCACCGCTGCGCATCGATACAGCGAGGAGAACGAAGGATACTATCTGGCGCTGGCTGGTTTCGAACAAGGGCTCTACGATTTCCTGACGCAGTCTCCGAGCCGCGACTTAAAGCCGGTCGACAAGCCAAAAGATCTATTCGCTGCCGGTTGGCGTGAGGAGAGTCTGGGCCGCGGCGCCTATCGCGTGCGGCTCGCCGATGAAAGCGGCAAGATCAACATTAATAGAGTGGCTGAGAATACCATTGGCCGGATTTTATCGAACTTGGGTGTGGAAGAGCCGCGTCGGGGGATTCTCATCGATTCGATCATGGACTGGCGCGATCCGGACGATCTTCACCGAGTCAATGGCGCGGAAAGTGATTACTACCTGTCCCTTTCACCTCCATACACCGCCAAAAACGGGCCGTTTGATTCCGTTGAGGATCTGCTGTGGGTCAAAGGAATGACCGCCTCTCTTTACTACGGCTACGACGGTGGCGACGGAGCCGACTCTCAAAGAATCGGGTTGCGCGAGATTTTTACCGTCGACAGCCCCATCGACCGGGTGAACCTGCGCACGGCCACTGCGCCGGTGATCCATGCGTTGCTCGGCATACCGATGGATAAGAGCCGGGCCTTTATCGATGAACGAGAAAAATTTGGCGAGAAAACACTGGCGGATCTGCTGCCCCTGTTGGGTCTGGGTGCCGGCGATGCCGCGTTGCAGATGTTTATCTTCACCAATCCAAGTGTCATTACCATCGAAGCCGAAGGTTATGCGAGCCAATCGGGGCAATGGCGGCGCGTTAAAGGGGTCGTCCGTGGCGGCGGGGGCAATCGAGGTTATGAGTTGATACGCTGGGTCGATCGCGAAATGGGGCTACCGAATTGACAACCATTGGGCTATACTATGCGCCGTTTGTCCTGCTTTGTACCAGATGAACCGGTAAAATCGTAATCATATGAATTCCTCAAACCTGATTCGAAACCTGCCGCGCGCCGACTTTCTCAGAAGCGTCGGCATTTATGTTATGCGCGATCATCTGGTGCTGGTTCGTTTGCGCAAAAGTTTTCTCAATGTTTCCCTCCTGGAACAGGAGATGAGAGAGTTGCCGGTGGGAGAAGACCGCCAAGCGATCTCCGAATTGACCGGCTGGATCGCCGAAGACGTGCGCGAAATCGCTTTAAAAGCCGAGCACGATTCACGGGAGCGTGCACTGCGCCAGGCGATACTGTCTCTCTTGCCGCATTTCAGCCCCGGGAGGGACGTCCTCTACATTTGCGTGCCGCAGGAACAGGCAATCGTTCAGCCGGTTTTCCTGCCGCAGGTGGCGGAAGCGAATCTGCAACAGGTGCTCGAATATGAGATCGAGCGGCAGTTGCCGTTCAGCCGCGAAGATATCTACTACGACTATTTGCCCGTGGGAAAACGCGGCGATAAGCTCTGTGTTTACTTGTTTGCGATTCCTAAGAAGAGTCTGACCGGATTACTGGACGTGTTGGGGTCCTTTGGTATTGTCCCCAGCGGGGTTGAGACGACCGCCACCGCTTTGGCGAATTATCTGTTCTTCTGCAAGGAAGAACTTGCCGGCCCGGCGGCAATCATCGGCGTGCACGGTCAAAGCTGCGAAATTCTGGGAGTGCGGGCCAACTCCGGGGGTTGGTCCAAAAGGCCGGAGTTACTTTTCTCCCACCTGTTACCTGACGCCGATTGGGCGGAAGGTGTCGGTAATGAGCTTTTGAGCGAGTGCTTGCGACAGTCACCGCAGTTTTATGGTTGGGGAAATGCCGAACAGGTCTTCCGTTCCCTTGACGGCGGATCCCTTGGATACGAGGATCTCTCGGTCTTGGGCGCCGAAAAGCTCGCAGGCGGCGGTCAAGTATCGCCTGCAGTCCTGCCAGCCATCGGCGCTGCGCTGCGCGGCGTTCGGGAAGCCGCCTTGGAGGTGAATCTTCTCCGTCCGGCCAAGGCTGACCGGAGCGGACGAAGGGCAGTTTCGCTGCTCAATTCAGTGATGGTCGGCGTGCTTGCCATCGTTCTCTTCGGATGGGCAGCCAGTTACCCGATCAAAGACGAACTGCATTTGCGCCAGCTGCAGCAGGAGAATCACAACGTCGAGTCTTCGGTGCAAGCGTTGCGGCTCGAAGAAGCGCAGCTGCAGTCGATGCGCAAGGAAGCCCAGTTTCTTCTGGAGATTGATCGCCGCAAAGGCGAGGTCTTACGCGTGCTTGACGAGCTCTCGAATGTGGTGCCGACGAGTGCCTACCTTTCCAATTTTCGTTACCGAAGCGGCGTTTTAGAAGTACAAGGAAACGCGGAAAATGCATCGGCTTTGATTCCATTGCTGGAAAAATCCTCGCTCTTCGAGAATGTCGGCTTCAATGCCCCTTCCAACCGCGGGCGTGACAATCGCGAAACATTCTCGTTGAAAGCGGAACTGGAGCGGCCAAGGCAAGCGGGTAAAGCGCAGCGGAATCAGATGAAAGAAAAGGCTGTCAGGCCATGAAGCAGTTTTGGCAGAGGTTATCAAAGCGCGAACGCGGCCTCTTGGTGGCAACTTTGTTTATTCTTTTGGTCGTGTTGGGCCGTCTCCTGGTGGTGAATCCATACATGGAACGTCGCGAATGGGTGCAAACGCAACTCGAGATTCAACCCCAACTGCTCGAGAAAAATCTGCGCTACATCGGTCGTAAGGAAGAATTGGCGGCGGCGCTGGAAGCCGCGCAAAATGAGATTAGAGCCCGAGAATCCAAGCTCCTGACCGGCAACACGGCATCAGTGAACGCCTCGGATCTGCAAGAGACCGTTCAAGCTCTCGCAGTCAAGGAGGGAACTCAGGTGATCACCACACGGGTTCTCAATCCCGAGCCGACCGGCGCCTTTTCGAAGATTGCCATTCAGATGGAAATCGGTGGGCAGGTAGAGCAGGTTGCCAACCTCGTGCGCGGCATCGAGACCTCGTCCAAGCTCCTCGTTATTGACGAAATCAACGTCCGGTCGCTGTTTCGTCCCGCCGGATTTCCGCAGGCACAGGGCATGCCGCAGGCGGCCGCGCAAAATTTGCGCGTCAGTCTTACCGTCGCGGGTTTCGCCCGCGGCAACTCCGGCGCTGGAAAATCCGACGTTTCAAGAGAGGTCCAGATAGAAAGAGGCGCATAAAAACGCGCTCGCCGCGATCAAGCGATCTTTTTAAGACGCGAAGATAAAACTCGTGCAAGAAAATCGTATATCGAGAATACCCTTATGTTGACGATGTTGTGTAGCAAAGCTGACTTTATCAGCATTTGCCCTTGGAGCTTTCCAGAGGAGGTCGGACATTCTTAAACGATCTTCACTTTTTAGTATCCTTCTTTTGATTGCCATCGGGTTGGTCAGCTGGCGCATTTACAAAGTGTGGCAAGATGAGCCGCTGAGCCCGCCTCAACAGAGCAAGGCGGCTGTTCCGCTAACGTTTGACGGGGAACAAAGCAGCGACGATCCAACACCGCCGCCTGTAAATCCCGAGACGATCATCAGTAAGAATCTTTTCGACCCGGAGCGTGGCGCAGGTGCCACCCGCGTAGCGGAGTTCAATTCACAGTCATTTCAAAGGGTCAGGAATCTGGTATTGCTCGGCACCGTCATTTTGGGCGACAACCGCTCGGCGATTTTGCAGGACGGCTCGGCTGCGCCTGGAGTTGCTACTGCTTCGGCGCAGGTAGGAGCGCCGATGCGAGTCAAACTTGGCGATAGCGTCGAGGGATTCAGCCTGACTGAGATAAGCGAGCGGCGCGTGGTTTTCACCAAAGGCGGCGCCAGAGTCGAGGTTCCTCTCGATTACTTTCGCAAAACCGATCCGCCGCCGGCGCGTGGCCCAATCCCAGGCCAGGTCGGATCACCGCGGTCGATTGCCCCCAGAGTCGTTCCAAACCTGCCAAGAAGATCGATTCCGGCTCCGGCAAATAACAATCCGGAATCTTAAGTTGCAGGAGGTTTAATGCCAGGAAAGTGTTTCACAGGACTGACGACACTGGTCTACATCGCCGGCAGCGTGCTGCCGCTGGCGGCGCAGCAAGGTCCCGGCCAGTTCAGACCAACTCCCATACCCGTGCAGTCCGCAGCCGGACCTGATCAACCATCCGTTGCGCCTAAGCAGCCCTCGCCCGGACAGCCTGTGATCCCGCGCCGTGTGGTACCGCAACCCGCCCCGTCTGCAAACCAGCCGAGGGCGGACAGCGCAGCGACCGATGGCGCCGGCAGTCAAGCAGAGCCTGCAGCACAGCCACAAGCCGTCCCCCCTGAACGGAAATTGCTACCGCCACCACGGGTTCCGAGCGGCACGGGAGGCATGGTTTCGCTCAACTTCAATCGCGCCGACCTCGTCGAAATCATTCACATCTTGGCCCAGCACCTGCGGCTTACTTACACCATCGATCCGGAAGTAAAGGGCACGGTGACGATCCACAGCGCCGAGCCGCTGCGACAGGAGGATTTGCTGCCGATCTTTCATCAGGTGCTGCGCATGAACGGAGCCGTGGCGGTGCGCACCGGAAATATTTATCGCATTATGCCGATCAAAGACGGCAAAGGCCTGGTTCGGCCGATCGGACAAGCGCGAGAAGACAGTTTCGCATTGCAAATCGTCCCGGTACGTTTTTTTGCCGTTGCCGAAATGAAAAAGCTTCTTACGCCGTTTTTAACGCCCGGCGGCGAGCTCATTGAAAATGGGCGCGGCAATTTTCTGATCATTATCGATCTGCCGTCCAATGTTCAGCGCCTGGTGGAAATCGCCGACATGATCGATATCCAGGTGTTTGCCGGCACGCGCATGGAGGTGTACCGGCCCAAGGTAGCCAGTGCCGAAGAACTCGCCGCCGAGATGACGAAAGTCATGCAGCATTATGCCGCCTCTTCACCGCAACCGGAAAACTTTGCAGCGCAGTTCGTACCGTTACCGAGGATCAATCAACTTTTAGTGATCAGTCATAGCGACGCTGCCTGGACCTATGCGCAACGCTGGCTGGAGAGAATCGACGTCGTGGGCGAGGGACCGGGACGGCGGATTTTTATCTATCCGGTGGAAAACGGCAAAGCGACGGAGCTGGCGGAGGTGTTGAGCTTGGCGTTGGGACATCCTTCAATCGGTACCAGAGGCTCGCAGCAAACGCTGCAAAGCATGCATCGCTCGACACCGGGCGGTTCCGGACAGAGCGGATTTGGCCAGTTCGGCGGCGGCCGATCATCGGCCTCGCCGTTTGGCAGCACCGGACCGTATCAGCAACAAAGCCAGCCGATGGGCGGGGCATTTGCCACCATACCGGCTACTCCGCAAGTCTCGCCCACCGCTCCGCCAGCGGCGCCGGGGGTAGCGCCTGGACTGGCGCCGGTTCCCGGCGCGCCCAGAGCGGCCGCGCCGACTTCTCCGGGTGTTCGACCTGATGAGCAGCTGAGAATTGTGCCTGATCCGGGGACCAACTCGTTGATCATTTATGGTACTGTGCAAGAGTTTCAAAACATCAGAACTATCCTAAAAGAGCTGGATTTGATTCCGCGCCAGGTTTTAATGGATGTCATGGTTGTCGAGGTCTCGCTGACCGACGATCTAAGGTTCGGCATCGATTATGAAATCCTGCGCAAGGGCGGAGATGTCAGGATTTTCAATCGCGAGTTCGGCTCCCGGGGAGGCATAATCAGCGGCGCCACACCACCGGCAGCTAGCAGTGGCCTGACCTCTTTTGGGTTGGGGTTGAGCGGAGTCATCGGCACCGGAGACGCGGTGCGAGCCTTTATCAACACGGTGGCGTCGGACTCCCGCGTCAAAGTCTTGTCCCATCCCAGCGTTTTGGCGACCGACAATCGTCCGGCGCGGATTCAGGTGGGCAGTGAAGAGCCGGTGCCCACCGGGACGATAACCCAGACGGTGGGAACCATCGCGGAGAGCACTTCAATCCAGTATAGAAACACCGGTAGAATCGTGACGATTATACCGCAGGTTAATTCCCAGGGACTCGTGAACCTGCAGATACTGGCGGAGGTCAGTCAGAGGGGGCTCAACGTTGCCGTCGGCCCTAATACCTTTCCGTCGTTCGACATCAGACAGGCCGAGACCACCGCAGTTGTTCAAGACGGCGAAAGCCTGGTGATCGGCGGCATCATCAGCGAGAGGAAATCACAGGATCGTACCGGTGTGCCCTTTTTGATGAATCTTCCCGTACTGGGGAGATTCTTTGGCACGACTACGGACGAGGCCGATCGCACAGAGCTTATCATGCTGATTACGCCGCATGTGATTCGTAGCCGGGAGGAAGCGAGATATGTCAGCGAAGATTTCAAAAGCAAGCTTTCGGCGGCGCGAAACGAGGTGGAACGTTACCGTCTCGAACAGGAAAAATTGCAGCAACAACGGCAACTGCCGCCTGCTCTGATACCGCAAAGTACCGTGCCCGGGCCTGGGGCGAGCAACCGTTCGATGCTGCCGCACCGGTCCTCTGCGCCGTTAAAAAAGCCTGCAGATCAATCTGCGGCGACCTTGGCTATCCAGGACGCAGCCAAAGCGAAGCGCGCTCAACCTTCGGCGGCGGCCATGACCGAGTTAACCAACCGCAATACTCCGCTGCCGCAGCCAGCGTCGCCATTTCAAGCGCCGGCAGAGCCCGGCCAAGCAGCGCAACCCATGCAGCTTGCACGACAGCCGGAACATCCCAAGTCGATACCTTCGGCGTTGTCGGTTCAAGTGAGCGAACCTACAACCCAAACAGAGCAACCGGCAGCGAGTCAGCCTGTACCCGGGAACTCAATCCGGCCTGAAAACAGTGCAGGCGCGAGCGCGCAAGGAGCTGCCGGGAGAGAACCCGCGCCTAAAGCAAAATCCGTATGGATGGTTCAGGTCGCGTCCCTGCCGCAAGAAAAAGAGGCCGACAATATGGCAGGGCTGCTGCGACAACAAGGCTACGATGTTTTTGTCTTAAGCGCCGAGGTCGACAGCAAACTGCGTTACCGGGTTCGCGTCGGCCAGCTTGGCACGGAGCGTGAGGCGGTGGAGTTGCAAAACGCGCTCAAGGCCGGCAACAACTTTGCCGATAGTTTCGTTACCAGGACGATGGCTCGACAGATAGCTCCCTGATCTAAGCTGCCGCCGAAGCCGAGCTCCCGCCCTCCAGAGGAGAAGCAGGACAGGCCTGTCCACAGCCACCCTGGCCAGCCGCGCGAAGTCTCACCGTCTGCCCTTCAATTCTTAACGGTCTGAGCCGCTACAAAGAATTTCATAACCCAGCCGGCTTTGATATGATGTTCTTAGGGCATCATGGCACCGGCTCTTTCTGAACTGACGGTTCTGGTTCGCGGCGGCGGCGAAATGGCGAGCGGTATCGCGCATCGCCTGCACCGTTGCCATATGCGATTGGCGATCACCGAGATCGCAGCGCCGACGGCGGTGCGACGCGGTGTCGCCTTTGCCGAGGCGGTTTACGAAACCTCTAAGACGGTCGATGGGGTTGAGGCGGTTCGGGTGGCATCTGAGCAGGAAGCCCACGCAGCCTGGCAAAGCAATAAGATACCTCTGTTCATCGATCCCGATGCCGCGGTGAGAGCGGTTCTCAAGCCGGTTGTTATTGTCGATGCTACCATGGCTAAGAAAAGCGGTTTATCTAAACTGACGGACGCACGGCTGGTGATCGGTGTCGGACCGGGATTTACCGCCGGTGTCGATGTGCATGCTGTGGTTGAGAGCAATCGCGGTTACTATCTGGGTCGGGTCATTTGGCAAGGCACGGCTGAACCCGATACCGGATTGCCGGCCGCGGTCGATGGCCATACCGAGACTAGAGTGCTGCGCGTGCCCAAGACCGGGGTTTTTAACGCGTTTCGAGACATCGGCGATGCGGTACGGCGAGGTCAAATTGTGGCGGAAGTAGACGGCGAATCGATCCCGGCACAACTCTCGGGACAGCTTCGCGGGATCCTGCGCAGCGGCATTCATGTTCGTCGCGGCATCAAGGCCGGCGACATTGATCCGCGTGGAGAAAGGGGTTATTGTTATTCGATTTCCGACAAGTCAAGGGCAATTGCAGGTGGTGTGCTGGAGGCGGTGCTTCATTCGATGAGAGATTTACGGATTTGATTCGCACAAAAGATTTCAGTCTTAAAAATTTAAATCGCGAGGCCAGCGTGAATCCGAAACAGCTGACGATTGACGAAGTTCAGGAGATTTTGCTGAGTGAGCAGTATGTTTGCGATCGCTCTTTGGCTACCGTTGTCTATCTTTCCCTGGCAATGGGTAAACCTTTGCTGCTCGAAGGGGAAGCGGGTGTCGGCAAGACCGAAATCGCCAAAGTTCTGTCAAAAGTCCTTGACGCCAAATTGATCCGGCTCCAGTGTTATGAGGGATTGGATGCAAACACGGCGCTGTACGAATGGAACTATCCCAAGCAGATGCTGCGCATCAAGCTCGAAGAGGTACAGCGCGGAGACAAGAAGGCGGTGGAGACGGAGATTTTCAATCAAGACTACTTGCTCAAGCGGCCTCTGCTTGAAGCAATTATCAGCGAAGATGAAAATCCTCCGGTGTTGTTGATCGACGAGATCGACCGCGCCGACGTGGAGTTCGAGGCTTTTCTGTTGGAGGTTCTGTCCGACTTCCAAATCACGATCCCGGAAATCGGCACCATCCAGGCCAAGCACCGGCCGTACGTTTTTTTGACCTCCAACCGCACACGCGAGATTCACGATGCGCTCAAGCGTCGTTGTCTGTATCATTGGATCGAGTATCCGACCTTTGAAAAGGAATACGAGATCATATCCACCAAGTTTCCCGAAGTCGCGCCCAACATGGCCAAGCAGATTTGTGCGTTCATGCAGCGCGTCCGCGAAATGAACTTTTACAAGCGACCCGGCGTGGCGGAAACATTGGATTGGGCGACCGCGCTGATTGCTCTCAACCGCAAGGGGCTGGATGACCAGACGGTAGTGGAAACCATGGGCTGCGTGTTCAAATACAGAGAAGATCTGCACCATTTAAAAGAACAGATTGAAGGCAAGCATCTAAGCTTGGACGCCTTGCTTAGATCTTCGCCCGAATTGCTGAGTTAAGCGCGATATGGAAATTACACCGGAAACCGTTGCCGCCGCGGTCAACAGTTTTTCCGCCGTGCGCGGGCAGGGCACGCTGCCCAACCTGCTGGCCTTCGGCCGGGCTCTCAAACAGCTTGGCGTCAAGGTTAGTTTGAGCCAAGTCATTGACGTCTCCCGATCGCTGGATCTCGTCGATATTGCCGAAAAGGAAGATTTCCGCGCCTTGCTGCGGTCAAACCTTATTTCTCAGAAGGAGGATTTTCCGGTTTTCGACATGGCTTTCGAATGCTTCTGGCGTGAACAGAGCTACGAGCGGGTGCCGATGGAAACCCTCGAAATTCAAGGCACGCCCGCCGAGTCGCAGGCGCAAGAAGGAGGCGATGAAGAAGGGTTAGAGGAAGCGTTCGCCGAAACTCCGGCCAAGGAAAACGCCGAGGTGGAAAATCTCGACGACTTGTCGATTCCGACGTACAGTGCGCAGGAACTGCTCAATCGCAAGGACTTTAGCGAAATGAGCGTCGAGGAGAGCCGGGCCATCGCCCGGGCGATCTTATTGATCGCCACGAAAATCGCCACCCAGATCAGCCGGCGCAAAAAGCACGCGCGCAAAGGCGCGATGGTCGATCCGCGCTGGACAATGCGAAAGAACATCAAGTACGGCGGCGACGTCATCGACCTCGTCAATCGCAAACGGCGCATCAAAAAGACCAAGGTGGTGCTGTTGTGCGACGTCAGCGGCTCGATGGATTGCTATAGCCGCTTTCTAATCCAGTTCATGTACGGGCTGCAAAACGAGCTCTGGGGAGTCGAGACCTTTGTCTTCAGCACCTCGCTTAGCCGCATCACCCATTTGATTCGGACCAAGGACATCGGCAATGCGCTGGAGCAGATCTCAGGAAGTATCCTGGGCTGGTCGGGCGGCACCAATATCGGCCGTTCATTGCAGACCTTCAACCGCAATTTCGCCCCATCGATGGTGACCTCGCGAACCATCGTGGTCGTCATTAGCGATGGTTGGGACCGCGGCGACGTCACACTGCTGGAACGGCAGATGCAGGATCTCAAGCGGCGATGCAAGAAAGTGATCTGGCTCAACCCTTTGCTGGCCAGCGATAACTACGAACCGTTGTGCAAGGGCATGCAAGCCGCTTTGCCTTACATAGATTTGTTTTTGTCCGTGCATAATCTCAACAGTCTTGTCGCGCTTGGACGCACATTGCAGAAGATGGTTGCTTAAAAATAAGGAGGATAGCCATGTCAGGCCAAGGAACATGTTTCGATGAGCCCGCCTCCGAAGCCAAAAAGAAGGAGTCGGTTTATCATCAGGTCAAAGAATTTCTCGATCAAGGTGAAACCGTCGCCGTGGCGACCATCGTGTCGGCAAAAGGCTCGACGCCCCGCGAAGTCGGCGCCAAAATGGTGGTTACAGCGTGGGGTGAAATTCTCGGCACCATTGGTGGCGGCTGTGGCGAAGCCGATGTCAAACGCGAAGCCATCGAAGTGATTCGCACGCGCAAACCTCGTATGGTGCGGGTGGACTTACTCGACGATATTTCGTCCGACAGCCCGGCTGTGTGTGGCGGCATTATGAACATCTTTGTCGATCCCTGGTGGAAAGAGCGGGATTCGGAGGTGGGGCAGGAAAAATGAGCGCGCTGGCTGAAGAACTGGTGCGGATCAGCGAGCAAGGGCTATCCGCGGTTCTCGCGACGGTTGTCGAAGGGGAGGACAGTGAGGCCGTCCAAGCGGGAGCTAAATGCCTGCTCGTCGACGGCCAGGTTCGAAGCGAAAGCATCGGCAATGCGTCGGCTCTTCAAGCCATTGCGAATGAGTCCCAAGCGATACTGGGCGACGAGAAGTCAAAGCTCGTGGCGCTGGAGGTTGAAGGCGCCGGTAAGTTGCAGGTTTTCTTTGAAGTCATGCTGGCGCCGCCGAAACTCATCGTGGTCGGCGCGGGCCACATCGCCGTGCCGCTGGTGCAAATCGCCAAGGTTCTCGACTTTTACACGATCGTCATCGATGACCGTATCCTCTACGCCAACCGCGAAAGATTCCCGGCGGCTGATGAGGTTTTAGTGGGAGATATGGCGCAGATGCTCAAAGAGATGACGATCACCCCGTCATGCTATATTGTTCTGATTACCCGCGGTCACAAATATGACGAACCCTGCCTGCGTGAGATTCTGCACAGCAAAGCGAAATACATCGGTATGATCGGCAGCCGGCGCCGCATCAAAGCTTGCTTTCAAAGATTCCGTGATGAGGAGAAGATCGCTGAAGAAGTGATCGAGCGGGTATACGCCCCCATCGGTCTGGACATCGCGACCGAAACGCCGGCTGAAATTGCCTTATCGATTTTGGCGGAAGTGATTAAAGTCCGTCGTGGCGGCAAAGCCGCATCGCTATCCGGCCACATTGAGCCGGCGTCCTGACAAGCGAACGTCCAGAGCCCATGCGGCGCAGTATTCAAGGGGTAGTGTTTTCCGATCTCGGCCGGGCGTCGGCGTTTATGGCGCTTGAGTGGGTCCAGCAGGCGCTGCAGAAAAGCCTTGAGTTCAAGCCGTATCCGGCGACCCTTAACTTGCGTCCGGACAGCTTGAAAGACCAGCACCTGTGGCGAATGATTCGAAACGAATTTCCCGGCGTACCGCTGTTTTCCGTGGACGGCGGTTATTGTGACGCTCGGCTCTACCTACTCAGCGTACACAATCCCAGCGGTGGCAACCAAGTCAGCAAGGGAGCCGCTCTCGTGCCTGACGTGGCGGGGTACCCGGAGGATAAAATCGAAATCGTCGCGCCCTTACGATTGAAAGAAGCCTTCAGCGTGGAAGACGGCGATCGGCTGGTATTGGAGTTTGACGGTTGAATAACAAAAAAAAATTGATAGTGGGCATTTCAGGGGCGACAGGGGCGATTTACGGCGTTCGTATTTTGGAAGTTCTCTCCAAGTTCGCCGACGTCGAAACCCATCTGGTCTTGAGCAAAGCGGGTAAAATGACCATTCAGGTGGAGACTCCCTACTCGGCCAAAGACATTGAAGCTCTGGCCGATGTCGTTCACGACGTCAACAATGTCGGCGCCAGCATCTCCAGCGGGTCTTTTCGCACTGAAGGCATGGTCATCGCTCCGTGTTCCATGAAGTCCATGGGCGGAATCGCCCATTCGCTGGGCGGCGACCTGTTGGTGCGCGCCGCCGACGTCGTCTTGAAAGAGCGCAAAAAGCTCGTTCTGGTGGTGCGCGAGACGCCGCTCCATCTGGGCCACCTTGAAGCGATGGTTTCTCTCAGCCGCATGGGGGCGATTATCTTTCCACCAGTGCCGGCATTCTACCATCGTCCGAAGACGTTGGATGAGGTCATCAACCAGACCGTGACCCGCATTCTGGACCAGTTCGATATCGATGTGAAGCTATTCCAGCGTTGGGATGACGAAGGCATGAGCCGTCACCCGGAAGCGGCAAAGCCCACGCCGCTGGCAGCTGCAAAGGCGCCACAGAGAGCTAAAAGGCAGCCATAATTGTTTCTGCCCAGCCATGCCACGCCGCCAGGTCAACCCGCCTCTCACTAAAACGCAGCAGCGCAAGAAAGAGCATCTCGAACTGTGTCTGGACACAAAGACTGTCGCGGGTCCGGCGGGATCGGGCCTCGATTCGTACACCTTCGTTCATAACGCTTTACCCGATCTCGATATCGATGAAATCGACATTGGGACGATTTTTTTGGGCAAGCGTCTCAAGGCGCCGCTGCTTATTTCTTCAATGACAGGCGGCTTCAGTCTGGCGCAAAAGGTCAACCGCAATTTAGCGGCCGCGGCCCAGGAGATCGGTTTGGGGATGGGTGTAGGCTCGCAGCGGGTCGCCATAGAAGAACCGTCGGCCGCCAATTCTTTCAAGGTGAGGGAAGTGGCGCCTGATATACTTCTGTTAGGAAATCTCGGCGCCGTGCAACTCAATTACGGCTATGGCATTGAGCAGTGCCGTAGGGCTGTGCAAATGATCGGCGCCGACGGGCTTATCCTGCACCTCAACGTGCTGCAGGAAGCGGTGCAGCCGGAAGGCAATCGTAACTTCGCCGGACTGACTGAAAAGATCGCCGCGGTTTGCCGCCAGCTCGACGTCCCGGTGATGGCCAAGGAAGTCGGCAGCGGCATTTCCGCCGAAGTCGCTCTGCGGCTTGCGAAGGCTGGAGTAAAGGCGATCGATGTTGCCGGCAAAGGCGGCACCTCCTGGTACGCGGTAGAAGCCTCCAGAGCTGCCAAGGTCGGTCAGCCAGTCGATGTCGCTTTCTCTGATTGGGGTATCCGAACCGATCAGGCTTTGGTTGCAGTTCGCGAAGTCCTTCCCGAAATGCCACTGGTCGCTTCCGGCGGCATTCGCTCCGGATTGGATGTGGCCAAAGCGATCGCTCTCGGCGCCGACATAGCGGCATTAGGCCAGCCTCTTCTGGCGCCGGCGTTGGAGTCGTCCGATTGCGTGGTAAAATCTCTGCGTGCGCTGACTTACGAGCTTAAAGTAGCGATGTTGTGCGTCGGCGCGCGTGATCTTGGGATGCTTCGGCGCGCGCCATTGGTGCGCCGAGCGATTTGACGGTTATCTGAACGGCCGTGCCAGTGGGCTAAATTCATTGCCATATGATTCGAGGGATGTCATGTCTGACGATCTAAAGCGGCAAATCCTCGATTACCTCCAGACTCATAATACGATGACCTTGGCTACTTGCGCCGCTGATGTGCCTTGGGCGGCGACGGTATTCTATGCCAGCGATGACTTAACGCTTTATTTTTTTTCAGTCCCACAGTCGCGGCATTGCCAGAACCTTGCGGCCAACCCGCGGGTTGCGGTTACCATTCAAGAGGATTACAAAGACTGGCGGCAGATCAAGGGCATTCAGTTGGAAGGAAAAGGCCTCCTAGTCGATTCAGTAATCGAAAAAGCCAAAGCCATGGCGGTTTACGCGAGGAAGTATCCCGAAGTCATCAGGCTTTTTACGACTCCCGGCAGCGGAGTGTTTTACCAGGCATTTCTTAGGGTTAAATTTTACTGCATTGAGGCCGAAAAGATTTTCTATATCGATAATGAGCAAGGTTTCGGTAAACGGCGCGAGCTCGAATTAACCAATTAAACGGCCGCGGTCGAGGGAAATATCATAATGTCGCAAATTCTGGGAAACGAGCTGCCAGAGGTATTGTTAAACCGCTTGAACGGACAAGATGTAGAAAGCCACGAAGGTAAGATTATCCCCATCTTCACGGTCGACGAAGCCGGTTGGGCACACCCGGCGTTGTTATCGTACTATGAAATAGTCGCCAAAAACGCACGTAACCTCGATATGGCGTTGTGGAAGAACAGTTCGACCGCCGAAAACCTGAGGAAAACCGGGAGGGTAACGTTGATGATCAGCGATCGGGGTATGAATTATTACCTCAAAGGTTCGGTCAGGGAGACCGAGGCTGAAATGAGCGGCACACCGGCGGTAGCGCGTTTTCGTGTGACTCTCGAGCAGGTAATAGAGGACCAGGAGCCCAATGCCGAGATCACCACCGGCTTGACTTATCGCCGAATGGCGCAGCGAGATGCCAGCGATTATTCGGCAAAGGTTTTCCGCGGTTTGAAAGAAGGCTAGTGACTCGCAAAAAAGCCATCGGCTGGTTTGCCGCCGCCCTGGTCATAGGCGCCGGCGGTGTCGGTTTTTGGCGGTTGGGTGACGGCGCCAAGGAGCCGCCGTACGTAACGACGCCGGCGCAACGGGGCAACATCACACAGGTGGTCTCGTCGACGGGCACCTTGCAGGCGGTGGTGACGGTGCAAGTCGGCAGCCAGGTTTCCGGCACCATCGAGAAACTGTCTGCCGACTTCAATACCAAAGTAAAAGCCGGGCAGGTCGTCGCGCAACTCAATCAGGACAAGTTCAAGGCCGCCGAGGACCAGGCGAGGGCCAATCTTCTTGCGGCGCGCTCCAATGTCGAAAAAGCCAAAGTCGGTGTTGTCGACGCATTACGGACGTTGGAGCGCAACCGCGAATTGAGAAAACGCGATCTGATGGCGCAGAGCGATCTCGATGCCGCCCAAACGGCTTACGATGCCGCTGTGGCACAGCTGGAGGTCAACCAGGCGCAGACTGCCCAGGCTCAAGCGGCCCTGAAACAGGCGACGGTGGATCTCAACAACACCGTCATCCGCTCGCCGGTCGACGGTATCGTCATCTCGAGAAACGTCGATGTCGGACAGACGGTGGCGGCTTCTTTGCAAGCTCCAACGCTGTTTACCATCGCCAATGAGCTTGCCAAGATGGAGGTTCACACCAATGTCGATGAAGCGGACGTCGGCAACGTCAAAGAACGGCAAGAGGTCGTCTTTACGGTGGATGCCTTTCCGGCGCGGCGCTTCAGGGGTCGCGTTCACCAGGTGCGCAACTCACCGGTGATCGTGCAAAACGTCGTCACTTACGTTGCGGTCGTGCGCATCGATAACAAAGAGTTGCTGCTCAAGCCCGGCATGACCGCCAATGTACAATTCCTCGTCAGCCAAA
>CAYZXN010000027.1:0-5820 GCA_964482425.1 uncultured Syntrophobacteraceae bacterium | reverse complement strand
CTCGATCAGACGCAAACGTTCTTCAGGACTGAGGTCGGCTATGTTGAATTCAGGTTTGCCCATAAGTCCGAATATGCCAACTTTACGGTTTTCTGCTATCGCCTCAGTCGTGTCCCTGATGGTTAAAATCCCGAGCCAGCTGACGCCATTACCAATGGGTTGACGGTGCCACCATTCCCGAGCGTAGGTCGGGAAAGGCATCGGCCAGTTCTTCGGCGCCATCGAGATCGACAACTTCATCGGCGGTGATGAGCGGGCCGTTGGTGCCGGGCGCGGGTTTGGTGTTGCGAAGACGCGGATCCATTCATCGATCTGTTTTTTGAATTCGTCCCTGCGGCGATCCCGATAGAGAAGCCGAGGCAATTCGCAGCAAAGAAGGTATCCCGTTAGTAAAGCCGGTGGTGGACGATTTGCTGGAGATCGCAGAGAAGACAGGAATACCGTTTGCGATCAGCCGGGCAACATGATTCGGCCGATCGGTCTAACTTAAAATGGAGGAGCTATGGTGACAGCCTTCGTTCAATTCAAGATACCCGCACCTATGAGCCGAGACAAAGCCAAAGAAGTATTTATGAGCACCGCACCTAAACATCAAGCGGCGCCGGGACTCATTCGCAAATACTATCTTCTTTCCGAAGACGGCGGAACGGTCGGCGGCGTCTATCTGTGGAAATCGAAGGACGATGTGGAGAAGCTCTATACGACCGAATGGAAGAACTTCATACAAGAAAAATACGGCAAAAGGTAGAAGATGATTAGATCACACCGCCTAATCACGTATGAGGCACCCGGTTGTCAAGGGCAAAAAAAACTGTGTCAATTTCACGAGAGTTCTTCTAGCAATACCTTCGCCTCTTTTAAGTCGGCAGTATCAAATCCTTCGGTAAACCAGCCGTAGGTCTCCGCCAACAATGTTTTTGCCTGGTTTCTTTTGCCTTGAGCAAGCAAGAGCCGCCCCAAGCTCGTCGCCGCCCGAAGTTCCAGCGCCTTCGCGCCCTGGCGACGGGCAATCGCGATCGCGCGTTGAAAGCAAGTTTCAAACTGTTCGCCGTCAGAACCAGCTTGTTCCAACAGCAAGTCGCCCTTGATTCGCTGCAGCTCGGCTTCATAGTAGAAAAACCCGGTTTCTTTCACTCTCACCAGCGCTCTCCCGATCTCGCTCAGCCCTTCCTCGACTCGCCCAACTTTCTGATACGCCTCGGCCAGCAATGCGGTAAAATAATCCCGCTGCAGCGGCTCCCTGACCAAAGCGCTCAGGCCCCCGCGCATCAGCGCGATGCCGTCTTCCTGTCGCTGCTCTGCGAGCAGCCGACCGCGCAGGATTGTTCCGCGCGCCACCCAACGTGGAAGCTTCTCGTCAGTTCCGAGTCGTATTATGTCCTCGGCCCGCTCCTGAGCAGTCTGCCAGTCGCCGCGGTGTAGACACACCCAAGCGGCTGAGAATAGCGCGTGCCCCAAACTAAATGGGTGAGTTAGCTCTCGGGCCAAGGCCACTGCGTCTTCGCTCTTTCGCAGGGCTTGATCCGGATGGCCAAGCAATAATAGAGCCCTGGCCGCATGCTGTCGGCAGCATACCCCGGGGTCATGGCCGCCATAGAGAAATGCGTGGTGTCTGTGCCGCTGAGGCGCATACAGCAAGTCGCCTTGTTCGAGATGCCCCCGAGCAGAAACAAACTGGCCGAGATTGAATAAAGTTGCCCACAACGTATGGTGTGCTTCCAAGAGAAGCTCGGGGTCCTGTGCGCGCCCGGCCAAAAAGAGGAGCTGCTCGCCGAGTTGCCTAGATTCTTGCAGGGCCCCCCGGCCCCGGTGGCTGAGGGAGAGCCCCCACAATACCGGGAAGAGTTGCGGCGTTTCACCCAACTTGTCGCACAACTCGTGCGCTCGCGCGTAGTTCTCTTTCACCTCGGGAGCGGCATAACCTCTAGCAGTGCTCAATGTCGAGCCAAGCTCGACTCGAATGTCGATGGCTTTCTTGAGCCTCTCTTCACTCTTAGGGAGTTGAGCAAGCGCCGAGAGAGCCTGCTCGAAGTAGACAATCGCCTTGTCATGCGCATAAACGCCGGCCGCGGCACGGGCAGCCAGCGCGCAGTATTCGACTGCTTTCGTGAGATTGTTCCCGGCGCAAAAATGATGCGCGAGCGCATCGTATCGGTCTTCCAATCTTCCCGCGTAAAGCTCTTCGATGGCCTGACCGATCCTTAGATGCTGCCGCCGCCGTTGAGCACGACCGATTCCGTCGTAAAGGCTCTCCTGCAAGAGGTCGTGGGTGAAATAATAGATCTCTTCCGCTTGCATCTGCCGTGAAATGACAAGACGGGCCGTCTCGCACCGATCGAGGATTGTAACGATTCTCTCTTCCTCCCAACCCATCACTTCCCTTAAAAGACATGAAGGAAACTCCCGCCCGATCACCGCTGCCATCCGTAATAGCTCTTCCGCCTCCTTGCCCAGCCGCTCCAGGTGCTCGGTGACGAGCGCCTTTACCGAGTCGGGAATTTCCAGCGAGGCGTTGTCTCTGAGCCGCCAACCCGTTTTGGTTTGGACGAGGACGTCACGCCGCTGCAAAAGGCTAATCAGCTCTTCTAAGAAGAACGGATTACCCTGGGTCTTCCAGTAGAGCAGCTCTGAGAGTCGGAAATCCGTCATTCCCTCGACCCGCTGCGACAGCAATTCTGCCACTCCTTTTTGATCGAGCGGCTTCAGGGGCAAGGGGAAAAAAAGCCGCTGCCGATTCATTTCCAGCACCGTGCGCCACAGACTCGGATTTTCCCGCAGCTCGCTATCACGGTAGGCTGCCAGGGTGAGGATCGGCTGGTTGCCGATCTGTTCCGACAGATGGCGCAGCGGCTCGACCGACGGCGCCCACTGAAGGTCATCAAGGAACAGCACAAGCGGCGCTTCACGGGAGGCTTGAATCAAGAACTCTATTAGGTCATCGAACAGACGATTCCGTTCAGCCTCGGGATCTCCCCGGGCTGTCGTGGCAGCATTCGCCGGCGTCTCTATCTCCGGGACAATCTTGGCCAAATTGGCAGCATAACGATCCACCAAGCGCCGTGAATTCTCGTGTTGGTAGAAGCAATTTCTTATGATCTCCGCCCAGGCCTTATAAGGTTGGCTGACGGCCTTTTCATATTTCCCTCCTAGCCACCGGCATCCCTTTCGTTGAGTATCGCGCCGAACCTCCACAGCCAGACGCGTCTTACCGATACCCGCCGGGCCCGTAATGAAGACGACGCTGCCGTTGCCCTGAATCGCCGACTCCAGCCGCTCCGCCAGAAAAGAAAGCTCGCACTCTCGCCCGACGAGCGGCAACGCGCCGATCGTCGAGGTGCCCTGAACGAATTTTGCAACGCTTGGGCTTTCATCCGCTGCTGTCAAGGAAACCGAGTGCGATCCACTCTCGCCTTGGGCCGGCTGAGAGATCGTGTTGACCGGTGCGATGAAACGGTATCCACGCCGATGTACCGTCTCGATGAATTGCGGTTTCTTCGGATTATCTCCTAAAGCTTTACGTAGCTCGCGAATAGACTCGGTCAAGACGGCGTCGGTCACATGCAGCCCCGGCCATACCGTCTCCATTAATGTGTGTTTGGTAACGAGACCACCCGCGCTCTCAGTTAAACACCGCAGCACGGCAAAGGCCTTGGGATGCAGGCGAGACACTTCTTTGCCTCGGAACAGGCGCTCGTCCGCGAGGTCTAAGCGAAACGGGGCAAATACAATTTGCTTTATCTCCATCATTTCCCGCTCTGAGGAAAATTTTAGAGAAATCTGAGCCTACTCTTAGGACTTGTGCTGGACGCGCGCTGAGGACATCACTATTGTTCTCTCACAGGATCTACAAATCAAGAGCCGTTAACCGTGGCGAAACGAACGGAAACTGAAGGAGACTTTACTATAACTAAGTGGCTCCACGAGGAGCAAAGGAAGTAGACGATGCGTATTGCCGTCATTCAAAGCCCCCCGACGCTGCTGAATCGTTCGAAGACGATCAACGAGGCCGAGGCTTCGGTTCGAGAGGCCGCCGCCAATGGCGCCCAGTTGATAGTCTTTCCCGAGGCGTTCATCCCGGGCTATCCGGGCTGGATATGGAGGCTGCGGCCCAGCGGAGACAAGGCGCTCGCGGAAGAGCTTCATTCGCAACTGCTCACAAATGCCGTCAATCTCGAAGGCGATGATCTCGTGCCGCTACGCAAGGCGGCAAAGGAGCACCAGGTCGTTGTCGTCTGCGGCATCAATGAACGGGACTCAGAGTTCAGCCGAGGAACCATTTACAACACGGTCGTCGCTATCGGACTGGACGGGAGTGTGCTCAACCGGCATCGGAAACTGATGCCGACGAATCCGGAGCGCATGGTATGGGGATTCGGCGACGCGTCAGGCCTGAGGGTCATCGATACGCCATGCGGCCGTATCGGTTCGCTCATATGCTGGGAAAACTACATGCCGCTGGCCCGCTTCGCACTTTACGCCTCCGGCGTCGAGATCTACATCGCACCGACTTATGACAGCGGTGACAGATGGGTCGGCACTTTACAGCACATTGCTCGCGAGGGCGGGTGTTGGGTCGTGGGGAACGGCATGGCTTTTCGAGCCCGCGATATACCGGACGCCGTTCTAGGCAAGTTGGACCTCTATCGCGATCCCGAAGAATGGGTTAACGACGGAGACTCCGTAGTCGTCGAGCCTGGAGGAAGGATCGCTGCCGGGCCAATGCGGCGTGAATTGGGAATTCTCTATGCGGACATTGACTGCGAGCGCGTTGGCATTGCACGGCGCAGCCTGGATGTCGCCGGACATTACTCAAGACCGGATGTGTTTCAGCTGCATGTAAACACGAGCCCTCTCAAACCCGCGGAGTTCAAGGGATCGAACGAGCGTGCCTCGGGAGGAGGACGTGAACCAGTTAGGAGAGAAAGATGATGCCTCAGAATTCCCGCTACTCTATCGAACCGATTACAGGATGGGCATCCGCCGAGGTTGCCGAACGGTGGAGCCGCAATCAAGTACGGCGGAATGAAATCTATCACGAAGCGACGGAATGGATGCTTGACCTCGCTCAGGTTAAAACCGGAACGCGAATCCTCGATATAGCTGCTGGCACGGGCGGACAGACGCTGTTGGCGGCTCAGCGGGTGGGCCCGCATGGCTACGTTTTGGCTACCGACATTTCTGAAAGCATGCTGACCACCTGTGCCGAAGCGGCCTGCAGGGCCGGCCTGTCGAATGTCGAAACGCGCGTCATGGACGCCGAGGATGTCCACCTCGAATCGAACTCATTCGACGCAGTCATATGCCGCACAGCCTTGATGTTTTTCTCTGATCCGTCTCGAGCTATTCGAGGGATACGCAAGGTGATGAAGTCAGGCGCGAAAATGTCCGTGCTGGTTTTCTCAACGGCGGGAAAAAACCCGTATCAGGGAATTCCGCTAACGGTCGCTCGCCGCCTGGGTAGCAGCGTATCGTCGATATTCGCGCTCGGCGAACCCCGTGTCCTTGAAGATACATTCAGAGAAGGTGGATTGCTCAATATCGCAGTCCATGCAGTAAGTACCCGGCGTCATTTTTCGTCTGTAGCCGAGTTGATCCAAAGCCTGCGCGGCGTGACCTTTCTACGCGAGCCTATGAGCAATCTGTCTGAAGACAAGCGTGAACAGGCCTGCTTGCAAATCGAGGAGCAGATGAGCCGCTTTGCCGGAGAGGGTGGCGTCGACTTGCCCGGTGAGATGCTCGTCGCGGTCGGAACCAAGTAAACAACGTGTTCATTGCGGGTACTCCGTTACTCCGCCGGAAGTGAAATTGGCTTGTGTTTGA
>CAYZXN010000026.1:0-6453 GCA_964482425.1 uncultured Syntrophobacteraceae bacterium | reverse complement strand
ATCAAGATCGGCCAGGAGGAAGGCGCCCGTCTGCTCCTCGGTGGCAAGCAGCCGGAGCATCTCGCCAAGGGCTACTTCGTCGAGCCGACGATTTTCGATAACGTCGCGCCGGGCATGCGCCTGTTCAAAGAAGAGGTGTTCGGACCGGTGCTGTCCGTGTCAACGGCCAAGAATCTCAAAGAGGCGCTAGCTTTCGCCAACGGCGTGGAATACGGCCTGACGACATCGATCTTCACGGAGAACATCGATACGATCATGAACTTCGTCGAGGAGGTCGAAACCGGCATGGTGCACGTCAATGAACCGACCATCGGCGGCGAGGCTCAACTCCCCTTCGGCGGCACCAAATCAACCGGCGTCGGCGAACGTGAGATGGCCGAAGAAGGATTGAACTTTTTTACCGAGCTGAAAACCGTGTTTATCAACTATTCAGGTAAAGCGGAAAGACTGATGATTCGGTAGCAACGATTGGTTCAACAGTTCAACGTCACAACGCCGTGCTTTTTTTCGTCGTTCCCGCCGGCCACATAAGCTCGCTGCGTACAGGTTCATAATGGAACCAACGCGGCCACTGATGAACTCTGTCATCTGTCGTTGAACCTTTGAACTGTGAACTATGGAACGATGACACCGCAGGCGGTGTCATGATCATTTCGTTACCGGCTCGGTTCCGAGCCAGTGCCCCACGTCGACGACGATGCCTTCAGGGCCTTGATACTTGACCTCGTAGTGGACCTGGCTGCCTAGCTCGATGCGTCCGATTGGGTGCGCGCCGGCCGCTTCCAACATTCGAGCGGCTTCCTCTTCACTCTCCACCGTGAAACCGATGTGATCGATGCCGGCGCGGCCCGGTTCACCGGCTCTACCGGCAGTCAGAGGCAGCACCGTAATATTGGTCGTGCCGTCGGTAAGATCGACGGCAGTGTTTTTGCGCTTCTGTTTGATAGTCATGCCCATAGCGTCCACGAAGAACTTCGCCATGGCGTCCACGTCCGCAGCCCGATAAGCAATGTGTCGAATCTTAGCCACAATGTATCTCCTTTTTGCTATGGGTCGACTGTTTCCAAAGCCGGATAAAATCATCATTTCCGCGCAAAGATCGCAACGGGCGCCAAGCCACCGAGATTTTTCCTCTGTGTTCTTGGCGCTCTTGGCGCGGAAAACAGGTCTTCCGACTGCAGCTCCATCAGGGGGCGAGCGGCCCGATGAGTCGCTGAGGCGCCCCTTCAGTGAACCGTCTAGCCGCCGTAAAAAACTTTGTCTCCGAGATCCCGCAACGCCAGGGTCGCATCATCCGGGCGCCCCTCGGGTTGCACGGCAACGCCGGCATCCTTGACCTCGCCGATAAAGATCGAATGGTCGCCCTTTTCTATGGTGTCCACCAGTTGGCATTCGACAAACGCCGGCGCCTTCTCCAGGATCGGCGCGCCTAAACTGCCCTTGCGAAACGGCTCGCCGCCGATGCTGTTGCCTTCGCGTTCGAGCGCTTTGAAAAAAGTGAATGCCTGGCCTTTCTGATCCTTGCCTAGAATGTTCAAGGCGAAGGTTTTCGAGTCCTTTATGATTGCATGAGCGCTCGAATCGGCCTTGACGCCGACCACCACCAGCGGCGGTTGGAAAGCGGTCTGGGTGACCCAATTGACGGTCGATGCGGCGATCTTGCCGTCCTTGCCTTCTGCGGTCAAAACATACAGTCCGTACGGAATCATTCTCAATGCGGTCTTTTTGGCATCTGCGTCCATTTCCCATCTCCTTTCGATCTTGTGCTATGCGGCCCAAAGCGCGCGGCGACACAGGCGATTCTATGAGAGCCATGGGCAATCCGCAAGAAGCCGGCGCTTCGAGGCGCGATTATTGCCAAAATTACGGCATGCGGAACGCAAGAATCGCATAATCGTTGCCGTTGAATTCGAATTCGCCCGCTTCGATCATTCCGAGTCCGGCAACATGCGCCTGCAGCGAGTGCACATTGCTGCGCGCGACCAATGCCACGCCCACATCGAATCGACCCGCCAGGTCCTTCTTCTGAAACTCGTAAAGACCGCGCAGCAGGCCGCGGCGCCGGTACGGGCGGGCTATGCAGACAGGACCGTAGACATAGCTGTTGAACTCAATCAATGGCTTGCCTTCCAGGCGGGCGCGCTCGTATGATTCGAGCATCTGCGCGACTACCGGAGAGCCGTGCTCGAATTCACGCCTGAAAGCGCACAAACATCCGACGATATCGTCACCGACGGCAGCGATGGCTATGCCGAGATCCGCCGACATAGCATCGAGTTGGTTGACGGTAAATTGAGCCGAAAGAAACCCTTCCTTGCGCTCCTCTTCCGACAGGTTGCCGACGTAATTCGCGGACTGCAGTCGAAGAATCGCTTGGTAGTCTTGCGGCGTAGCGCGGCGATAGATGAAGGCCGCCATTGTCGTCAGCGATTTTTCCAACTGCCGCCGGACGCCGGGTTGATCGTCGCGCCCCGCAACATCTCCGCCAGAGCGCCGCCAAGGGCGCCCGCCGGAATGGCCGCCGCATAGGCAATCATCATCTGCCATTCATTGAGAGGCATACTTTCTTCGCCGCCTGATTGTAAAATAATTCCGAGAGCGATGGATCCCACACCGACCAAAGCTCCGTGCTTGATTTCTAATAAGCCCGCCCGTCGCGCTGCGAAGAAACCGCCGATGACCGTGCCAAGGGTACCGAGAACAAGGCTCACCATCACACCCTCACTGGAGCTCCAGTACTCGGCCAGCCCTTCTTCGGATAGCGATTTTTCCGTGAATTCTTTGGCCACAAAGATAAAATAATAAAAAGTAGACATGACGATGGTTGCGACCACGTCGACCACGATGCCCATAACGATCGGCACAATCTTGATGCCGGTAAAGAAGCCGGTGGGTTCAATGGGCGGGGGCGGATTGTTCGATTGAGGTTGTCCTGTTTGCATAATTCATCCACTTTTAACGGCTGCTTGAGGCAACGAAATCTCGGAGGACTCGCCGTGTTACTGCGCTTTCGCAGAGCTCCAAGCGTAATGTAATACATCCATCATCCATTTGACTTCCGCGTATGAAGAGGAAAATATCTTTTTGCGCAGCCAAAAGGCAACCTCTTCAGGCAAAATGTTTTACAAATTCCGTTACGAAACAGAATCCGACGCGGCTTTGGAACGCCTTCCACTGCACGTGCGAATGAAATTGGACGTGATCGGCGTAAAGCTTTCGTTAAACGATTGGCTCGCCTTTAGCATCGAGGAACGAACGGTCGTTTGCCACCTGCCGGTAAGCCACGACGATGAGAAACAAGCTTTCAAAGATTATTTGAACTTTCTGTGCCGGCGGTACCGCGGCGCCCCGGTGCAAACGCTGACCGCGGTCGATCCGTCAACATGGGAAGTTTCACATGAAGTTCCCACCGTAGTTAGCCAGAAAGTTAACGGTTACGTTCCTACAATCACTCTTCGTGAATGGCTGGGCTGGGCATCCTACGAGCGCTATGCGCTCTATAAGACGGCGCTTTCGAATAGCGAGCCGGAAAAATTCTTTGCCGTTCTCGACGAATTACGCCAAAGATAGACCGCCAAAACAGTGGATCCATGGCTCATCTAAAATCCAACAACACTCGCCTTTCCCGCCTGGTTCCCTTCGGCCTGGTCGGCCAAACCAAGCCGCGCCATTACCGCGAGATGCTCGGCGTGCTGTGGGAAAACAAAACCGAATTGCCTTATGCCTGGGAAATCTTGAAACGCGGCGTGTGCGACGGCTGTTCCCTCGGTCCGTACGGCCTCAAGGATAATGTTCACGACGGCGTTCATCTGTGCATGACGCGTTTGAAACTGCTCAAGTTGAATACTATGAGCGCGCTCGATATGACGCTTATGAGCGACGTCGACTACCTGCGCCAACTCAGCCAGGAAAAGCTGCGCTCGCTGGGCCGCCTGCCCTATCCGATGCTCCGTCGCAAGGCTGACGAAGGGTTTGCCAGAATCACCTGGGACGCGGCGTTGAACCTGATCACCCGATCCATTCGCAATGCGCCCCCGCATCAGATGGCGTTCTTTGCCACTGCGCGCGGGCTGACCAACGAAGTTTATTACGTTTTTCAAAAACTGGCGCGGGTCCTCGGCTCGAACAATGTCGATCTCTGCTCGCGCCTGTGTCACGCGGCCAGCGTGTCGGGCTTGAAGGCCACTTTGGGAGTCGGCGCGCCTACCTGTTCGCTGTCGGATTTTATAGGAACCGACATGCTCGTGATCTTCGGCTCGGACTTGGCAAATAATCAACCCGTGACAACCAAATACCTGCACTTTGCGAAGCAAAAGGGCACGCGCATCGTCGTCATTAACCCCATGCGCGAGTACGGTTTGGAGCGATATTGGGTGCCTTCTGTGGCATCGAGCGCGCTCTTCGGCACCAAGCTCATGGACGACTTTTACCAGGTGCGCGTGGGCGGCGACATCGCCTTTATCAATGGCGTCCTGAAGGCTCTTTTCGCCGCCGACCAGGTGGATCATCGGTTCATTGACAACCGCACCGCCGGCTTCGCAGAGCTTGAGGCCTCCATAAAGCAGCAGTCCTGGGACATACTCGAGCAACGCTCCGGAATTACGCGCAATCAGATGATCGACTTCGCGCAAATGTACGGCACGGTTCGGTCTGCGGTATTCGTCTACAGCGTGGGACTGACCCAGCATGAGTTCGGGGTGAACAATGTAAAAGCCATCGTCAATCTGGCGCTGGCCCGCGGCATGCTGGGACGGGAGAAATGCGGCATCATGCCGCTACGCGGCCACAGCGGCGTTCAGGGCGGCGGCGAATGCGGCTCGGAGCCGGACAAGTTTCCCGGTGGATTCGCCGTTGACGACGCCAACGCGCGCCGGTTTTCCAACCTCTGGAAGCATCCCATTCCGTCGAGACCGGGCCTCAAACTGCCGCACATGATCGAAGCGGCACATCGAGAGGAGCTAAAGTTTTTATACTGTATCGGCGGGAATTTATTGGAGACCATGCCGGACCGTAATTTTGTTACCAACGCGCTCCAGCGTGTTGCGGTGCGTATCCATCAGGACATCGTTCTTAACAGTTCCATGTTGCTCGACGCTCCAGAGGCGGTGCTGCTCTTGCCTGGCCAAACTCGTTATGAGCAACGCGGCGGCGGCACATCGACCAGCACCGAAAGGCGAATCCGCTTTACACCGGAGATTCCCGGGCACCGCATCGGCGAAACGCGGCCGGAGTGGGAAATACCGGCGCTGATCGGACGCAAGGCCATGCCCAACGGCGATCTGCTCTTTCCATTTGAAGACACGCAGAGCATCCGCGAAGAAATGGCGCGGGTGATGCCTATGTATCACGGCATCGAAAAACTCACTAAAGAAGGCGATCATCTCCAGTGGGGCGGCCCGTTTCTTTTCAAAGACGGGTTCAACGGCATGCCTGACGGACGCGCCCTCTTCACTGCGATGGAACCACCGGACCGGCGCGCGCCCGCCGGGAAATTGTATCTCGCGACCCGGCGCGGTAAACAGTTCAACAGCATGACTTTCGGCGCCGCCGACCGGTTGATGGGTTCGGACTCTCGACAGGTTATTTTTATTTCGCCTGAAGATGCGAACAGGCTTGAACTGGAAGACGGCGCGGAAGTGACCGTCCGCTCGGACACCGGCAAGATGAAGGGAATTGTTCAGTTAGCACCTGTTAAGGATGGGACATTACAGGCTTATTGGCCGGAGGCCAACGTTTTGATCCCGCGCCGTACGGACCCGGTCTCCGGCGCACCGGATTACAACGTGGAGGTGTGGATCGAAACGGAGACGCCTTGAAGAACGGGCGTGAAAAAACTAGGAGTGATCGGGTCGAAGGACATCCGTGGATCTGCGTTGTAGCGGCATTCGGCCAGCGCGCGAGCTAAACTAAAACTGCTGCGTACCTCTTAATCTGCTGTCGATACGAGCCCGGGCGAATTGGCGCATATATTCTTCAGCTTCGTCAGGAGTTGCAAAGCTACGCTGGCTAGCAAAGGTAAACTCATGGCCGTCTTCGAAGTCGATATAACCGCTCCAGGTCCATGAATAGGTGTTCGGGTCTTTCTTCAGCACGCCGACAAAGGCCTGGTTTCTGTGAGAATCTTTGATTCGGTACCTCTGTCGTTCTTCCATATTGGTTTTCATGCCAAGACTTTAATGCTTGTGGCGATCCATAGCAAACGAAATCCGCCAATTGTTGCCGGACGGGCATCATAAAAAGCCCGCTGGCACATCTATTCGCACGGGTTTGACTCCGCGAGATCGTTACTCAACTTCCCCGGCTTAGCTGAGTTGCGGGCGCTTCGGAGTGTTCGACGGATGATTTCAGAAACAGTTCTGAATACCGCAACTAAGCCTGATTTGTGCCCGCTCTCTCGCTCTCAGGTCTTCCCTTTTGGCGTCCCTCGTGCGTTTTATCGACTGATGCATATCG
>CAYZXN010000025.1:0-6743 GCA_964482425.1 uncultured Syntrophobacteraceae bacterium | reverse complement strand
CCAAAAGCAGCAAGGCCGGCGATTTTTCCAGCTCCATTATCGTCAAGATCATCCTGAGTGACCGGGAAGTGGAAGTCGAGGGAGCTATTTTCGGCGACAAGCACCCGCGCATCGTCAGAGTCGATAACTTCTATTTGGAAGCGGCGCCTCAGGGTTTTATCCTGATCTTGCGCAACAAGGACGTGCCGGGGGTCGTCGGCAATGTCGGCACCATCTTGGGGAAAAATGGCATCAACATCGCCGGTATGGAGCTGGGACGTGGAGAAAAAGGCGGCAATGCCATATCTTTTATTCATGTTGACGATCGGATTCCCAAAGAAATGATGCAGGAGCTGCGCACATTGCCGCAAACCGTCTCAGCCGAGTTGGTGAAATTATAAGGAGAGGACATAAGGGCCGTGCACTTCGTCGGGGGTAGGTTTGAAACTAGCTCCTTACGGTTGCCTGGTCCCTGTTGCCTGACGCAATGTCCAATGTAGCGATCATCGGAGCCCAGTGGGGCGACGAAGGTAAAGGCAAGATCGTCGATCTGTTTACCTACGACGCCGACATCATCGTTCGTTTTCAAGGCGGCAACAACGCCGGCCATACGCTGGTGGTCAACGGCACCAAAACCGTACTCCATCTCGTTCCTTCGGGGGCCCTGCACCCGGACAAACTGTGCGTGATAGGCAACGGCGTGGTCGTCGATCCGGAGATTCTCATCGAGGAAATCGACTCGCTCAAAGCGCAAGGTCATCTGCTCGACGACTCTTTGCTGCGCATCAGCGAAGAAGCGCATTTGATCATGCCTTACCACAAAGCCATCGACTTGGCGCGCGAGCGGTTAAGAGGCAAGGGGAAAATCGGCACCACCGGCCGCGGCATCGGCCCCGCGTACGAGGATAAAATCGCGCGTGTCGGCATTCGCTTTATCGATCTGCTTGAAGAGGACACTTTCCGTGAAAAGCTGCGCCACAACATTGAGGAAAAAAATATCTATCTCAAGGCGATTCTTAACGAGAAGACCCTCGATTTCGACCAGATTCATGACAGCTATGCAGTCTATCGCGAGCGGCTGAAAACTCACATCGCCAATACCAGCTTATTACTCGATCAGGCGATTCGTTCCGGCAAAAAAGTGATGTTTGAAGGCGCGCAGGGGACTTTGCTCGATGTCGATCACGGCACCTATCCGTATGTGACTTCCTCAAACACCTGCACGGGCGGTGCTTGCAGCGGAGCCGGCGTCGGCCCGCAACATATCCACCAGGTCATCGGCATTTCTAAAGCCTATACCACTCGGGTCGGCAGCGGCCCATTTATCACCGAGCTTTTCGGACCTGAAGGAGAAACACTCAAACGGGAAGGGGTTGAGTTCGGCGCCACCACCGGCCGCGCCCGGCGTTGCGGCTGGTTTGACGGCGTTGGCGTGCGCCATGCCGTGCGCGTCAACGGCATCACCGGCATCGCACTGACCAAACTCGATGTGCTCACCGGCTTTGCGAAGATTCCTATTTGCACCGCCTACCGTTATGGGGGTCGGATCTATGAAGAGTTTCCTGCGAGTTGCAAGGTCTTGGAAAAAGCCGAGCCGGTTCTCGAAGAAATGCCGGGCTGGAGTGAAGCGCTTACCGGCGTGAGAAAGTTTTCCGAATTGCCCGCCGCCGCTCAGCGATACGTCAAACGTATCGAGCAGGTGGTGGAAACAGAGATTATCCTGGTTTCCGTCGGGCCGGGCCGTGAGCAAACTATCCTGCTGAAAAATCCGTTTAATATCTAAGCGGCCTCGGAGCATCGGTCAGCCGTCACCAGGCGCGGGCGACAATCTCGAAGATGTGCGCGCCATGTTTGCGGCGCGGCGAATGAGGTTACCGGCGGTTTCTCCTCATCCGGTTGCAGGTCGATACACGCGCCGACGCGTTCTCATGCCAAGAGCCGGGCTGCACGCCGCTTCGGAAATGTTTCGCCGGGCACCTTGAATACCCGCGGATCGCTGTTTATCATGATCGAACAATCGCGGACATAAATCAGGAGGTCTAAATGGACGGCGAAACTTCAAAGGACAAGCTCATCAACGATCTTAAAACTCTCGTCGGCGATGCCGAAGAGTTGTTGAGAGCCACCACCAGCCAGGCCGGTGAAAAGGTCGCGGTAGCGCGGCAAAAAATCGAGCAAAGCCTAGTCGAGGGCAAAAAGGCGCTCGCGGATGCCGAGAAGGTCGTTTTTGACAGAGCGAGAGAAGGCGCCGACATAGCCGATGACTATGTTCGGGAAAATCCGTGGAACGCAGTGGCCATTGCTGCCGGCGTGGGTCTGCTGCTCGGCCTGCTCATCCGCCGAACCTAGACAATACTTGCGGCGCTTAGCAAACCGATAATCGAGCCGGCGACGTGAAGCCTTGGAGTATATGGCTTCACGTCGATGCCCAGCCGAAGCCGAGCCTCATCAGTATTAGGTTCCTGTAACGCCCAGTTGGCGTCTCACAAGCGTCACTCCGAACGGGCTCTTTCTTCTTTCCTCGGATCGGCGGCGCCATTTACTCCCTCGTTCCCCGCTGTAATCGCCTGCACGACACCCAATACGCTCCTGTCCCTCACAACATGGCCGCGCCGTTCCAGTGATTTTTTTGTTTCAGCCGCAATACTGCTCTCTACGTTCAAGCTATCCGGCATCCACTGATGATGAATCCGCGGCGCCTCCACAGCCTTGTCGACCGGCATACGATGATCGAGCACATTGAGAATCGTCTGCAGGGTCGACGTGATGATGCGCGGACCGCCCGCCGCGCCGACGATAATCTCGGGGCGTTCGCCCTGTAAAACAATGGTCGGCGACATGCTGCTCAGCGGCCGCTTTCGCGGCTGCAACGAATTGGCCTCATTGCCGAGTAGCCCATAGATATTGCCGGTCGGGTGAATGGCGAAATCGTCCATTTCGTTGTTGAGTACGATCCCGGTCCCCGGCGCCATTATTTTGGAGCCGAACCGTGTATTGACCGAAAGCGTGCATGCCACGGCATTGCCAAAGCGATCTATTACGCTGAAATGCGTCGTGCCGCCCTGCTCGGCTTTGAAGTTGACGAGCCCGTAAAATTTGGGCGGCTGGGTCTTGGCCGCAGAGATGCGAGCGCGAATCCACGCGCCGTAGTCTTTGGATATGAGGGTTGAAATGGGCGCCTTGACAAAATCCGGGTCGCCCAGATACTGCGCCCGGTCGGCGAAGGCGTGCTTCATCGCCTCTGCCAGAAGATGAAAATAGGTTGCGGAATGCGCCGGCAACGAGCTCAGCGGGTGACCTTCGAGCGCGTTGAGCATCTGCAGAAGCGCGACGCCGCCTGAGCTCGGCGGCGGCATAGTGATCACGGTGCGCCGCCGATAGTGGCCGACCAGAGGCTGGCGCCACACCGCCCTGTAATTCCTGAGATCGTCGAGGGTCAAAACGCCGCCTTCTTTTTGTAATGCTCCGACAATCGCCTCTGCAATCCAGCCACGATAAAAAACATCGGCGCCTTGGGACGCAATGGCTTTCAAAACGCCGCCCAACTCGGTTTGACGTATCAACTCGCCTTCGGCAGGCACTTCGTCTTTGGGCATGTAAATCCGGCCCAGCTCCGGGAATTTTCTTATCGATGCTTGCTGGCGCTCGATGGCGTAGCGCAGCGTCGGATCCAGTGTAAATCCTTCGAGGGCAAGCCTGATAGCGGGCGCCATCAAAACCTGCAATGGCATGGTGCCGAAGCGCCGATGGCCCTGAGTCAATCCCGCGACCTGGCCGGGGACCGCTACAGCCAATGCGCCGGTGATACTGAGCGAGGGGGTCGGCTTGCCGTCCTTTGTGTAGAGCTCCTTGCGCGCGCCTTGAGGCGCGGTTTCGCGGAAGTCCAGCGCATGCGCCCGGCGGTCGCTGGCATCGTAGATGACCATGAAGCCGCCGCCGCCAATTCCCGATGAAGCTTGATCCACCACTGCAAGCGCGAACGCGGTGGCAATGGCGGCATCGACCGCGTTGCCGCCGCGGCCGAGCATCTCCATTCCCGCTTTCGTCGCCAATGGGCTGTCAGATACGACCAGACCAACCTTACCGGCGCGTTCGGCCAGAACTAACGACGGTCCCGAAACCGTGTTACAAAGGAGAAAAAAGGCGCAAACGAAATGCAGCTTTATCAAAAATCGCATGCTTCGATCCTGTTTAGTTCTTTGCTTTTTTTTTTGCAACTTAACGCCCGTAGGAAGTCCCCTCTGTCGGATGGCTTCAGACTGAAAAATCTAGCAGACTGGTTGTTGGCGTTTTGCTGCTTGTCATCCCCCGCTCCATACTCCATATTAGCCGTGCAGGATTATGCAAACCATTTTGGGGCCGTTCCAGCCGCACCTTGAAGACTCCCTAGTTGAAGAGGTTTTGAAATACAAGCAAGATGACGCCCTTCGCCCTCTGCTGATTTTGACGCCGTCCGACGCTCTGCGCCGTCGTCTCAAAATCTTATTGGCCCGCGAGCGCAATCTTTCGTTGATAAATCTCCGGTTGATGACTTTTTATCAGTTGTCCTCGCAGTTACGCGCGGAAAGCAGCGGTCTACAGGCGCCGGTCTTGCGCGACGATCTCTTTCTCGAAGAGACGTTGCGCCGGATTATCCACTCCAGGCAGCCCGGCACCGAAGCCTTCGCAGGTATCGAGCAACGGACAGGGGGCTGCGCGGCTCTCTGGCAGAGCCTTAGAGATTTACGCGATGGCATGGTCCAGCCCGAGGTCGGGTTGGAAGCTCTGCGCGAAGGCCACTTCGACGCGAGGACGAAGGAAAGAACCGCCAATCTGTTGAGCTTGCTGAGCACGCTGCTGAGTTTCTGCGAAAAACACCGCATCGAAGATCACTCTACTCAGGACAAATGCGCCATCGCGCGCGCACCGTCAGCGGACTTTCTCAGCCGGTTTGCGCGGATCTTTTATTACGGGTTTTATGATTTGACGCAGATTCAATTGGAACTTTTTAATGCCGTCGCGCAAAATTACCCGACGACTTTACTATTCCCGCTCCTACAGACGCAACCGGCCCATGAGGGTTGGAGTTTTGCCGAGCATTTTTATCAGAGCTTCATCCAGGGACGCGGGAGCGCCGAGGTCACAACGAATCTTGTCGGTGCATCCGACCGGCAGATCGATTTGCCCCTGGCTTTTCGAATCTTTGATCAAGATCTTAAGAGGCAGTATCAGCCTCTCCCGGCAAATTGGCAGTGCCGGATTTTCAGCACCTTCGGCATTCACGACGAGGTCAGCGCGGTGGCCAAGGAAATCCTGCGCCTGGTCGGCGGCGGCCGGATAGCGTTCGATGAAATCGCCGTAGTGGCGCGTAGTCTCGACGGCTACGGTGCGACCCTAAAAGAAATCTTCGGCTTGCACCAGATCCCGATCACGGGCGCCATCGAGGAGCCTCTCGTGCAGTTTCCTTTGACCAAAGCCGCAATGCTTTTGCTGAACCTTCCGGCCAAAGACTACCTGCGCTCCCATGTCATCGATCTTTTGTCGTCGCCCTGTTTTCAATTCACTCCGCACGCAAACGAGGGTAACGAGCTTCGCCCCGATCTCTGGGATCTGGCCACCCGCGAGCTTGCGATTTGTAAAGGCATGAACGAATGGCAGAGGCTGGAGCGTTATGCGATCGACGGCATGAAGCTGGCTCAAGTCTCGGATGACGATGAACGCCGCTATATCGAAATCCCCGCGGCATCGCTGCGCGTGCTGGCAAGGACTTTGAACGGCCTCAGCAAAGAATTAAACCGCTTGCCGGAAAGAGGTTCCTGGAGCCAGTATGCTGCTTCATGGAAACAGCTGTTCGCAAAGCATCTGGGGATCATGACCGATTTGCCGGCGGATCCTAACGCCACCCAAACACTTGTCAGTAACAAAATCATAGAGATCCTTGACCAGATGGCGGGTCTCGACGCCGTCGCTTCCGCTGTATCACTGCGCGACTTCAGTGAAACGTTTCAGCATTGGCTCGAACGCAGCACAATCGTCACTGTCTATAAAAACATCCGAGGCGTGACGGTTTCGAACGCGACCTCGGCGCGTGGCCTTAATTTTCGCGCGTTATTCATCGTCGCAATGAACGAAGGCGTGTTTCCGCGCACGATCCGCGAGGATGCCTTTTTGCGCGATGCCGATCGCAGGGTTCTGGAGTGCGTCCTGGGTTACAAAGTCGGGGAAAAATACGCCTCTTTCGACGAAGAAAAGTTGCTGTTTACCTTGCTCGTCAACTCCGCACGCGAGCGGCTTTACTGCTCTTTCCAGCGTTCGGATGAAGGCGGCCGCGTTTTGGCGCCATCGTGGTATCTTGCCGATTTAAAGCGCGCGCTGACCGGCGCGGACAAAAGCCAGTTCAGCGAAGAGAGCATTCCGCGCAGCACCACGGACAAACTCGATTTCAGCCCTTTCGACAGCGAAGACTTGCTCCTACCGGATGAGCTTGCCATCGGCCTCAGTCTTGCGGGAAAAAGCTCGACATCTTTGATTGAAGCAGCCGGCCTTTCACCCCGGTTGTACAAGGAAGGCGTCAAAACTATCGAACGGATCGATCTCAGCAGCGAGCGACTCGAAAATTTCGATGGCATGCTGGCAAGACTCGATGAACACTGGCGCCGCTTTTCCCAACAAGGTCTTTCACCCACGAGGCTGGAACTCTATGCCCGCTGTCCGTTTCAATATTTTGCGCGCCAGATGCTTGGACTCGAGCGGCTCGAGCGGCCGGAAGACGCCATGGGACCCAG
>CAYZXN010000024.1:0-5685 GCA_964482425.1 uncultured Syntrophobacteraceae bacterium | reverse complement strand
GCCGATCGGTTTTCACGCCGTCACAGGCATGCACTACACGCCCTGGGCGGACTGCTTCACGGATTTTTTTTCTACGCATGTTACCGCCATGCCGTTTTCGATGATGGTGGCGATGATGTCCCTGGTGCAATCGGGTTTATTAAAGAAATTGCCAAACCTGCGCTGCGCCTTTCTCGAGGTCGGTGCCAGTTGGCTGCCCTACTGGAATTGGTGGGTCGGAAAACACATCGAGCACGTTCTCGAACCGCGCGCCGGTCGCAAAGAGAGCGATTGGGGACGAGAGCCTTACGAGCTTCCCGCCGGGGTCCATGAGCCGGGTGAAGACATCAACGAAGGCAGAATTCTAAGCGGCTTCGAAGGCGACGAGAACCTGCGTTCGATCATCGATCAGCTCGGCAGCAAGGCGTTCATGTACGCCAGCGACTACCCGCACAGCGACATGGATTGGCACCGGGTGCAGACGATCAAAGGCTCGGAGGCGCTGACTGCCGCTGAAAAGGCCGATTTACTCGGCGGCAACGCCCGGCGTTTCTACAATCTGCAGATTTGAAGTCGATGGAAAGCTTTTTAAGATTGGAGCGCCCGAAACGGCTATCGGTCACCTGCGCTCCACGTGATCCTCGAAAAAAGAGGGGAGCAACCCGATCCGTTGCTCCCCTCTTGCATTTACTTATGTGAGTGCAGAACTACCAGCGGTTACGTCCGCCGCCGTTGCGGTCGCCGCGTCCGCCGCCACCATCACCGAAATTATCCCGCTTGGCCATCGGCTTGGCCTCGTTAACCGTCAAAGTGCGGCCATCGAGTTGCGTGCCGTTTAACGCCGAGATGGCGCTCTGTGCCTCGCTGCCCGAGCTCATCTCGACAAAGCCGAAGCCGCGTGACTGGCCGGTGAATTTATCCGAGATAACATTCGCCGACTCGACAGTGCCGTGCGTCGAAAAAACTTCCTGTAAACGCCCTTCCGTTACGGAATAAGGCAAACCGCCTACATATAATTTATTACCCATGTTCTCCTCCTATGAGAGACTGTTATTGTCTTTGACCCTGAGAATCCGGCTGCAAATGGGAAGAACATGGACTAACAATTATCAAACCACGCTCTGATCGGAGTATCATTTAAAGATAGCTTCGCAAGGAGAGAGACTGAAAAGAGGCCTTCAAAATTTTGGCTTTCCTCAGAAGGCCGTGGACTGAAGAAGTTACTTCACACTACAGGCGGCCCGGGGTGATGTCAACAAGGCAACTCCGATTGTCGAGCAATTTTTCTCAGCAAATAAACGGCCGCCTGCTTTTATGATGACTTCTTGCGCAACTCAGCACGGGCTTCGCGGAGAATCGACAGATCAACGAGCCGGTCCATGGGAACCTCGGCGGTAATGCCGGACTCCTGCCTGATATTGTTTATAATCGACTTCAAGACCGGCTCCTCGATATCGCCGTCGGTATTGACGACCTGACGGAGTATCTTGAAGGTATCGGCAGCAATCTTCGGCTCCAGTCCGAAGTCCTTCTGCAGATACGCCACGACCTGGGGCTCATCCTTGACGATGCTGTCCATGCTGCGCAGCGTTCCTCGGATCATCGCCTTCACTTGCTCGCGCTGATCGTTGATGAACCCGGCGCGCGCCACCAGCCCGCCCTGCAACTCGCGCATGTCGAAGGTATTTCCCAGATCGGCATAACCCGCCAAGGTCGCCATGGACGTGTACGGCGGGGTCAGGATGACGGCGTCCGCCGCCTTGGCCAATAGCGAGCTGTAGCTGTTGGCCGTGGTGTTGGTCGAAATATAAGTGACCTTTTCGTTGCCGAGTCTTTTCATCACGTTTATGGCGGCATGGTGCGCCAGCGATCCAATACCGCTGACAGCGACGTTACGGATGCGAGCAGGCGTCATCCCCGGCTGGCCGATGAGGCTGAAGCTCAAGCGCGTCTGGATGAACGTGATGGTGCGCAGAGGTACCCCCTTCATGGCCGCCCGGATCGACAGCCCTCCGGCGGCTGAATAGTCGAGATCGCCCGCCACCAGCGCCGTCACCCCCAGCGGCGGCCGCATGACAATGATCTCCAGATCGATGCCTTCGCGGGCAAAAATTCCTTGGGCTTTACCGAAATAGTAAGGCACGAAGGTCAGCGCTTTCGCCGGCACCGTCAGCCGAACTTTTTCCAGCGGCCGTTTGGCCTCGTGCTGTGCCTCAAGCGCCGGTGAATAAATAAAAAGAAACAGGCACGACAAGACGCCCGGTAGCGCAAGCGTTCTCTTTAACATCGTCCTTCTCAACATTGTCATTTGTCCCCCAATGTCATTTGTCCCCCAATTCTCTTGGTAAAAGGAACTGTCATGGCAAGCCCAACGCAGAATCCGCCTTTACAGTCGACTCCAAGATCGTCACCTGTCGCCGTTCGAGCGCTCAATCCTTTTATCCAAGCTCGCGCCGAACTTTTTTACCAGCTTCTCCTTCAGTTCGGCGCTGGCGCCGGAAATTTTCGGAAATTCGCTTTTCCACTCGTAGGGAATACAGGCATCGATGAGGCCGCGCGACTGAAAGCCGCGCTCGGCGGGCGGAATGATTGGATCGATGGGGTTGCTCCAACAGCGGCGCATGATGTCGATGTCTTTGATCGGGTCGGTTCTCGTGCATAACGCCCAGAGCAGCTCATTGCTATCCCAGATGTCGATATCCTCATCGACCACGACGACGTAACGCGTGAGCAGCGCCGCCGCCCGGCACTGCGAGGCGATCGCCGCCGCTTGTTTGGCATGTCCGGGATAGCGCTGCTTGATGGCGACCACCACCAGCATGCGCGTCTGGTAGTAGGCGACGCCGCGCACGTCCGGCACGCCGGCCTTATCGAGATAGTTCCAGATATAGGCGGCACGGATAAGATTACTCTCGGCGCCGGGCGCCGGCCGAAATGGCGGCGCGCCGGTGATGATCGGATCGTTTCGATGCATGAGCCGCTTGACCTTGAGCATGGGCTCAGAGCGCAGGCCGCCGGCGTAATAACCTGTGAATTCTCCGAAGGGTCCTTCCGGTATTGCCGTTCCCGGAATCACCTCGCCTTCGACAGCGATCTCGGAATAGGCCGGGATCGGCAGTCGTGTATGCTTGCCGAGCATGACTTCGAACGCTTCCCCGCGCACGCCACCGGCATAATCGTATTCCGATTGCCCCGCCGGCACATCCATCTGGCCGAAGAACCAGAGCAAGGGATCGGGTCCGAAACTGATCGCCACCGGAAACGGTTTTCCCCTGTCGAAAAACTTTTGCCGGTGGATGTTGCCGTGATGGCCCGGCGAGATATACAGCGCCAGAGTGTTGCGGTCGTGCACCATGACACGGTAGCAACCTAGATTGATCCAGTTCTCGTCCGGATCGCGGCTTATGGTAACGTCCAGGGTACCGATATAGCGTCCGCCGTCGCCTTCGTGCCAGAAAGGCACGGGCAGCGAGAGCAGATCGATGTCGTTGCCTTCGAAAACATTTTCCATCAAAGGCCCCGAGTCCACCACCCGCGGCGGGATCATCACCGGATGATCGAGCCGCTTTTTCCACGCGGCGATGAATTGATCGCGCGTGTAGTCCAACGGCAAATGATTGGTCAGGCACTGTCGTTTCAAAGTCGGGTTATGAATTCCCGTAAGCACGCGGCGGCCCGCCGGGTAGCCTTTGATGTTGTCGAAGAGCACGGCGGGCGGCGTCTGCGCGTGCGCGGCGACTTCGGCCAGCGCGCCGATCTCCTGGTTCCAGTCCGCGCCCTCGATGACCCTGAGCTCGCCGAAGGAATCCACGCCATCCAACCAGCCGCGCAAATCGCGATAATGCATCCAATCCTCCTAGCGCGCTCTCATTTTGGCCCGACTCGCTGCCTACGGGTATGGAGACCGGCGCGCCAATTGGCGCCGATCTTAAACGGAACAGGCCGTCTCTACAACCGTCAATCCCACCGGCATGTCCTTGTCGACATCAGCTAGCCCGAAGACCAAGAACTCCAATTTATTTCGGGTCAAGAATCACAAAGGGCGCCACGTCCAGATTGGAACAAGAAGGCTTGCTTGCGGTGTCGTCGCTGGCGAGAACAGATTTTTTGACGTGGGCGCGGGTGGTTTCACTGAAGTGGGACAGCAGTTATCATGGTTACATACCTTCCTACCGATAAAGACGAGAAAGGAATCAATGCCATGGTCTTTCGTTATTCGTGTCTCACCCTCAAGATCATCGCTGTACTGGCTCTGGCTTTTGTCACACAATCCAATCTCTCCGGCGCTCAATTCGCGCCGGGTACCGGTCCCGCTGACCAGCTCCAGTTGCCGCCGCCCTTTGCCACCCCGTCCGCGCGCAACACATCAAAAGTCATCGGCTGGCCCGCGGGAAAAACGCCCACCGCCGTGTCCGGCTTCACGGTGAGCCGGTTTGCCGAGAAACTCGACAACCCGCGCTGGGTCTACGCGCTGCCGAACGAAGACATCCTGGTGGTGGAGGCAATGCGCGACTCTCCCAATCGTCCGGGAAATCGGCCAATCGCATCACCCTGTTTCGCGACAGCAACAACAACGGCACTGCCGATGTTCGCGAAACTTTCCTGAGCGGCCTGAACATGCCCCATGGGATGTTGCTGCTTGGCAACTCGTTCTATGTCGCTAATACCGACAGCGTCGTGCGCTATCCCTATCGGCCCGTTCAACCTAAAATCGACGGTAAAGGCGAAAAGATCCTCGACCTGCCCGCCGGCGGGCATTACACCCGCAATCTGGTTGTCGGTCCGGCCGGAAAAAAGATTTATGTCGCGGTGGGATCCATCTCCAATGTCGACGAAGACGGCAAGGACGCCAAGGACCCGAGGCGCGCCGCTATTCTGGAAATCAATGCCGACGGCAGCGGCATGCGCGTATTTGCCAGCGGCCTGCGCAATCCGGTAGGGATGGATTGGGAGCCGCAAACCAAAACCCTGTGGACGGTTGTCAACGAACGCGACCATCTGGGCGACGATCTGGTTCCCGATTATCTGACCAGCGTGAAGGACGGCGCTTTTTACGGATGGCCCTACTCCTACTTCGGCCGGAACGAAGATCCGCGCAAGAAAGGACAACGCCCGGATCTCGTCGCCAAAGCGATCCCGCCCGATTACGCGCTGGGATCGCACGTTGCCGCGCTCGGATTGACTTTTTATCAAGGCAAGGCTTTTCCGCCGCGCTATCATGGCGGCGCATTCATCGGTATGCGCGGTTCATGGAACCGTTCGAAGATGACCGGCTACAAAGTGGCGTTTGTCCCTTTCGAAAAGGGCAAACCGTCCGGCCCGATAGAGGATATACTGACCGGCTTTATCGCCAACGAAAACAAGTTCGAAGCTTATGGCCGGCCCGTCGGCGTCACAGTTGCGCCGGACGGTTCCTTGCTGATCGCCGATGATGCCGGCGGTAAAGTCTGGCGGGTCAGCGCAAAGCGCTGAAAGGCGCGATCTAAGCTGGCAAGTTCATTTAAGAATTTCGAAGGACCTTCACAGGCAGGTCGCCAGCGATGTTCGGAGGGCAAAAAGATCAGCCAGGTTGCTTCGCCAGCGGCAGCACGATCATAAAAGTCGTGCCCTTGCCTGGTTCGCTCACGTAGCTGATCGTTCCGCGGTGCTCGCTAATGATCTGCTTTACGATTGGAAGTCCCAGTCCGGTGCCTTCGGGTTTGGTGG
>CAYZXN010000023.1:0-3738 GCA_964482425.1 uncultured Syntrophobacteraceae bacterium | reverse complement strand
TTTCAAGTAACGAGATTGATCGAAAATGGCAAACCGGGAACCGGCAGATAGGGCCGTCCTAATCGTCGATATCGGCGAGTCATCATCGGGCTTGTGCGCGCGGTATTTACCCGTAAACGCGTTTGGCGTATACCGTCAACGTCAACGCCGTCAGGCGTCCCACAACTGCCCACACTTCCAGCTTTGGGTGTCCTATATACGCTGCAGAGTTGGCTGGTTCATCGGTGACGATGGGGGCTCATAGAGCAATCTTCGTACTGCATTGGCACTGAGCAAGAATCTCACCCGATGGCACACGCTTTGCGCCACTGATTTTGCACCGCAGAGATCATTTAGCGCCGCGTATGCGGATCAGCTTGCGTCAGATCACGCGTTAAGCGGTCCGCCTTTGATTCCACAGGAAAGATCCAAGCGGGACCCGGCACAAAATATTTCACCTTAAGCTTTGCATCGTGCAGCCGGGGCTCCAATCCTGGGAGGCTGTGCGATGCCACGAGGGTAAAATCGTAAGGAAGGTTGTCCGAAATTAAATGAGAACGGAGAAAACCATGGCGCAAGAGCAGTTTGAAGAAGCGGCGAAGCAACAATCATCGAATCTGCTGCCACCGCAGACCGAGCCCTACGAGAGGACCCCTGGCACATCACGACAAGTGGCTTATCGCACATGGAGCAGGCCTCGCAGCAGTTGGAATCCAAGCGGTTTGGAAGACGAGCGTCAAGAACGGCTCGCTCGCCGGCTGGGTTGGTTCAGCCTCGGCCTCGGGATGATGCAAATTGCCGCGCCTCGCACTTTCTGCAGGTTAATCGGGCTCAATGACCGGCATGGGTTAATACGTAGTGTCGGCATCCGAGAAATCGTCAGCGGCGTCGGCATTCTCAGCCGCAGAAAGCCAACGATTTGGATGTGGTCACGGGTGGCCGGTGACATCATGGATTTGACAGTACTCGGAATTGGACTCGTGTCCCGCGGTACCCACCGCAGCAGAATCGCGGCAGCGACTGCAGCCGTGACAGGAGTAACCGTGCTCGATTATCAGCTCAGCCAGGAACTCAGCGACAGCCCTAGTCCGCAGGATAAACGCATTTCTATTCAGGTCGTAAAAAGCATCACCATCAACCGCCCGGCCGAGGACGTCTATAATTGTTGGCGTGACTATCAAAACCTGCCGCGTTTCATGCGGCACTTGGAATCTGTGCAGATGAGCGGCGACAACCGCTCGCATTGGGTCGCCAAAGGGCCCGCCGGCAAGCGCGTCGAATGGGATGCCGAAACGACTGAAGACCACCCCAACGAGCTGATCGCCTGGCGCTCCCTCGAAGGTGCAGCGGTGAAAAATTCGGGTTCAGTCCGATTCGAAAGCGCTCCTGGAGGTCGAGGTACGATAATTCGGGTTGAGTTGGAGTACTATCCGCCTGCAGGTCTCCTGGGCGCGAGGATCGCCAAACTCTGGGGTGAAGAGCCTGCGGGTCAGGTTGCAGACGACCTGCGGCGTTTAAAGCAGTTGATGGAAACCGGCGAAATCATCACCACGGAAGGGCAATCAGCCGGACGGGCCGCAAGCACATCATGGAAGTTCGACCACGCCGGAGCCCGGTTGGCCGCGTCGTTCTAACCTACACGGTAAGGAGACTCTAATGAAAGCAACCTGCTGGTACGGCAAGCACGATGTTCGCATTGAAGACGTAGACGAGCCTAAGATTCTGAACCGACGCGATGCCGTGGTTAAGATCACCTCCTCGGCGATTTGTGGTTCGGATTTGCACCTCTACAACAACTTGGTTCCGACCATGGAGAAAGGCGACATTCTGGGCCATGAGTTCATGGGGGAAGTCGTCGAATACGGCTCAGATGTCCAGAAGTTGAAGAATGGCGATCGCGTGGTTGTCTCTTTCCCGATCTCCTGCGGTAACTGCTTCTTTTGTCAAAAGAAATTATTCTCGCTGTGCGATAATTCCAATCCCAATGCAGCTATTGCCGGCAAATTCTTCGGGCAGTCGCCCTGCGGCATCTATGGCTACACGCATATGCTTGGCGGATTTGCCGGAGGGCAGGCGCAATACGCCCGGGTGCCATTTGCGGACGTGGGCACAATCAAGATTCCGGAAGGGATACCGGACGAGAAGGTTCTATTCCTCTCCGACATTTTTCCGACAGGATATATGGCCGCCGAAAACTGCAATCTCCAACCGGGCGATACGGTTGCGGTCTGGGGTTGCGGGCCGGTTGGTCAATTTGCAATCGCCAGCGCAAAGATGCTCGGGGCAGAACGAGTCATAGCCATTGACCGTTTTCCTGAAAGGCTGAGTATGGCGCAGGAAAAAGCCGGAGCCGCGGAGCTCATTAACTATGAAGAGACCGACGTTTACGAGACCTTGATGGATCTGACCGCCGGTTTGGGTCCGGATGCGTGCATTGATGCCGTTGGAATGGAAGCCCATATGCCGGGAGTTCTCGGGGTTTATGATCGCGTGAAACAGGCTACGATGTTGGAAAGCGATCGGCCTTATGTATTTCGCCAAGCAATCATGGCGTGCCGCAAGGGGGGTACAGTTTCGGTTCCGGGCGTGTACGGCGGCCTGGACGATAAAATCCCGCTAGGGGCATTTGTGAATAAGGCTTTGACACTTAAAACCGGGCAAACCCACGTACAACGGTACATGGAGCCTTTGCTGAAGAAAATTGAGACCGACGAGATAGATCCTAGCTTTGTAATCACTCATCGCATGGCGCTTGACGATGCACCCAAAGGTTACGATCTCTTTCTGAACAAGCAGGATGAATGCATAAAGATCGTCTTGAAGCCGAACTGAGACCCGGCCAACCGCGATAAACCAGCTCACTTTCTTTATGGGTGCGTTAAGCGCGCCCAGAGCACCGGTTGTTTGGCGGGGACTGCTAATCGATCATTACGATGTGTTCAAGCCATCCGGGCGCTGACTTCGAGCGCGGAGCCTCCGCCGGCGTCTGAAACATCGTATTTGTCACGTGTATTCCGGCGCTCAGTTTTCGCCTGGCACGAGTGAAGGATTGCGTCTGATAGGCCCTAACAACTTAGGGATACGCCCCGAGTTGTCGATGCCGTTCGGGCGGGAGCCATGAACCAACGTCCAAGTCAGCTTATGACTGCAAACTATACATGATCCGTTAACGGATTGAGTCATAGACTTTCGCGAGCGTTCACTTAGTACAATTCCCAGATAGCCGTTACAGCGGGGGCAGATTCTTGCAAAGTTTCGCGGCATCGAGACACTCCTATCAGTAAAGTCGGCCGCAAAGGTAATACCCCAGATACTGTTACGCGTCAAGTAAATAAGAATGAATCATGTTGGACGTTGCTTTTTTGAGGCGGAGACCAAAAGGCAACAATGCCTTCGTCTGTAAAGCACGGGGATGAAAGTATTGACGGCGGGCATTTAGGAACCGGCAGAGTAATCCTGAAAATGCTTTGAACTCCGTAACTCCGGTCTAATGCGACATCTGCCGTATCTCTCCCCTCTCTTTTATCAACAATCAAACAACCCACGGTTACTCAGCGCTCTCAAGACGACAAGCTATTGCTGGGCGCTATTGTAACGTAGCGATACTGTACTGTTGCTTACATGCTCATTATGGCGATGGACGTGGCTGCGGAGTTGGAATGCGTTATCATCATCTGAGGGTTAGCCTGTTGCCGTGTAGGAATAATAACGGCCCCCTATCTTGATCGACCCGGTCTTCTCTAACATACTTACGGGGAG
>CAYZXN010000022.1:0-4070 GCA_964482425.1 uncultured Syntrophobacteraceae bacterium | reverse complement strand
GCATCGACCCGGACTGAAATCTTTCGAAGATTCGCACGCGATATAACAAATGTCCATAGGACTTCCGGTGTACGGATTGCGCGCCATGGCGGGCGCTGGTTGATTCGCCGGCTCCTTCGATGATACAGAGTTCACAGTGGTTCAAGTTTCAACGGCACCGCGGCGCTTGATCACCTCGCCACGCGGGCTGTGAATCTGGCATTCACGATCCGAACGACAATATGATGCCGACAAGGCAGCTCGCGAATTTCACTGTTCAGCCGGTTTGCGCTGTTCATCGCACTAGACAACCCACGAATAGGTCAGGAGGAGCTCTCAATGCGGCAACGATCCGATTATCCGATATTTTCCGATCAGGAAATCGAGCGGCGGCACCAGGCGGTTTACAAGTTGATGGAAGACGAGAACATCGAGGCGCTTCTCATCTATGGCAGCGGCCGATACGCATCCGACGTTTACTGGCTGAGCGATTGGCCGAGCAGCCGCGAGGCCTACGTGCTCTTTCAGGCCGGCAAAGAGCCGGTGATTCTCATGCAGCTCTTCAATCATTTTCCCATGGCCAAGGTGATGTCGGTGATCAAAGACGTGCGCTGGGCCGGACCGAACACCACCAACAGCGTGCTCGAGCTCATCCGCGAGCGCGGCCTGGAATCCAAAAAGATCGGGCTGGTCGGCGCCCTGTCCTATCAAGTCTATCTGAAAATGGCCGAGAAATTTCCCGGCGCCGCCTTTACCGACCTGGGAGGTAAACTGCGCACGATGCGCACGGTAAAGAGCCAGGAGGAAATCGAGCGCATCCGCTTTGCCTCGAAGCTCACGGATGAATCCATCGAAGCTCTTGCCGGCGGCTTGAAGGCGGGCATGCGCGAAGACGAGATCGCTGCAATCATCGAACCCGCCTATCTGAAGCAAGGCGGTTATGCCGGAATTCACTTCATGAGCAGCATGCCGATGCGCCAGCCGGATTTCCCGGTGCCCGCGCAGTTCCAATCGAGCCGCAAGCTGCAGAAGGGCGACTGCCTGATCACCGAAATCAGCGGCGCCTATTCGGGATACAGCGGCCAAATCCACCGGACCTTTTCAATCGGCGAGGGACCGACGCCGGAGTGGCAAAAAATGCATGATGCCGCTGTCGAAGCCTTCGACGTCCTGGCGCGCGTGATCAAGGACGGCGCCACCACCACGGAAGCGGAAGAAGCCGCCGAGGTCATTCACCGGCGCGGCTACAGCACCTACGACGATTTGGTACACGGCGTCAACCAGTACCCGCCGATCTTTCAAACCAAAACCAGAAAGCGGCACGAGTCGAGAGAGATGGTGTTCCGTGAGAACATGGTCATCGTGATCCAGCCCAACCTCATCACCGAGGACGAAAGAATGGGACTGCAATTCGGCGAGACTCTGGTGGTCACCAGAAACGGCTGTCAGACTTTGAATGCCTACCCGCGTAAATGGGTGACGTGCAACAACTGATGCGTGATTGCAGGGTCGCGATTACCGCACCAGCGTAATCGCGATTGTTCCGGAAACCACGCAGAGCGCACCGATGATCGTGCGCAAGGCCAACCGCTCGATGCCGCGCAGGAACAACCAGGTACCGAGTAGAATCCATAGCGGGCTGGTCGCAACGATCGGCGAAACAATCACCACCTCGCCGACGCTCAGAGCAACGATCACCAGCACGATGCCAAGCGTTTCCAACGTGCCGGCAATCACGAACGGCGCCATGGCTTTTCGATTCCAGACCGGCCGTTCGCCCGCGCTCGGCAAAATCACATAGCCGGCTAACCAAGGCAAGGCGACGACACCGATGACGGCGGCGAGATACAGCGGCTCGTTGGCCAGGCCCAGCGCATAACGCCGCAGCGGATGGCTGATACCCGCGAGCAGAGCAGCGCCGAGCGGGTAACCGATATGCCACCAGCGGAACGTGGCGCGCTGCGCCTCGGTCTGCCATGAAATGAGCGTAATCCCGCCGACGATCATAATAGTGCCGGCGAGGATCGGCAGGGTAGCCTGTTCGCCTAGAAAGATAATCGCCAGGGTCGTGCTAAACAGTGGGTGCGCGCCGCGCAACGTGGTTCCGCGCGAAGCGCCGATATAGTGGATGCCGGCATAGGTAAACAGGCGGATCACCGGCTGCAGCGTGCCTGTGAGCGCGAACAGGAAGAGCACCCACCATGAAACCGCCGGAATGCCGCCGGTCAGCAACAAAGCGCTCCATAGAGTCACCGCGTGAATGGAGACCGACACCAGAGTCACCGTGATCGGCGTCGAATAGCGCAAGCCGCGCTTGGCGAGGATTCCGGAAGCGGCGTAAGAAAGCGCCGCGCCGAGAGCGATGAGTTGAGGGGGAAAATCGGTCAGCATCGAAGAAGGTTGCGTGGTTCAAAGTGAAAAGGATTCTGCGGCGAGCCCGGGGGAGCTAGGACACAGAAGAGAGAGGCTTCAAGATCATCTAAAGGTGCTTGGCATGAAGTCACGACATTCCAGCCATTGTTTTATAAACCGACGCCTGCGGATCACCATCAGCCACTGGCACATTGTGTTCTCCCCCGCAGGACTCGCTTCTCAAATCCATGCAGAGTATCTATACTCACCAAAAAACTTTGCTTGAATCCGGCTCAGATGGGTGCGAAGACAAACTCACTTCTCGATTTCCCGATGGATGGCTTCGGCACATTGCGTAGTCGTCGCCGAACCGCCCAGATCGCCGGTTAGCCGCGCGCCTCTGGCGAGAACGCTATGCAATGCCGTAGAAAGGCGCGCTGCGGCCCTGTTTTCAGAGATGTGCTCGAGCATCATGATCGCCGCCAGAATAACCGCGGTCGGATTTGCGATGTTTTTGCCGGCGATGTCAGGCGCGCTGCCATGAACGCTTTCAAAGAGCGCGTGGGTGTCGCCTAGATTAGCGCCCGGAACCACGCAAAGTCCGCCCACCAAACCGGCCGCCAGATCCGAGACGATGTCGCCGTAGAGATTCTCCAGCAACAGGACATCGAGGCGAGTCGGGTCGAGCACCAGCTGCAGGCAAGCGTTGTCGACAATGAGATCGCTGAAGCCGATCTTCTTGTACTTCTGCGCAACTTTCTTGGCGCATTGCAGGAACAAACCGTCGGTGAGCTTCATGATGTTCGCTTTATGAATGGCCACCACTTTCTTCCGCCGGTTGGCCCGGGCATAACGAAAAGCAAATTCAGCGATTCTCGTCGAAGCCTTTTCTGTGATGATCTTCAGACTCTCCATCACCCCCGGCACCACTTCATGCTCGATTCCGGAGTAAAGCCCTTCGGTATTTTCCCGCACCACGATGAGATCGACGTTTTCATAGCGTGTTTTCACGCCGGGCAGGTTTTTGACGGGCCGCAAATTGGCGTACAGCTCGAAGCTCTGGCGCAGCTCGACATTGACGCTGGCGAAGCCGTCGCCAACTGGCGTGGTCACCGGACCTTTGAGGGCGATTCGATTTCTGGCGAACGAGTCCATCAGCTGCTTAGGCAGCGTCGTGCCGTGTTTTTTCAAGGCAGTGGCACCGGCCAGGTGCGTCTCCCACTCGACATCGGCGCCGGCCGCCTTGATGAGTTTCAACGTCGGCTTCATCACTTCAGGACCGATGCCGTCGCCGGGTATCAAGGTGATCTTGTGTTTCACTGCCGATTCCCTTCTCTCTGGTGAATGCCGCGAAGCGGGCGTTTCATTGTTATACACGATCGATTGACAAATGGCAGCGCAGCCGCTGCTGTCCAGTCAGTTTCAAACGACGCTTGTGGAGCTATGATAATCCGATTTTCATATCTCGCCGCGTTGTAACGTGAAATTTTTTTCTCGCGCCAAGACGCCAAGACCGCATAACTAATCTCCTACTTCTTTCCAGGGCGCCCTGCGCTGTTTGTGAGAGTCATATCCAAACGATCTTTGGCGCCAATCCTAGCGGTTCTGAATTTTTAATTCTTATTGCCGTCCTTCCAGCGAAAGCCGGAATCTCGGCATTGTTTCAATGCGAACCGAAGACAAACCTGAATGGCGGCGTTCTTGGCCATGACGAACTTTTAATTCGCCTGAAGGCGGAC
>CAYZXN010000021.1:0-4268 GCA_964482425.1 uncultured Syntrophobacteraceae bacterium | reverse complement strand
ATCTTTGATCTTGGTGTATCGCGCAAGAATCTTTTTGAAATCCTCCTTGCGCGTGTGCATAAAATGAACGGCTTTCCCGTAAGCTTTCAGAAAAGCCTTGGCCTGGGACCGGTTGTTCCTCAAGAAGCGCCGCGTTGTAGTAAGGCCGACATGCACAAATGGGATGTTCTCCTTGGCCAGGTTCGCGATAACTTTCATACCGGCCTGTTGGGCCACATACCCCATAGGATAAGACATGGGCGCGGCAAAGATGGCTTTCTTGGACAGCGCAGCCGCCAGCTCCGGCATTCCCCCAATCTGCATGATTGGAACGTCGCTCACCGGCTCCAGATTGTATTTTTTAAGCAGCATCCGCATGCCGAAATCGGTGGAGGCGCCGAAACGGCTTACTCCCACAGGCTTCCCCCGAAGATCTCCAACGCTTTTAATCTCCGGCGGCGCCATCACGTAAAACGCGACTGAATTAATAATGGCCCCTATTGCCACCAAATCGCCACCTTGCAGCCCAACGTCTGCCACTACCTGGCTATTGGCGCTGGATATTGCTACTTCCCCGGCAAGCATCGATTGGGCCATGGTGGACGAGGTAGCGATAAATATGAGATCCGCGTCTAACCCTTCTTCCTTGAGAAACCCCGCATCTCTGATCACCCAGAAAGGAGAGTTAAGCGCACTTACCGCCGACCAACCCACTATGACCTTCTGCGCTCGGGCGTCCACGGTCCAAAAGCAGAGCATCATTAAGGCAAAACCGATAATCGACCCTTTAATAGTAAAGATTCTTCTCTTGCTCATGAGGTCCTCCAATCAGCCCTGGTTCATGACCCAAACGAACATCGCGAAAAGACGTACTCCAGAAGCTCGAATCCAACGTCCCCAATGCAGTGGCAACGAAAATTTCACCCCTTTATGGACAGGATCGTGTTATTGCCTCACTGAGTACCGGGTGCAGGACAGTCAATTGTGATACCGCGCCCTTGTTGCTTGGCTAGTTCATACGCACGCATGGCGATCGCCAGATCAGCGCAACCGAGACCGTTATTGTTCTTGTGATAGGTGATCTGCTCGTCGCTGGTTCGGCCGTGAAGGGCCCTCGTGGCCAGTTCGCTGAGTTCGTGAATCTTCTCCAGCGGGATCAATCCTTTTTCCAAAGGTTCAAAAAGATCCCCTTGTTCCTCGGACATGACCGACTCCCGTAAATTCGTGACGATCACGTCCGCCCGCACCGCGGTCTTGTCATCGATTTCTCTGCGGCGGGAGCGCAAGAATCCCGCCTTCACAAGCGCCACATTGGAGCCGATGATACCGGTCACATGCTGCCCCGGCTCGAGCCAGTCGCCGTCGAAGAGCACCGAATTGGTATTGGTGGCGCAGGCAATCACATCGGCGCCTTTCACCACATCCCGGGGTGAGTCCACGGGAGTGATGTCCAAATTGAACATCGGTCCGTATTTCTCCGCGAACTTGCGTCGGTTCTCCGGATTGCGGCTATAGATCTTTACGTGGGTAATCGGACGCTCGCATTTAAGCGCGAGCAACTGATTGGCCGCTTGTCCGGCTGAGCCGAAGAGTCCGACGGTTTTTGCGTCCTTGCGCGGAAGGTAACGGAACCCCACGCCGCTGGTCGCAGCCGTCCTGAAGGCCATGACGCTGGAGTATCCAATATCGCGGTCGTCAATCTCGCCGAGCAGAATTGCCAGCAGTTGTCCCGTCGTCGAATCATGGAGCACATGCACCGGATGCTCGCGATACGGAATCGTTTGAAATCCTTCTTGCTGCACAACCATGTCCGCGCGGATCCCGGCACCGATGACGCCAAGACCGGGCACGCCTCCGGGAAAATTGCTGATGCGCACGCCGGTTGGAGAATGGACACGGCGCCGCGGAGCATTGATGACGGGGCACTCCGCGATGCCGCGATAACTTTCCTCCACCAAATCTATCGCTTCTTTCATGGTCAAAAGGCCCTTTATGTCCTGGGGCCGAAGTAGCAAAAAGCTCATCGTCACCTCCGGTTCAGACTAACAAGAGTCCGGTTCACAAATGGCTCCGGTTCGGGAAAGCAAGGGCGCGCTCCTTTACGGGGACGGCATGAAGCCTTTGTCCATCCACTCACTCAGGTCGGCGCCGAACCACTCACTGGGTAATTCCCGGCCGAGCCCTTGCTTTTTTCACTCTTCGTAGATCAATGCGCCGGTAGCGGCAAATTGGATACCGACGCCGGTGTTACTCTTGTAATAGATAATCTGCTGGTCATTCCTTCGTCCGGGATGGTCCCCGACCAAAACCTGGCCCAACTCACATACCTTGTTCCAACCGAATTTTCCTTCATCGATCAGATCGAGCAGCTCGCGCTGCTGGTTTGTTATCGCTGTTTCTTTGTTGTTAAGCACGATGAAGTCGGCGCGTGTCATCGTGATCGCATCCGCCTCCGTACGGCGGTGAACGCCGTCGGTGTTAGCGATGGTCGTAACCAGTTGGCCGGGTTCGAGCCAGTTGCCATTAAAAATCGGCTCGCTGGAATTAGACGCGCACATCACAATGTCCGAACCTTTCACCACGGCTTCGGCGCCCGTGACCGGCTGCACCTCGACGTTTAATAATTCAGTCATTTCTTCGGCGAAACGATCGCGATGTTCTTTGGTGGGGCTATAAACCTTAACGGACTCTATGTTTCGCACTGCGCAAATCGCTTCCAGATTGGTGCGCGCTTCGTTGCCGGAGCCAAAGATGCCTACAACTTTGGCATTCTTCTTTGCCAATGCTCGGTTTGCGATGCCCGTTGTCGCGCCAACCCGGATCGCCGACATGCTGAAATCATGAATCAGCGCGAGCAGTTCTCCGGTCTGCAAGCTGAACAGCAAAACGAAGCCCCAACTGCGCTTCAGCGGCGAGGGAAAATCCATTCTTTTCGTTCCCGCGATCACGCGCTCTTGCACGATCGTCGAATCATAGCGCAACGCCGCCACGCCTGAACTCGGCACCGCGCCGGGAATGATGTTGGCCATATAGCCGGGCTTGTCCAAGTCCGGCGGCACTTTGTAACGGGTACGCGGCTTGTTCACCGCGATTCCCCGCGCCTCTTCGGCAAACGCCCGCTCCATAGCGTCGATGCAATCATGCATTTTAAGAACTAGTCTCACTTCCGGATCTGAGATTAAAAGCATGCTTGTCACCTCATTTTGATGAGACTTTGTGTCCGCTGATTGCTATTGAACGTTTTGCTGGCTTCCTATGCCATCCGGTTCAGAGTCTCCACGACAAATTGAAATGCTGCATAAATCAGACGGGGTCTCTCCGGTCAACGTCCCCTTATTCCCAGGAGAGCTAAAAGGGCAATTCTTGGCTCACGAGCTTGCGATGAAATAGAGCTGATCCGGGACAGTCGCCTTCATTTTCTCTTTTGGTATCATCTCTTATACAGCGTCCGATAAAAGCCTTGTTGGTCCAGTTCTTTGATGAAACTCTCATCGACGATGTCGGATACTTTAGGCTCTCTTCCCTTTTCCATGCCCGGAGTCAAAGCAATCGCTGTTTCCATACCGGCATGATTGAGGTAAGGGACTTCAGGCACCCACTCCTTATACGCTTCGTAGCTTTTTTCCAAAACAAACGGGTCTATTCCCTTGAGGTGCTTTGCCATCACCTTCAGTGTCGGTTCCCGATGCTGGTGAAAAATGCCGAGCGCGGCAGAATACGCTCGCATGAATTTGCGAAAAGTGTCCGGAGATTTTCTTATAATGGATCGCCTGGAAAGCACGACCGTATTTTGATACTCGAATCCGGCTTTGGAAAGATCCATCAGCTCGCGATAGCCATTCTGTGCAGCTCGAATCGTGGACGGAGGTTGCAGCGTCGCTGCCTGGATCGAGTTTCCTGCGAGGGCGCCCATGAGGGAGGGAGCGTCGCCTATCTGTATGAGGGCCACGTCTTTCCCCGGCTGCAGTCCCCACTTTTTCAATGCATAATTGGCCGAGAAATCGTAAAGGCCGCCGAACCGGGTAATACCCATTCGTTTGCCCTTCAAATCTTCGGGTTTTTTGATTTCGGGAAGTGCGTAAACCGAAACGTTAATTTTGTTCACGGCGCCGGCTATCGCAACCACATCGCTCCCTCGCGCATAGGCCGACACAACAGCGCTTACTCCGGCGAGCGACACCTGGATATCACCGGCAAGGATGGAGGCAATTACCAGAGGCGACGCATTGATATAAATGAGCTTGACCGGGAGACCTTCTTTTTCGAATAATCCCAGCTCATGTGCGATC
>CAYZXN010000020.1:0-16521 GCA_964482425.1 uncultured Syntrophobacteraceae bacterium | reverse complement strand
ACCCAGCATGCTTTCGGTTGGCACGGCGGCAAGGGTATTCAGGATCAGATCTCTAATTGGCGGAACAAATATCACATTCCCGTTGCTGTCGGCATGCTCGGTGTCGTTACGGAACTGTTTACGGTAGTGGCGATGGCACTTGGCTTTTTAGTGCGGCCGGCGGCTTTCTTCCTGGCGATCTTCATCGGCACGGCCATGTTCAAAAGCCACTGGGGCCACGGCTTCTTTCTGCAGCAGAGGCATGGGGGGGGCAGCGGCATCGAATATACTCTTGCGCTGTTGCTCATGGCTCTGGCGTTGGTATTCGGCGGCGCCGGCGCGCTGTCGATCGACCGTATGATCAGCCGATAATGATTTGGCGCTGGCACTATGAGTGGGCCGCGGCTCAAAGGCGTTTGCGCAATTCGAATGCATAAACCACATGCATTGACGTGAAAGGAGAGCGAACAATGGAGATAAGCGGAAACAGGAGCGATCTCTCGAGAAGAGGCACGCCGATGATCAGCGCCGACGGCGCCGATGCGAACTTCGGTCCCGGAACATTGGGCGCCGGCTACGGCAAAGTGCCCCAGAGCTGGAATTTCGAAGCGGACGTTGTCGTGATCGGCTCCGGAGCAGCGGGGCTTCCCGCCGCGATCAGAGCGGTAGAGGAGGGCGCTTCGGTTATTGTCGTCGAGGCCAATTACGACGTCGGCGGCCATGCGATCCTGAGCGGCGGCAACGTGCCGCTGGGCGGCGGAACCAGCGCGCAGAAAAAATACGGCATCGAAGACTCGCCTGATGTGGTGTTTAGCGACCTGACGGATTGGTCCATCGTGCAGCCCAATGGTTGGCCGGATTATCGATATAACGACCGGGAGGTGATGCGCGCCTTCGCCGATCATTGCGCGCCGACGTATGAGTTCCTCGTCGCCAATGGGGTGGAATTCAAGGACATCCCGCCGGACAATCAGGGCGCCCACACAACCGGCAATTCGGCGCCGCGCGAGAATCACACGTTCTGGAAAAAGGGCGCAGGCCTCGAGAGCCCCAATGCAAGGCCGGGAACCGGTCTTATCAGGCCGCTGGAGGCCAGCGCGCGGCAAAAGGGCGTGCGCTTTTTGTTGAACTATAAGATGACCGGATTGGTACGGGAGACGGAAAACTCGCGGCGGGTGATCGGCCTGTCGGCGAAGTATAAACCGCGCATCATGCCGGGCGAGACAACGCCATTAAAGAGCTTTCGCACCGACGGCAACATCGAGAGCACTCAGCCCAACGTGAATGTCCGGGCCAAGAAGGCGGTCATCGTGGCCACCGGCGGGATGACCAGCAATCTGCATTTTCGCCGCATGTACGATTCGCGCTTGACCGACGTTTTGCAGGTCGCCGGCGAACCGTATTCCTACCAGGACGCCAGCGGCGAGCTTGCCGGCATGGCCATCGGCGCATCGCTCTGGGGTTTCGCCAACCAGATTCTCGAAAACGGCGATAACATTCGCACCCAGCGCGCCATCGGCACGAAGTTCAATTACATGACCTGGGAGCTCGAGTGTCCGATTTTTCCCGACGTCAAAGCTCAGGGCTTGAGTGTCAAGAACTGGCACGACCTGATCTTGGTGAACCAGGTCGGCAAACGGTTTTACGACGAGACTAAAGGCGATTATCCGCACGGCAATGTCTGCAACGACATCTGCCCGTACACGCCCAACGATTACCGCAACAACGAAAACATTGAATTTCATCCGACTAAATACAATTTCTTCAACGCCGCGGTGGCGATGAACGAGTACTCGCAGGCGCCGGATTATTCCGCGGGACCGGTGTGGGCGATCTTCGACGCCGATGCGGTGCAACGCAACGGTTGGAAGGTCGAGCCGCCGTATGTCGATCTCGACGGCTATTTCTTCAGCGCCAATACGCTTGCGGAACTGGCCGCCGCCATCAAAAACGAATATCAAGCCAAGCCGATAAAGGGGGCGACGTTGCAGGAAACGGTGGAGCGTTACAACTCTTTCGTCGAAGCCGGAGAAGACAAAGATTTCGGCAAGCCCAAGCCCAAGTTCAAAATTCAGACGCCGCCGTTCTACGCCGCCTGGGGTACGCCGCTGGTGCACGACACCCGCACCGGACTGCGCATCAATGCCCGGTGCCAGGTCATGGATCTCAACGGCCAGGTGATCGCCGGCCTTTATTGCGCGGGCGAGTCCGCCGGAGGCTTCAACCAGCACGGCATGGGCCGCTGCACCACTCAAGGATTCATCGCCGGCAAGCACGCCGCAGGCGAGAAGTAGGAGTAAGATGGAGCGAAAGGCGAGACCAGGAGACTTGGAGATGGTGAAGGTCTAAATCACAAAACGGGTGGACCGGCCGGGACGGTGGCAGGCCCGGCCGGTCCAGTCATTGGCCTAACGCGCACGCAAATCTTTTCTCAAGTCTTCGCGCGCCGTTTGCAGCTCCCGCTGGCTTTGCCGCAGCTCTTTCTTGTTCTCCGCGATCTTCCGGAGATCCTGACGTATTTCCTGCTTGCCTTGCCGGATTTCTTTCCGGCTGGCGCCCTCGCGAATGTCCTGGCGCAGCTCGGCCTTGTCTTTCTTGAGCTCGGCGATATTTTTTTGCAGCTGCTCTCTGTTCTCCTTGACATCACTGCGGGCTTCCCGGACATCTCTGATGCCCTCGCGAACTACGCGGTCGCGTCCGTCATGTATGCGCCGGTCACGATGATCATCACGCCTGTCGTGCTTGCCATATTGGAAGTTGGGCCGGCGGCGCGAATGGCGAATATCATCGTAACTCCATTTGTTGTCATGACCAATCAGCCATGCGCCACGCGGGACTTGGCGGCTGAGAGTATGACAATTCCCGGGTCTTGGCTGATGACCCGGCGCCTTTCCGGGATACCAGATGCGACATTCACCTGCGCGCGGCATATGACCCGGCGGAATGCCTACCTTCGAGAAACCCTTCGCCGAGCCGTGCCGGTCCTTTTCCGGTCCATAATGCCAACCGGGTTTTCCCTTGTCCTGCTTATTATGTCCTTTATCGGCCATGCTCGGTGATGCGGGCAACATCAGTCCCGCGGCAATCAGTCCACCTACAATCGTGAGTTTTATATTTTCCATATCCACTCCCTTTTTCGAAAAGCTGAAGAGGCACTGAGCAACGGATGTGCCATCGTCCTACGAGCGGATCTTTACTTGCTTTTCACGGCTCTCGCTTAACCCACTGTATCTTCGAACCGGCAAAAATTACCGGATCGATGCAAAAATGTTAGGCGCGGTTTTGTCACTGAAAAAAGAAAAGGATGTCGGAATGAATGGCGCCGATACGACCCTATTATCGTCAAGTGTGGACACCACAAGTCTTGGCATTTTCGTTGCCGCGGGTATTTTGGGGAGTACGTTGGCACGATAAGGTTCAGGCATGCACATCCTGGTTGTCGAGGACGAAAGAAAAGTCGCCGCTTTCATCAAGCGCGGACTGCAGGCCGCAAACTATTCGTTGGATGTCGAACACGACGGCGCTGCTGGCTTGAACCGTCTTCTGGAAGGCGACTATGACCTGGTCATCCTGGATGTCATGCTGCCAAAAATTGATGGTCTCAGCCTGATGAAGGAAATCCGGCGACGCCAGATAAAGGTGCCGGTGCTTTTGCTGACGGCGCGAGTCACGGTGGCGGACAAAGTCATGGGGCTGGATCTTGGCGCGGATGACTATCTCACTAAACCGTTCGCTTTCGAAGAATTGCTGGCGCGGGTGCGCGCGCTGCTGCGGCGCGGCGCCGGTGCCGGCCAAGCCGTGCTTGCCATTGCCGACCTGCGGCTCGACCCGGCCACCCGGGAGGTAAGGCGCGGCGACAAGCGCATCGACTTGACGCCGAAGGAATACGCGCTGCTCGAGTTCTTGCTGCGCCGGCGCGAGCAGGTCCTTAGCCGCGCGATCATCGCGCAACACGTCTGGGGCGTGAGCTATGACACCTTCACCAACGTGATCGATGTTTATGTGAACTACCTGCGCAATAAAATCGACAGCGGTCATCAACCGAAGTTGATCCATAGCGTTCGCGGTGTCGGTTATGTGCTTAAGGAAGAACCGTCTGCATGATCACGGCTCGTCCAACCAGCCTGCGCGGCCGCCTCACGCTTTGGTACACCGGCATTCTCACCGCGATGCTCGTGTTATTGGGCGCGTCCTCCGTACTCCTGCTGGATCGCGGCCTGCGCAATAACATCGACGACTCACTCACCTCTGTCGCTCGGACCATCGCCGAGCCGGTGCGGCGGCCGGCTTTCTTCGGCTCGGATATCGAGGAATCGTTGCAATCGCTGCTGGGACCCGACTTGGCGGAGCGTTTTTATCAATTGCTCGACCCGTTCGGCCGGCTCGACCCGCGTCTGGCGCCACCCAGAAGATCACGGCTGCCTCTCAGTGCGGCGGCTTTTCGAAAGGCCGAGCAAGGCGAAGCCACGTTCGAGACCGTCGCGCTACGTCCTGGATCGGACAAATCCTTCCGCCTTCTGACGTTTCCGGTGGTCAGAAACGGCGCAACCGTCAATATCGTTCAGGTGGCGATGTCGCTGGAAAACGTCGAGGCCGCGCGCTCTAGATTTCTTCTGATCCTTCTCATCCTGGCGCCCGTGGCGCTTGTCGCATCCGCTCTTGGCGGTTGGTTCCTGGCGCGGCATGCCCTCGCGCCGGTAGAGGCGATGGTGGATACGGCCCGCCGGATTGAAGCCGAGGACCTCTCACAACGTTTGCCCGCGGTATCGAGCGACGACGAGCTAGGCCGCCTGGCGGCGGTGCTCAACGACATGCTGGTGCGGCTGGAGCGCTCGTTTGGCGCGGTGCGCCGGTTCAGCGCCGACGCCGCGCATGAATTGCGCACGCCGCTGACCATTCTGAAGGGCGAGATCGAAGTCGCGCTCGGATCGCCTGATGATAGCGCAGACATTCGCCGGACCTTGGCGAGTTGTCTCGAAGAGGTGGACCGGCTCAATGCGGTGGTTGAGGACTTGCTGCTGATGGCGCGCATGGAAGCAAACGCCTTGAGCATGCCTCCAAGCGCGGTGGATTTAGCCGCAACGGTCAAAGACGCCGCTCCCGCCTTAACCGAGCTGGCCAGCCGCGCCGGAAACGATTGCACCATTGTTGCGGGCGAGCCGCTGTGGGTTCAGGGTTATGAGTCGTTGCTCTTCCGTCTGGTCTTCAACCTGGCGGAGAACGCGATCAAATATACACCCAACGGCGGCGCCGTCGAAATTATCCTCGAGCAGCGCGACGGCTCGGCTGTCTTGCAGGTCAAGGACAATGGGCCCGGTATTGCCGCCGAAACGCAGGAACATATCTTCGATCGCTTCTATCGCGGCGATCCGGCGAGAGAAGGCAGCGGCACCGGCCTTGGCCTGGCGCTGGTCCGCTCGATCGCTCAGTTGCACCATGGCAGTATCGACGTGTCCAGCACGCCCGGCCAAGGCAGCTGCTTTCGCGTGACACTGCCGCTCGCTCCCGCTCCGTCAGCAGCGCCGCGACCGGATTAGAAAATTTTAATCATGCTCTCATCCTCTTCTAATCGTTGAGCGTTAAAGTCCACTACAGAAAGTTTATGCTGTCATTGTTTCAACGATAAGAAGGAGGATAAAAGATGAGATCGAAGAGAGTATCTGTGATTGCGGCTGCGCTGGCAGTCGCTCTGTTTGGCGGCGGCTTCGCCGTCGGACGCGAAAACCGCACCGGCGCAGCGCCGGCCAACTCGACGGCAAATCCACCGCTCGCCGCCTCGCGCGCTTCATTGCCCGCGTTTGCTGACTTGGCCGAGCGGGTCTCACCGGCGGTGGTCCATATCAAGGCGACAACCGCCGCCAAAACCGGCTCTTCGGACCAGCGGTTCGGCGAGAGTTTTCCTTTCCCTGGGTTTAGCAGTCCCTTTCCCCAGCAACCGCGAGAGTTCAGGCGGCAGGGCAGCGGATCGGGTTTCATTATCCGCAAAGACGGTCTGATTCTGACCAATAACCATGTTGTCGAGAACGCTCACGAGATCACCGTGACGTTAACTGACAAACAGCAATACAAAGCGAAAATTTTGGGACGAGACCCGAAGACGGATCTTGCGGTCATTAAGATTCAGACCCCAGCTTCGCTGCCCACCGCGCCCCTCGGTGACTCGGATGAGCTCAGAGTAGGAGATTGGGTGATAGCGATCGGCAACCCGTTCGGCTTGAGCAACACGGTAATCTCGGGAATCGTCAGTGCCAAGGGGAGATCGATCGGTGCGGGTCCGTACGACGACTTTATCCAGACCGACGCGTCGATCAACCCCGGTAATTCCGGCGGTCCGCTTTTCAACATGGCCGGCGAAGTTATTGGCATCAACACGGCGATATTCAGCCAGGGTGGCGGTAATATCGGCATCGGCTTTGCCATTCCGGTAAACCTGGTAAAGAACCTGGTTCCGGAGCTTGAAACCAAGGGAACCGTCACGCGCGGCTGGCTGGGAGTTTCGGTTCAGCCGGTCACGCCGGAACTCGCGCGCTCGTTTGGCTTGGATAAGCAGAGCGGCGCACTGGTAGGCGACGTGGTGGCGCAAGGGCCCGCGGAGAAAGCCGGAATCAAACGCGGCGACGTGATTGTCAGCTATGACGGCAAGCCAATCGATGAGCCGGCGACGCTGCCCGCGCTGGTGGCCTCCACGCCGGTGGGCAAGACCGTTGCGATTCAGGTCATGCGCGACGGCAGGATGCAAACCGTCGATGTCGCGACTGACAGACTTAACGATCAAACCGCCGCCCTCGAGCCGCAGCAGGAGAAAGGTGAGTGGGGTCTGGCGCTGCAGAACATACCGCCTGAGCAGAGACGGACGATGGGGCTTAAGGAAAACTATGGCGTGCTGGTAACAGCCGTCCTGCCGGGTAGTCCAGCCGCGAACGCAAATATCAATGCAGGCGACGTGATCCTGCAGGTTAACAACGTGCCGGTGCGCTCTGTGGAAAACATGAAAGGCGAGATCGCCAAGGCGAAAGGCGACACGCCACTGTTGTTACTGCTCCGCCGCGCAGACGGCAGCACGTCCTTCGCCGCGCTGTCACACAATATGGGATAGATCCGGCTAAACGGCGTTTTCAACAAGCAACGGGATAGGTTCATTTCGGTGAATCTATCCCGTTCTGTATTCCCGCCTCGGTACACAACGGAAGTTGACCCGCGGTTCACCATCCCTTGTGGAACTCCGCCGTAAAGTATTTAATTGCGAATGCGTAAAGAAGGGAGGCTGTATGGCAAAGATCAAACATATCGCAGTTGCCACTCAGGAGCCGGAGAAAACCGCGCAATTTTATAAGGAAGTCTTCGGCATGCGGGAAATCGCCAGGATCAATAGCCCTGGCGCCACGGGGTTTCATCTGACCGACGGAGACATCAATTTCGCTGTGCTGAAGTTCAAGAACGATCAGACCGCCGGTGTACCGCAAGGCAAAGCATACACCGGACTGCATCATATTGGCTTTGAAGTAGATAGCATCGCAGAAGTTGACAAGAAACTGACGGCCGCAGGAGCGCCGATTCGCGACGACATTAACGACGCATTAGGTCTCGGCAAAGGCCAACCAGCGCACGTCAACGCCGAGGTAAAATACAGCGCCCCCGATGCTGTCATCATCGATATCTCGGAAACCGGCTGGGCGGGCACAGCGAAACATCCGCGCTAGTGTCCTATCGCCGATAGGAAAACTCACTGCGCGGAGAACCGGGTGTCAACGCTCTTTCGCATTACTGCCGCGTGCAAAGGTTTTCAACTGGGCGAGAATGTCTTTGATCTCGGAACGGCCCGCATCAGACAACGGGGCCTGAGGAGGCAAAGGCGGTCCAACCTCGTAGCCCTGAAGCTCCAGGGCACCCTTGATGCACGCCGCCAGGTTGTGTTTGGCGAAGACCCGATTCATGCGCCAGAGCTTCCGCTGTAACCGAATCGCTGCGTCCCATTGGCGAGCGCGACAAAGATCGTACAACCGTACGCTCTGTCGCGGCACGACGCACGCCGGTCCGGCCATCCATCCGACGCCGCCGATCAGCATGACACATGCCGGAATATGCGCCGACGCGCTAAACACCTTTATGCGTTCACCGACGGCGTTCATGATGGTCAGTAGCCGGCCGGTGTCTGAAGATGCATCTTTGAGGTAGCGAATGTTTTCCACTTGGGCGAGACGTTCGATCGCAGCCAAACTGAGGTCACTGCGTTGGAATTGCGGGTTTGTATACAGGACAACCGGCAACGCGGCACTGTTTGCCACCGCAGTAAAATAAGCGACGACACCATCCTCTGGAACGGGAAAATAGGCCTCGAGAATGGCAAGAATGCCATCGACTCCGAGCGCATCATAAGCTTTAACCTGGCTGACGGCGTCCGCTATCGTGGTGGCGGCGACCCCGGCAACGACCGGTACCCGGCGGCGTGCCGCCTGCACCACTACCTCCACGATTCGATGGCGTTGTTCTCGATCCAGGTAGGCAAACTCTCCCGTGGATCCGAGCGGCGTCAAGCCATGAACGCCTGCAGCGATCAGGTCGTTGACCAGGCGCGTCAGCACGGCCGCCTTGACCTGACCCTGCTCGTCGATGGGTGAAACCAAGTATGGGAAAACGCCGCTAAATCCGTCCTGTGCCATGCGCGGGTCCAAACGGTTTCGAGCTGAACCGGCTAGCCTGTCTCTGGAAAGTGATTTGGCCATTCGCCGGATTCTATCGATGGTGTTCCCGCTTGGCAACAACGTTCGTGTTATCGTCGGGTTCTATTTTCAGTCACTCGAATTGGAGCGATACGGATGTGAGCGTGAGCCGTGATGTCAGCGTTGGTGACGCACTGCTTGACCCGCCGTCCTGTTGCACATAAGATCCGCGGCATCGATCAAAATTTTGCGAGGTGAAAATGTACATCGACGGCGATACTCACTATTGGCCGGTTCGTTTCATCGAGCGCGTCGATCATCCCGGGCGCGGGCGTGTCGAGATCAAGAAGGGCGCTGGTGAAATGATCCGATACGGCGAGAGCTTTCCGGGTGACGCGGCCACTTACTATCGCGACGGCAGAAAAATTCATTCATTCAGCGAGACGCGATGGAACCTGGATATCCGCCGCCATGTCATGGATCGAGAAGGCTTCGATTACCAGGTCGTCATTGCCGATAACCGCCCGCTGATTTACGAGGTGGAGCCGTCGCTGGGAAAAGCCATGGCGCGCGCCTACAACGACACGGTTGCCGAGGATATTGCCGGCGAGGACCGTTTCCTGGCGGTCTCCTGGGTATACCTGCCTGATGTCGATGCGGCGATCGGCGAGCTGAGACGCTCGGTGACGGAACTCGGCTTCAAAGGCGTGAAATTAATGGGCGGCCATCACAATTGCGATCTCGATGCAGAAGTGCTTTGGCCGTTTTATGAAGAAGTTTGCAAACTCGATGTGCCAATACTGGTGCATCCGGGAACACGCATATTCGAGGCGCAGGATTGCCATCCGTGGCTCGTCGGCAGCGACCGCTATGACGGCTTTAAGATGCTGGCGACCGCACTGGGTTTTCCGCTCACATACATGGTCAGCGCGGCGCGTCTCATCATGAGCGGCGTACTGGACAGATTTCCGAACTTACGCTTTGCTTTTTTTGAAGGCGGCATCGGTTGGGTGCCCTGGCTGATGAAAACATTGAACCATCACACTTTGTCGGAATCCCCCGGCACAACTTCCGTAAACGATTTTTTCAAGGGCAGGGAACGCTTGAAGAAGGAGCCGAGCGCATACTTCGATCAACTTTACGTCGCAGCCATTGCATGGGAAGATTATCTGCCGAAGATCGTCGAGATCTGGCCCAATCACAACATCATTATTGGCAGCGATTTCGATCACGGCGACGCGATTTCCACTTGGCCAAAGACCGTTGCACCGATTAAAGCGATGAGCGGTTTATCGGACGAAGACAAAGATAAGATCCTTGGCGGCAATGCCATGAAGCTCTTCGGTATGAAAGCAGCGGCGCCGCGCTAGACGTTTACATTTGTAACATCGAATCGGGAGGGATGATGAGGCAAGTCACTTCAAGATTGTTGGTCCTTGGCCTGTTTATACTTGCGGTTAGCTTCAGTGCCGTGCCGGCACCGGCCGACTTTACCGGAGCTCACGAGCCGGGTCGAAAAGATGACCCGAACGGAACGCGAAGCGCTTCTTGTCAAAGGCGCTAAGGAAGAAAAAGAAGTTATGTTTTACGGCACCACGCCGGTCAATCAGGTGGCGGTGCTAAAGAAAGCTTTCAGCGCTCGCTATCCATTTGTAGATTTGAAACATTACTATTCGCCGCGCCAGGGAATTCTCAACAAGACGGTCAGCGAATATCGCGGCAACGCTAATATCACCGATGTGGTCATGACCGGCGTCAGTTACGGCACGATCCTGATAAGGGAAGGAGTTTCGCATCCGTATACGACGGCCGATGTGCAGCTGTACGGTCCGTGGCTCCTACGATCCAAAGGGGCAGTGGTACACGATGTATATGCTGACCACGGCGCTGGTCTACAACCGTAATCTCGTCAAGCCCGGCGAAGCGCCAAAAACATATCAGGATCTGCTCGACCCCAAGTGGAAGGGTAAAATGATGTTCGATCCTGAAGCGGCTTTCATCATGGCCGCCATGGAAGATGCCTGGGGCAAGGAGAAAACCCGCGAATATCTTTCCCGGCTGGCTAAACAGGATCTGATTTTCCGGCGGGCACGACCTTGACGTCGCAACTGATTGCCGCCGGTGAGCATCCGATTGCCATCGCAGTGAACGCCGAAACCACCGCCGAAATGCGCGACAAAGGAGCGCCGCTCGGTTTCAGCGTGCTGCCGCCGAGAATCATAAAACCCAACGGCTTCTTCGTCGCCAAGAAGGCGCCGCACCCGCATGCCGCGTTGCTGTTTACGGATTGGTGTTTGTCCGAAGAAGGACAAAAGATTCTCGCGGTCGATCTGGGGAAAGGCGTCGCGATGAAAGGCATACCGGCAAAGTATAAAGAGTTCCAGGGCGAGCCCGACTATGTCGTCGGTCCTGAATTCGGCAACCGGTTAAAGCAACACATGACGGAGTTTCAAAAGATCTTTGGGATGTAGGGGCTTGTCTGAAGAGATTATAGAGGACCTAAGAACGTTGAATGGGAGATCGTTGTAAAAATCTATAAATTGCTGCACACGTTGCTGAACATCCGCCGGCGTTATGGGATCCGCTCAGCCACATTGTCATTGCCTTTAGCCCTGAGAAGTTCGCAGGCGATCAGCCGCATCGAGTGACTGGCGAAAGGATTGATAGACTGTACGAAGTTATAACGGATTTCACGGATAGCCGGGTTGCTTTCGGATGGTGGATTGACATAGCGCAGTAATAGCCGGATATAAGCCAGGGCTTCGCCATGTTCAAAAATGCGGGTAATTTTCAATCCGTGGCTATTTACCGTTCGCAGCTCCGTATCGACTGAGTACCATCCCGTCACGGGCGATGGATCGAAGCCATAGACTTCAGATACTCGCGGCAACAGGGTGCCGTTGGAAAGCGTTATCGGTGGAAGTGAATACGCGAGATGCTGCGCCGCCGAGAGAGTGACCGGTGCTGATGAGTTTAACGGTTTTATAGCGCTCTTCATCGCCATCGATTCTTTTCTTGAGCTCTTCGAGCACTTCTTTTCCTACCTCTTCGGCGACCAGCGTGTATTGGTCGGGATAGAGCGGAATGAATCGCAGGAACCATCTCAAATTAGCTTGCCAATCACGCCAACTCCAAAACTCCGTGCCTCTAAAGACGACGACCACCTCGGCCGGTGAACTCTTTTTCTCCCATACTTCCAGGTACAGACCCAATTCTTCCGCCGTCGTAGCAAGGGATGAGCTCGGAACGTTGGTCCACTTGTCCCATCCTTCCAATTCTAATCGGCCGGTGCGGCTGAGTTCACACTCCCCGGGTTTGCCGGCTAGATTTGGATGCGTCGCATCCAAATAGGCGTTGTCGCTCAGAATCGCATACTCCCAGAGAGTTTTAGCGCAGACTGAAACAGCTTCCGGCGGTTCATTGTAGATCCTATAGCCGGGCTCGCGAACACGGGCATAGTTTGGATCCTGAGTCATCATGGCGCATCCGGTCAGAAAAACGCCCGAGAGCAACAGGGACAAATAACGACAGACGGCGCGCATCTTTCAACTCCGGAAATCGATATAAAAGCCGGTTCTATGAGTCACGGCGCCGCACGCCGACGGATTCGCTGCTTGCTCTACCTAGAGCTGCACTTAGAAGGCAAACCGTTATTCGGGTACGATTCGCGGATTACCTCGCTTCGACGCAGACGGCGGTGAGAATCAAACGCTCCGCGATCAAGTAGCGGCCAGTGAAAACAGTTAAAGAATGATTGGCTGTTGGCGGCTCGAGCAGAACGCGGGCTTGGAAACTTTGCGACTTGGGATCCATATCAACGATCACATCCTTGAACTCCAGCCATTTCTCTGTCAGTGGAAACCAGGCCTTGTAGACGCTTTCCTTGACGCTGAAGAGCACCCGATCCCAGTGGATGGCGTGTTGCGATAGCGAGGACAACCAGCGGCGTTCGGCCTCGAGCGCTACGATTTCGACAACCCCCGCCGGCAGTTGTTCATGAGTCTCTGCGTCAATGCCGATGGTCATGAACCTGTCCCTGCGCGCAACCGCCGCGGCGCAGTAACCTTCGCAATGGGTAATACTTCCGGTGACGCCTGCCGGCCACAAAGGTTGCCGCGACGATCCGGGAAGAATTGGCGTTGGGTTGACGCCGATCTCGGCAAGCGCGCGCCGGGCGCACGTCCGGCCCGTGGTAAACTCGCGGGAGCGCTTTTCAGACGCCGATTTCAGGCATGCTTGTTCTTCGGGCAGGAGGTATGCCCCGTTTAACTCGCCTGTGGCTTCGGCTACGGCAATGCCGGCGGGTAAAAGGCTTCCGATCATCGTCAACTACACACTCTAATCGGAAAGCGCGAAATTTTGGATCGGCTATGCGGTTGCATGTTGCGGGTTTGAATGAGTGCCGCCTCGGCTTTTTAGAAGACTCCAAGCCCGCGAAGCGACCGATGACAACCGGTATATAATTTAAGCGGCTCTTTGCAGTGCGCTTAACTGCCTGGCGATGAAATCTTTTACTACTTCCGCGGCGCGGTCGGCTTCCGGCCCGGGTGTGGCGACCCACATGTGCTCGCAGCCGGCGAAAATTTCGAGTTCGCAGTGGCCGCCGGCGGCGCGGTAGGATGCGGCGAATTTTTCCTGCACCGAGGGCAAAACATTGTCGTCCAGTTCGCCCTGCATGATCAGGAGCGGCGGCAACGTTACCGGTTCGCGGCGATCGAGAATCTCCTGAGGATTGCCTTCGTGAATCATCTCCCATGGATTAAAGTAGATCCTGCTGTTTTGCATCATTTCTTCCCGGCCCATCTTTTCGGCCTGTCCGAAACGAACGTAGGGGTCGCTGACCGGTGAGCGCGTGGCGAGGTAAGCGACCGTCGCGTCGAGATTGGCAGCTTCGGCTAAGGGATGGGCAGTATAACGCGGGTCGCGCGGCCGTATGGCGCACAATTCCATAACGTGGCCGCCGCTCGAGCTGCCCAGCGCCCCGACGGTAGCGGGATCGCCGTTCCACTCGCGCGCGTTGGCCTTAAGCCAGCGGACGCCGTAGTTCGCGTCTAGCACTGAAGCAGGGTAGGGTGCCTCCGGCGCAAGGGTCAGGTCGATGGCGACAACCAACAGACCGCTGGCCGCCAGATTGTCGTCCATGGGTGCATTGGCCGTGCGATCTTTGTCGTTCCATGCGCCGCCGTGCAGATCGAGCAGCGTCGGAAACGGTCCAGGGCCTTGCGGCTGATAAATTCGCGCCATCAACGTCCGCGCCGGTGCACAGCGAAATTCTACGTCCCAGACCTTGGTTTCGAATTTGTTAGAGGGATTGTAGGTAGAACTCATAAAACCTCCTGGTGCTTCGCGCGGCGAAGCCGCGGTTAAAATCGTTCATACTTCAAGCCGTTCAAGCCGTCCGGATTTTCAAGAGGTTCAATAACTCAGCTTGCTGCGGATTTGATCGGCAAAGTTAGTCGCTGGCTGCTTCGGCGTTGTTGCGGATCCAGTCTTTCAGTTCCTTTTCTTCCTCGTCTTTATGGGCATGGTGCACCTTGGCGTGAAGCCATCCCAGTTCAACGACTTCGTCGATGGCGCCCGCGATGGTAACCGTGCACGCTTGGTCGCTGGGATATTTTCTGCAGTCGACTTTGTATCGATCGGCCATAGGATCAGTCCTTTCGCCGTGGGGAGCAATCCGGAATCTTCTTACTGCCATAGTACCGGTTTGAAGTAATTGCAACAGAAATCTCAACTGGCAGAACGCAAGGCTGCCCGTGCCTAATACAGCTGCAAGCTGACCGCTGTTTGAGGCTCGCCCGAGCGGATCGCGCGGACGGCGTTGAGCAGCTTTATCTTGAAGTGCGTCATCTCTTGAGGCGCAGCGCAGCCCAAAGCGGTGTGCGAGACCCCCAGGGACCCGGCCAGCAGCACGAACATCGCAGCGGAGGAAAGCGCCCCTGCAGATCGGTTCATCGGCCGCTGCCCGGATTAGCCGCGGCGTTACCGTCAGGTATGCCGCGCGTCACGAAGTCGGCCATCGCGCGGCCGATGCAGTCGTAAAGTTTGATCGCCAGCTGGCGACGCTTCTTATCCTCTTTGACCCTCAAATCGAGCAAACCGCTCTCGGCCCAATAGCGCATAATGCCGCGGCGGCGGAACAGCGGAATCTCGTTGGCGTCCGCCACCTGGCGTAGCGCAATGAGATAAGGTTGGAAGTGAATCATCGCGTCGGTCTCACGTGAGAACTGCATGTTCATCAACACTGTTTCGAGTCCGGCGGAGCGCAGTTCGTCGGTTCCGGTCCGCACCGTCTCCCGGAACGCGTCAACGTCGGCGCCGCGAACTGCCTCCATTGTGCCGGTTTCCCAGATCACGAGGTCGGGTTTCAGCGGCAGAATATCGCGATCCAGGCGCTCTAGCACCTGCTTTGCCGTCTGTCGTGCGACGGCCCGGTTGACAACCTTGATGCGCGCAGATGGAAACCTACCGGTAAGCACCGAACCTAGGCGTGCGGGCCAGGCGAGATTGGCCGCTCCGGCCGCAAGTCCGAGAGTGGAGGATCCGCCAAGGGCGACAATAACGACCTCCCCACCGGTGGCGAGCGCTTTGGGTGTCTTTGTCAACGGCGGCTCAAAGGCGTAGAAGCGCTCGGGCATAGGGCACTCGTGCGCCTGGTCGAAAGCGCCGCCCGGTGCGGGTACAAACCCAATGCTAGCCGCAGTGATCAGAATAAAAACGTACCGCAGAAAGGCAGGTGTCATCCTCGAGCTCCTCTTCCCATCGCGCCCACAGGACCCCCTGACGTGTGCTGTGCGGCATCGAACCACTCCATGAACGCAGCCACGCCGATCATGATCGCGATGCCGGCCGCGGAAACCGCAAGCTGCATGAGAATACCGCCGAAAAATTCGTTGAGCACCAGTTGCCCGAGCACTGAGAGCAAGATGCCGAGACAGAAGATGTGGAGGGAGTTGCGCCCGCTAATAACTAAGGGCCGCGCCGCGCCACTCGCCAAAAACCGCGCCTGTGGATGGATCACGCGTGAGACGACAAGCGCGAGGGCGAGTACATTGGAGAAACGGAGGAACCCCAAATCTCCCTTGCTCAAGAGCGGCCACAAAAGCTCGCCGCTGGCGAAAACCGGAAACGGATCGTAGAAGTCGTGCAGAGTCCAGCTAAACCGGATTAGGAATCCGACCAGCGAGAGGCCGACAGCGAGGTAGAACAACCAACGACCGTTGAGCCAGGAAACTTCACCGTGGCTGGCGCGCCAGCCGAACCAGGCTCCCAGGAAAAAGAGCGCCTGCCATGCGAACGGGTTGAAAAACCATACTTGGTCCGGACCGGGATAGGCTGCCAGCGCAATCCGTTTATCGATCTGAACCGCGACCCAAAGCGACATGGAGACGAAAATCACCACGCTCGGCCAAGATCGATATCCGGTCACCACGAGCGGGAGGACCGCCAACAGGACGATGTAGAGTGGCAGGATGTCCATGAACGCCGGTTGGAACTGCAGCGTTAACGCCTTCACCACCGCTAGGCCTGGTTCGTTGAGGAAGTTAGCGGCCCGGAATTCCTCGGCGTAGAGCGACGTGTTGAGGGCACCAGCGGTGTAAGCCATTGTCGCCATGAAAATCATGAACAGAAAGATGTGAGCGACGTAGAGCTGCCATACTCGGTGGTAGATGCGGACCGCGGCTATCAAGAAGCCTTGGCGCTCCATGGCGCGACCATACACCATCCCTGCGGTGTAGCCGGAGATCAAGATGAACACTTCGGCCGCGTCGGCGAACATTAGCGATTGGAGCGTAAACTGCGCCAGGATGTTGTTCGGGATATGATCGATGAATATGCAGAAAAGGGCGAGGCCGCGGAAAAAATCAAGTCGGAGGTCGCG
>CAYZXN010000019.1:0-4095 GCA_964482425.1 uncultured Syntrophobacteraceae bacterium | reverse complement strand
TACTATTGAATGGAAATTTCCTAAGTCAAGCACATAATAGGAAATTAGTCTTATATCGGCTTGAGACCAGCGCGGCGATTGGGATGCTCGGAAAGCTGTTCGTGGGGTGAAAATGTCGGAATGAAACAGCGAACTGATTCTTCTATGATAGACATCGTGCGTCGTTTATCGGCCGGTGCGCCGAAGAAACATCGGCGCCGGACTCCATGGTCTTCGGCTGGCACTTGAGTCCGTTTACTGATCCCCCTGCTTGGGATGGACAAACTCTTACGGTATAGGCCTCCACATGTACCAAACCGGCGTGCCGATGACGGCTTCTTCACGCTGAACCCTGAAGCCGAACTTTTGGTAGAACTCGACGTTCGCCGGCCGATCGGTTTCGAGATAGCCGGGCGCTCTTTCCCGGTCGAGATGTTCGATATAGCGAGCCATCAAGGCGGTCCCTACTCCCTGCCGCTGCATGGCCGGAGAGACGCCGATGGGGCCGAGATGCACGTGCGGTTCATCTGGGTCGAGCCGACACCAGCGGGCAAACCATTGCACGATTTTCGGCACCGCTTCCCCCAAGGGATGTAAAAGTGTCGCTACCGCTTTCGGAATCTCCTCCGGCGCGGGAAGACAATCGGGCCACGGATTGAAATGAATGTAGCCGCACACCTGGTCGTCCGCCAGCGCGATGAATGCCGGGCCCATAAAGATGCGGCGCAGACCGATGCGAAAAAACACGCGATTCCGGTCCATGCGTCCAGCGCCGAAAGCTGCCAAGTGGAGCGGAGTGGCGGCGAAGGCGTCGGCCAATACCGTCACGCACTCGTCGACACAGCCCGGAGAATATTTTTTAACGACAATGGCCACGCTAAGACTCCGCCGTAAGCTGGATTTCTCAGAAGAAAGGCGAAATCAGAATTGCGTTGTCGCGCCGATCCTCAGTCGCTTCACAATAGCACGATAGACATGGGACACATGAGAGTCGTCGAGTCTCTATCCAGCTTTACGCCTGCCAAGGAAGCAACCGCCGCGCATAGTCCGGGCAAGCGGCGCTCCCGGAGTCGACTCCGGATGATGCCTTTAAAGGCGCCGGTCTGCTAAAATCCCAAGAGCTTGGGGAAACTCGACCTATGGAACTTGCTCATACCCAACATTGCCGTCCTTGCAAAGAACGCATCGGCGAACTGCTGACGGCCATCTACAGCTCGTGCCGGACAAACCATTCTTTTCCCTGGCCGGCAGAACCTCAGGCGTACACCGGAACAGTGATCGGAGAGACCCTACAGAGAGTTCGTAGCGGGCTTGCAAAGCTGAGAGGACACAACGAGTTTATCAAGAGCTTACAAGTGCCGCCGTGCGACTACTATGTTTCAGACCCGCCCTTTGTTTTGGAATTCGACGAGAGTCAACACTTCACACTGCCGCGTCTGGCTGCCCTGTCGCTCTATCCGACGCACTTGAAATTAGGCTTTCCGCTTCTCCGCTGGCAGGAGCTATGCCGAGAGTTGAACGCGGTCGATAACGACCCTCTCGATCGCGATGAGCGGCGCGCCTGGTATGACACCTTGAGGGATCTCGTACCGCTGGTTCATGGTTTTCGGCCGACGGTGCGGCTCTACGCAGCAGAGTACGCCTGGTGTTCGCTTGACGCCGCTTCACAGGGCCACCGGCAAGAGTTTGCTGCCGTGCTGGCGGAGCGCTCGCCGGAAGCAGGCGCTCTTCTCTCGCGCGGCTCATCGAGGTGAGGCTGGACAGCCCTCGCATACGCATGGGCATCAGGCCTGTTTTTAGCGGCTGCTCGCCGTTCGTCCTTCATTAATCCTTTACTGTTACTTCGCAAAGTCGGCCTCATTTGCGGGCTAACTCCGAAGTCAAAAGCCTTGAACAAAGTACCGGGTTAACCTATCGTTTGCGGCATCAATAGACTACGACGGGAGTTAAGGATGACAGCTGCTCAACGCTCCAAAGGCCCGCTGGTTTGGTTAGACATGGATCAGCAAGAGCTCGACGACGCCTACAATCAATCCGTTTATGCGCCCAATCAGGAGGTGGTGGGCAAGCGTCGGCGCCTCGCCAGCGAAGCCACCATCAGACGTCTGGGCCTGGCGCAGCGTGTTGCCTATGGTCCCGGTGAAATTGAAAAGCTCGACATCTACAAAAGCTCGCGGCCGGACGCGCCAATTATGATCTATATACACGGCGGCGCCTGGCGCAACGGCAGCGCCAAAGAGTTCGCCTTTCCAGCCGAGATGTTTATCAATGCCGGGGTGCATTACATCGTGCCCGATTTCGCCGCAGTCCAGGATGCCGGCGGCAATCTGATGGTGCTCGCCGATCAAGTGCGGCGGGCGGTCGCCTGGGTTTTCAAGAACGCCCAGAGCTTCGACGGCAACCCCGGACGTCTCTATATCTCGGGCCACTCGTCAGGCGCTCATCTCACGGCCGTGATGCTGGTCACCGATTGGCGCCGTAAAGAAGGCTTGCCCGCCGATATGATCAAAGGAGGATTGTGCATCAGCGGCATGTACGATTTAAAGCCGGTACGCCTCTCCGCGCGCAGCAAGTACGTCCACTTCGACGATGTCACCGAAGAGGAGCTCAGTTCGCAGCGCCACATCCAGCATTTGAATTGCCCGGTAACGGTTGCGTACGGCACCCAGGAGACGCCCGAGTTCCAGCGCCAGGGACGCGAATTCGCCGCCGCTCTCAAAGCCGCCGGCAAGCCGGTGCACCTGATCGTCGGCGAAGGCTTCAATCATTTCGAGATGCAGGAGACTTTGGGCAATCCTTATGGCATTGCCGGCCGTGCTGCGCTGGAGTTGATGGGGTTATCGTCGGCAGGCTCTTCAGAGCAGCCCTGACTCTTTCGTATGCGCTAACACTGCCGCGGCATCGGAAGTGAGCTCGTCTGACCGCGTAAATCCGTCCTCACGGTAGAGCTAAATAATCTGTCACCGTTGACGGGCGACCGGAGCGCTGGCACAGAAGCGGAGCCTTTGAGTCTTCGGTCAGAGCGGAATCGATTGATCCGCCTGCTAACGTCCTCTATTATAGTGCAGCCAAGCAGCAGAACCTGAGGCATGCCTGTGTCCGAACCGAAGACGATCCCCTCGTTACCTGCCAAAAACACCAATTTGCTACTGCGCACAACGGGGTCGATCGTCGCGCTCGCGCTGGCGTATTTCTGCGCCGGCATCTTCGGTTTGTCACTGGCTTCGATCAATCCCAGCGCCTCTGCGGTTTGGCCACCGAGCGGGATCGCGTTGGCCGCGATTCTACTGCGCGGCTATCACCTCTGGCCGGGGATTCTTATCGGGGCCTTTCTGGTGAACCTTGCCGCCCAGGAGTCGGCGGCTACAGCTCTCAGCATTGCCTGCGGCAATACGGTCGAGGCGATTTTAGCGGCAGCGCTGGTATGCCGATTCGCCGGTGGCCTAAAGGCCTTCAGCCATCCCAAGGGCATTCTCAAGTTCACGCTCTTGGCGGGGGCGGTCAGCCCCGTCGTCGCCGCCACTGTGGGCGTCACAACCTTGGCGCTCGGCGGCTTCGTCGATTCACCCGAACTCTCAGCGGTCTGGCTTACGTGGTGGCTCGGTGACGCGGTGGGAATCTTGATCGTCGGGCCGCTGTTGCTCATGTGGCTATCCCAACCGGTATGGCCGCCTCAGCCACGGGAGTTGCTGGAGGCTGCGGGTTTACTAATCCTGGTGGTGGCGGTTTCCGCTCTGCTGTTTTTCAATCGTGTTCCTCCGGGTCTAGAATATCTCGCCCTGGTGCCGTTACTCTGGGCCGCATTACGCTTCGGCAGGCGCGGCGCTGTGACCGCTGCTTTTGTAACATCGGGCATCGCCCTGTGGGGCACACTGCGCGGGCTGGGCCCCTTCGCCGCCGCAGAACCGCATGAAGCGCTTTTGCTCGTGCAACTGTTCATGGCGACCGTCACCATCACGTCTCTCATTCTCGCCATCGTCGTGTCACAGCAAAGGCGTCTGGAGCAACGCCTTCGTATCAAAGATACGGTCAGCCGGACGCTGTCCGAAGCGGCCACCATCAACGACGCTGCGCGCAACATCATTCAAACCATCTGTGAAACTGCGCGCTGGGAGC
>CAYZXN010000018.1:0-3698 GCA_964482425.1 uncultured Syntrophobacteraceae bacterium | reverse complement strand
CTTGTTAGAGTCGATCGATAAAGGCTTTTGCATTATCGAGATGCTGTTCGACGCAAGTGGTAAGCCGCTCGACTACCGTTTTCTGGAGGTGAACCCCGCGTTTGAAGAGCAAACGGGACTCGCCAACGCCGCAGGGCAATGGATGCGGCAGCTCAGGCCCGAGCATGAAGAGCATTGGTTCGAAATCTACGGCAGAGTCGCCGTTACAGGCCAATCTGTGCGCTTCGAAAATTGCGCCGAGGCGCTACAGCGATGGTTCGACGTCTATGCCTTCCGGATCGGGCAGCCGGAAAACCGCTGGGTCGCCATTCTTTTTACCGACATCACGGAGCGCAAACGGGCCGAAGACGAATTGCGTGAGAGCGAGGAACGCTTCCGCACTATGGCTGATAGCTCGCCTTTTATCATCTGGGTAACCGACCCCGCGGGCAACCTTCAGTTCATGAATCGTGCCTATCTGGAATTTCTCGGCGTCGATCGGATCTCGGCGGCGGAGTTCGACTGGACGCAAATTATCCATCCCGACGATCGCGACGGGTGCGTCGCCGCATTCAACACGGCTTTGCGCGAGCGCCGGCCCTATCATGTGCGCGTGCGCGCAAAACGATCCGACTCCCAGTGGCGCTGGTTCGAATCGCGCGGCAATCCGCTTCTCAATGCCGCCGGGCGCATAACGGGCTACATAGGGAGTTCTTCCGACATCACCGATATTTATGAGTCGCAGGAGGCATTGCGACAGGCGCATCGGCGCAAGGATGAATTCATTGCCAACATGAGCCACGAGATTCGTAGTCCGCTCAGCGGGATCATGGGTTACGCCGATATTCTGTTGGCCGAGCTGCAGGACCCGGACCATATCGAACACATCAACACGATCAAGGAATCCGGCAAGTACCTCCTCGAGATCATCAATGACATCCTTGATCTGTCAAAAATCGAATCGGGCAAACTCAAGCTGAACAAGGAATGTATGTCTCCCTTTGCGTTGCTTTCGGATATTCATGCCTTGATGGAAGTGCGTGCCAAGGAAAAAAGTCTGCGCCTGGTGTTGAGCTACGATGGGCCCCTGCCCGAGATGATCGAGGCCGACCGCACGCGCTTGCGGCAGATCCTGATCAACCTGATCGCCAATGGCATCAAGTTTACCGACCAGGGGAGCGTTCAAGTCACCAGCAGGTTTCGGCCGGAGTTGTCGTGTCTGGAGTTCGAAGTGACTGACACCGGGATTGGCATCGCGCCGCACATGCGGGCGCAACTGTTCGAGCCTTTCGCGCAAGCCGATATGGCGGCGACCCGTGAATACGGCGGCACCGGTTTAGGCCTGGCGATCACCAAACGTTTGGTGGACATGATGGAAGGAAGCATCTCGTGTGAAAGCGAGCCGAATAAAGGAACGACTTTCCGGGTTGCTTTGCCGATCATAGCGGTAAAACCGGGTAATGCACTCATTGCCGCGAGAGGCGGTCGCCCGATTACGCCGAATCAAGACAAGCGTCTCAATTGCCGCGTCCTGATCGTAGATGACCGCCCCGAGATGCAATACCTCTTTCGCCATTTCGTTGAAGAGGCAGGCGGCCGTGTCATGACCGCGCAGGACGGACATTCGGCGATTGAAGCTGTCCGAGCGGCGCAGAGTGGCGGTCAGTCTGTGGACGTGGTGCTCATGGACATCCACATGCCCGGGTTGGACGGCTACGAAACAGTGAGGAGATTGCGCGCGCAAGGCTTCGGCAAGCCGATCATTGCTCTTACCGCCGCCGCCATGACGAGCGACAGGCAAAAATGTCTGGCAGCCGGGTGTAATGACTATTTGACGAAGCCCGTCGAAGCACAGGTGCTGATCGATGTCGTCGCGCATTATAGCGCCAACGCTCTGTAAAAAAGAAAGTGGATCAGCTCGACGCGCATAACGATAACGTTTGCTGGATGCTTCAGTGTGCGAGCCGCTCCTGGCCGCAGGCTTGTTACGACCGCTCGATGACTGTCGCCATTAATAATCCAGTGCTAGAAAACTTTGTGCTCAACGGAGAAGTAGAGAAAAACGCCGACATCGTCCGCTGGAGAGGTGAGGCCGATCGGGACGCCAACGCCGACGACCGTTTGCACTCCCTCCTTGTCGATGACCGCAGGGCGAATACCGGGAGATAGCGCGGCCTTAAACAAGCGCTCCTTTTTACCTTTGCCATCGATCTCGTTTTCAAGTTCGCCTAGCCACTCAAGCAGTATGTGAAAGTCCGATGAAACAGCCAAGACAACGCTTGTGCCGAGGTCGTATGAAACCAGAGATCGCCGCGGTGAAAGCCGCTGGCTATTATCCAGCGGCGCTCGAACATTAGGGAGGTAGGTCAGCCCGACGTTGGCGTGCACGGCGAGACGCGAAGCGACCTTCTTGCTGCCCGCGATACTCCACTCATATCCGACAACGCCGTTGCCGGTACCTTCATGGCGGTCCCCTGTAGGAAGGATAAGGCTGAACTTGGGCGCAACCGCCGGTCGGGTCGGTCCTTCTTTCGTCAACTGGTAACGGTACTCGACGAGGATGTCTCCAATCCCCCGTTGCTTTTCTCCCTCTTCCCGCAGACGATAAAATGGAATGCTGAACCCAACCTGGTGGTCTTCGGTAAACAGCCACCATTCCTGTTCCAGGTTAAACGACCAGCCGCGAAGCCGGGAGTCACTGATGTGAGCGGCGTTTAAAGTATGCTGCACCTCTCCCAGGTCCTGGTTGTAGGCCTCCTCAACTAGAAAACCGTGATCCGAAAACCCTTCGATAGGAGCCGGGTCGGCTGCTCGCGCTGAGGCGCTAAAGAAAAGAACTACAACAGCAAACCAGAACGCGAAGTGAGTTTTGTTGGCCACATTCATCTGTCCGAGAAGGTCGCCCCGTGAAACCAGCAGGTTTTTTCTTTTATCCGGAATAAGCTACCGACTTACCGACGACGATATCACAAATTTTAAACATCAATGCGTGCGGGCGCGAGTTTATCGAACCATCTCTGCTCCGTCGCCCAGTATGTCCAGCCGGCCACCAGTAACTGAAACGGCACGCGCACTAGCAAATAAATTGGACCGGAGCCATGGCCGCCGAAGTCGACGTGATGTAGCGCCGAATAGATATTGGCCGGTAAGAAAGCTATCAGCATGACGATGAGGCAAATACCGGTCAGTCTCGTCAGACCGGGAAGCCACACGCCGATGGCGCCGAGCAACTCGAGGATGCCGGTGAGATAAACGATTTCAAGACGGTAGGGAACACTGAGCGGTAACATCGCCGACATTTCTTCGGTCCGGATGAAATGGCCCACAGCGGTGAACCCGAAAAAGAGCGAGAGTCCGACTTTCGCTCGCACCGATGGCGCCGTTTTGAAGGCGGCAGCGCGGCCCAGCAGAGTCAGGAAAACATACGGGCCGGTGAGCAACGAGAGTAAGAAAAGCAGTTGCACCGTGTCAACTTCCAGGGCGCATCAGCCGGAGGCAAATTGAACGAATTCAATGAACTTTTTTTGCGCGGACGTCAGGGTCATGGATGGGCTGTGAATCATCGTCGCCTTGGGATGGGTAAAAATATTTTCGAGATTCACGGTCCGAAATCGGCTGTTGTCCTCCGGCTCGAGACAGATGTCATGGATGATGCCGATACCTATGGCGTTGGCGACATAACGCTTGACTTCGACGCAAGTGCTGGCTTCCATCTCCAC
>CAYZXN010000017.1:0-7467 GCA_964482425.1 uncultured Syntrophobacteraceae bacterium | reverse complement strand
AGGGCACGAAAGCGCCTGAAGGCGCTGCTACCGGTGCCGGCACCGGAGCAGTGGCGGGCGGCATACTTGGATGGCTCGCGGGAATAGGAGCGATCGCCATACCGGGGGTCGGGCCGTTCATCGCTGCCGGACCTATCATGGCGGCTCTAGCAGGCGCCGGACTCGGCGGCGCGGTAGGTGGCTTGACCGGAGCCCTGGTCGGTGCCGGCATACCGGAATACGAAGCCAAGCGATATGAGGGCAGGATTAAGGACGGCGGCATTCTTTTATCGGTACATTGCGATGATTCTGAATGGACAAGTCGCGCTAAGGATATTCTTAAGCGGACCGGCGCGGAGGACGTATCTTCTACCGGTGAAGCGAGCGCTGACTTCGCAGAGACGGACAAACCTCTGCCTCGGGACGCGTCGGGAACCGTGCGCCGCCGGGACGAAGTTTAATCCAGAAGTCATCTAAGGTTAAAGTTTAGCAAGCCGATTCGCTTGTCCAAGGCATGAGTGTGCAGGACAAGCGGATCGGCCAAGCTGGCCGGGCATCCTCCCCTTCATCCACTCACATCTAACACGCCAAATAGCCGGCACGAGTGAGCCGGAGCATCGCGTGAATTCGTTAAGATTATTTCGCAGTGGTCATTGACGGCTGTGAAATGGAAGTGATACAGGTTCGTGAAAACAGCGATCAGTTGAAAGGATGCTGCATGGCCACGGATTCCAGGGCTGTTCTGCGCCTAGCCGCCGATGTTGTTCCCACAGGCAGGCTTAAAGACGGTATACCGCGAAGCATTCTCTTCGATGCAACAAAGTGCATTGGCTGCCGGCATTGCGTGCAGGCCTGCAAAGATTGGAACGATCATGACCGCACCAGTCTTTATTCGCTCTCAAGCACAAACTGGATAACTATGGAGCCGCCGGTTCTTGAAGGGCTCGCACCGTTGTGGGCGCGCAACAGCTGCATGCATTGCGAGTTTGCCGCCTGCGCGGCAGTCTGCCCGGTAGAAGCAATTACGAAATACGAGGAAGGTCCGGTTGTGATCGACCAGCAAGTCTGCATCGGCTGTGAATACTGTATTCACGCGTGTCCCTGGGAAGTCATCGTCAAAGATGACATCACTCAAAAGTCCAGCAAATGCACCATGTGCAGCGACCGAATAAGTGAGGACAAGCAGCCGTTCTGCGTTCAGGCCTGCCCGACCGAGGCGCTGGACTTTGGCCTGAGGGAAGAAATCGCTGACAAGGCGCGCAAGCGAGCCCAGGCGATCGGCGGCTACACCTATGGGGAAAAGGAAGCGGGCGGCGGCAACGTGCTCTACGTACTGAACGACAAAAAAGAAAAATACGGACTGCGCAACATCAGCGAAGAAAAGTTTCCCCGCCACAAGATCCCGCTGCGCCTGATGCTCACAGATCTATTCACACTGCGCTGCGGCATCAAAGGCAAACTGCGCGCGCTTTCTTTGGCGATCCGTCATCCCAAACGGCTAATCTACCGTTATTTTTCTTAAACGTCCTCCAACGACGGACGAGCGTAACGCCATCGAAACAGTTAACAGCTGCAACTTGAAAGAACCCGCAGAAGGAGACCCGGCCGATGTCATCCGAGGAAGACTTACGAGAGCAACTCGCCACCTGCACGCGCATCTTCGCGATGCAGGGACTGATCGGCCTCTTCGGCCACGTCAGCGTTTACCAGCCAGAAACCAAAACAGTCTTTGTGACACCAGGCTCGGGATCGAACAAATCGCGCTTCGGAGCCGGCGAGATGATACCCATCGATCTCGACGGCAAGCCCAAGGCAGGCAACGCACCGCCGCCCATCGAATGGCCGATCCACACGGCGCTGCACCGAGCACGCGCGGACGCTCTGGCGGTGGCGCACCTGCACACGCCCTACGCAACCCTATTTGCCATCGCCAAGCGCGAGTTTCATCCGGTAACTTTGCAAGGGACGATCTTTGGCGACGGCGTGCCGCTTTATAAAGAAGCGCACCTGGTAACCACGACACAGAGAGGAGAGACCCTGCTCAAGAGCATTGGCAACAAACGCGCGGTTCTCATGCGCGGCCATGGCATCGTCGTGGCCGGCAAGAGCCTCGCTGAAGTTCTATTTGCATCATTGATCCTGGAAGACGATGCAAAGAAAACGATGCAGGCAGCAGCCTTGGGGCCGGTGGAGCATTTCAGCGCCGACGAGTGCCAAACCTTCAATGCGGAAACCGATTTCGAACGCCGATCGCAACGGGCGTGGCAGTTTTTTTCGCGTATCGAATCGCAGTGGGACCGGCAAGCCGGCACGGGCAAGATCGAGCTTTTCCCATAAGCCGGGTCGATAATTCCGACCAGTCCAAAAAGACGACTGATAATGAAGCATTTTTGGAACTTTGGGTTGAGAACGACTGGAACAGGAGGACTTTTATGGGCGAAGGAGTTCGTCTTTACGCAGGCACCCAGCACGGTCTAATTATCTGGAAATCAACCGGCAACGGCTGGCAGGAAGTGGCGCACCATTTCGAGGACGGCATTATCGACTCGATCTTCGGCTGCAAAACATCGCCCGAAAAGGTGTTCGCCGGAGTCACCCACGAGGGGCTCTACCGGACGCTTGACGGCGGTAAAAGCTGGGCAAGAGTCCTTGAAGGCGACATCCGATCGGTCACGGTGGATCCAACCGACGATAACGTCATTTATGCCGGTATTGAGCCCGTCGGCCTCTTTCGCAGCGAGGATGCAGGCGGCCACTGGGAGGAGATTACAGCGCTTAAGGAACTGCCCTATGCCGTGCGCAAAAACTGGTGGTATCCGCAACCGCCGCATCATGGCCATGTGCGAAACATCCATATCCATCCGAATAATCCAAAGACAATCTACCTGTGCCTGGAGCACGGCGGTATCGTGCGCAGCTTTGACGGCGGCGAAAGCTGGGAGGATGTTAGCAAGGGTATCGACTATCTCGACATCCACGTGATCGCCAATTCGCCTGGACGCGCCGATCGCTACTTTGTCGCCACTGCAAGAGGCTTCTTTACCAGCGAAACTCCGGAGGAGGGCTGGGTGCGCGCCGAAAACGGCGTCACACGAGATTATTTTCATGACTTTCTTTTTCTCGGCCACAATAAAGACCCCTCGACCCTGCTGCTGGCGACTGCCGACGCATCACCGGGATTTTGGCGCCGGGAAAACCGCGGCGCGCGAGCCGCAATGTTCAAAAGCACCGATGGCGCGCAGTCGTGGACGCGCATCACCTACGGCTTGGCCGACGATCTCGACTCCATGATCTGGGCACTGGTACATCATCCAACCGATCACCGGGCGGTTTTCGCCGGCTTTGGCAACGTGGCGCGCGGTCACGCTCATGGCACCGGCGGCTCGGGCGATCTCATGATCAGCCGCGACATGGGCGACAGTTGGGAACGGCTCGAGATCGACTTGCCGGCGGACCGGGTACTCTGGGCGGCAGCCGACTAGCGAACGCAGCGCGTTCGCGCTCAAGACTTTCCAACAGTTTGAATAGTTCTAAGACGTCTCAGAGCAACTGGAACATTTGGAACGATCGGAATCAATTTTTTCTGTGATAGGTAATAGGTATGGCTAACTCCGAGTACACCAATTTCTTTCCGACTCAGCGCAAAACCCGCCTTCCCGGCGGTTATATGGGAAAAATTTTGCGTGTCGATATGACACTGAGAAAATGCACGGAGATGAATCTTCCCGAGGAACCGTTGCTGCGCAAATATTGGGGCGGGCAGCTCTTGGCTGAATACGTTCTACTGAACGAATTGCCGCTGGGCATCGATCCCTATGATGCTAAAAACGTCATCGTCGGCATGACAGGGCCGATCACCGGCACCGGCTTTACACCTGGCGGCACAAAGATGTGCTTTGTTTACCTAAGCCCGGCCACGCGACATACCATCGGCCGCGCGGCGACCAGCGGTTACCTGGGCACTTCGCTCAAGGCCGCCGGTTACGATGGCGTGATTGTCACCGGCGCGGCTCAGACGCCGAAATATCTTTACATCGGCGAGGACCGGGTCGAGTTGCGCGACGCCAGCAAAGTCTGGGGTAAAGGCGTTCGAGATACGGAAGACATGCTACGCAGGGACTCCGGTCACCGCGACGCACGCGTGGGCTGCATCGGCCCTGCAGGCGAGAATCTGATTCGCGCGGCGATGCTGGTCAACGATTATAATCACACCGCGGCGCACGGCTTGGGCGCGGTTATGGGGTCAAAGAAATTAAAAGCGTTTGTTGCCTGGGGAACCAAGCGGCCGCGCGTACACGAAAAAAGTAAACTCATCGATGCCGGCGCGCGCTGGGCAAAAGCACTTTCGCCGCGCAAAACAACCGTCGAGAAACGCCTCACCAGCGTCGGCCACGGCGAAGACTGGGGCGCGATTACCAAGCTTAACTGGCGCAGCACGATTATCACTGACGAAGCCGAAGGATTGGATCGAAATCGCGTGACCCTTCGTCCCTGTTTCCAGTGCCCTCGCATGTGCCCGTGGGACGTGGAAATCGGCGAAGGACGCCACACGGGCAAGATCGGCCATTTCAACGCCGGCAGCGAGTGGATGGATACTTTCTACAACCTGGGGTTCAAGGGTAACGACGTGCTTTATCTATCCGAGCGCATTAACGATCTCGGTATCGAGTGCAGCCACTTCGCCTGCGGCGCCGGTCTCGCGTTCGAAGCGTGGGAGAAAGGGGTGCTCGGTCCTGACAAAACCGACGGTCTAAAGCTCGAATGGGGCGATCTCGCAGCTGTGGAAACATTGCTCGAGCGTTGCGCGCGACGTGAAACTTGGCTGGGCAACATTCTCGCCGACGGACCGAAAGAATTGGCGGAAGAATTGGGCGGCGAGGCCAAGAACTGGGTCGTGCATACTAAAGGCGGCACGCCGGCGCAGCATGAATGGCGTCCGCTCCTGAGCCAAATGTTGCGTGAACTGGTCGCCAGCGGCGGTATGAAGCCGCAGGGCGCGGGCGGGAAGGAGCCACCCGCCGATTTGCTTTACCGGGAAAACTGGGGACCGCTCAATCCCAATCAGCCCGATGGTTGGCCTCAGTCCCATCTGATCACCGAACAGATTCGCCAAGCCTGCGGGCTCATGGGCGGCTGCTGGTTTGCCTTGAACGACAAACCGCCGGACGGTGTGCACAGCATGATCGACGCGCTCAATGCAACTACCGGATGGGACGTGAGCATAGATGAGGCTATCGACGCCGGCCACCGCAGCATTATTCTTCAAACCGTATTCGGCACCCAGAGGGGTTGGATTGCCGATCATGACTGGCAAGACGTAGGACCACGCTTTTTGGAGCCGATTCCCGACGGCAAGTATAAAGGCTTCACCATCGCCAAATGGTTGCCTGGACTGATCTACGAGTATTACCAGTTGTCCGGACGCCACGAAAAAACCGGCCGGCCTTACATCGATACCCTGCAGCGGCTGGGACTGGAAGAATTCGTCGAGTGGAGCCAGCGCGACTAATTTACTGCAGGACCGCTCAACCGGCACAATTCGTCAAAACAAGGAGGCGTGATGACTTTACTTCACATGCGAGCATGGCTCTTTTTTACCCTGATTTTCACGCTGGCGACGAGTCTGACCGCGGCTGATGCCGGGGCCCAGTCCGCGCTCAAGAAAGTCCGTCTCGGCACGTCCTCGACGAACATGTCTTTTCTGGCGATGTTCGCCGCTTATCACCGGGGCTTTTATAAGGACGAAGGCATCGACCTGGAAATCGTCTATATGCCCGCCAATCTCGCCAGCACTGCGGTGCTGTCCGGCGACATCGACTACAACGGCGCCGTCACAGGCGTTATCGGCGCCGCGGTGCGCGAACAGCCGATGAAAGTCCTTCTCTTCACGGTGGCACGCCCGCTGCTTTTCCTGTTCAGCAAAAAGGAAATTAGAGAGCCCAAGCAACTCAAGGGGAAAAAAGTGGCAGGCAGTTCTCCCGGTGGAACCGCCACATTGCTGGCCAACCAGGTGCTCAGAGAATATGGCTTGGAACCCGGGCGCGACGTATCGGTGCTGCCGATGAGCGGATCAGCGGCGAGCCGTTATGCGGTGCTCGAGTCCGGAGTTGTGGATGCTTCGCTCCTTTCTCTTCCGGAAAACATCATAGCGGCCGAGAGAGGCTTCAATGAGCTGATTTTTCTCGGCGATGTAGTCGAGTTTCCACAGAATGGGTTCGGTACTTCTGAGAAAAAAATCCGCGAAAATCCGGACGAGGTCTACCGGATGGTGCGGGCTACGCTGCGCGGGCTACAATTTGTCTGGGAGCCGAGCCAGCGAGAATCCCTCATAGATGTGGTCGGCAAACAGTGGAAAGTCACCGACCGGAAGTTGGCCGCCGAAATGATCAAACACGTTAGCCGCGTGCTTACCAAAGATGCCTTAATCAAACCGGAATCCGTTCAAGTGCTGATCGACTTGCAACGCAAGAACGCCAATGTTACCCGCGCGGTGAGTGTAGCAGACGTGGTCGACTACAGCTTTGTCGATAAGGCACGCAAAGAACTGAGAATAACCAAGTGATTCGCGATTGTCGGCCTGCTCGCGAGCCCGGCCGCCGAGCCGCTAGAGCAGCGGATCGATAATGACTTTGATCGACTCGTGACCACTGGCCGTGAGTTGAAAACCGGCCGCCGCATCGGCCAGCGGCAGGCGATGCGTGATCATGTCCGCCACCCGCACTCGCCGAGCGCGGATCAGCTCAAGAGATTCCGTGAGATCTTCGCCGCTGCCCGCATAGGAAGTGACGATCGAAATCTCGTCGCGCCAGAATTCAAACAGCGGTATCGGCACCTCCACACCGGCGGCGGTCGGGGCGAAGAACAACAGTGTGCCGCCACGGTCAACGGATTTGACCGCCTGTGCGATCGCCGGCATGGCGCCGATGCAAACGATGACCAGATCGGCCAGCCGGCCGTCATTCAGTTCACGGACCTGTGCCGGCACATCCTGCGCGCCATGAATGGTTGCGTGCGCGCCGAACCGGCTGGCCGCAGCCAGCCGAAAGTCGCTGATATCGGTCGCAATGATGCGACCGGCATTGCGAGCGCGCGCCAGTTGAACATGCAGCAAGCCGGAAATACCGCTGCCGATCACAAGCACCGTCTGACCGGCGCTTAGGCGCGCAAAGCGCTGCGCCCGCACCACGCAGGCCAGCGGCTCGATAAAAGAGCCTTCGTCGAAGGTCACTTCATCCGGCAAACGAAGCGTACCCAATTCAACATTGATTTTTGGCACGCGAACGAACTCGCAAAAGCCGCCGGGATCAAAATGAGTGGCGCGTAACAGATCGCAAACAGATTGGTGACCGGCCTGGCAATAACGGCATTTACCGCAGGGTACATGATGAGAAGAGAAAACCCGATCACCGGCACGGAAAGCATTGACGGCCTCCCCCGTTTCGACGACTTCTCCGGCAATCTCGTGACCTAACACCAGCGGCGCCTTTT
>CAYZXN010000016.1:0-6912 GCA_964482425.1 uncultured Syntrophobacteraceae bacterium | reverse complement strand
GAGGAGAAATCATGATTCGAGGAGTGTTGTTGCCGATAATTACGCCGTTTGACGATAAAGTCAGGGTCGACGAAGAGATCATGCGCGAGCTTGTCGATTTCCACATCGGTGCCGGCGTTCATGGCCTTTTCGTTCTCGGCTCCACCGGGCAGGGACCGGCGATGTCGGTCGACGAGCGTAAGAAGGCCGCGATGGTGGCTCTCGACCAGGCCAAGGGGCGCGTGCCGGTGGTGATTCACGTCGGCACGGCCGATGCTCAGAGCACCGTCGAACTGGCCGAGCATGCGGCTGCCAATAAAGCTGACGCGGTGGCCATCGTGCCGCCGTATTATTATTCGGATCACACCGAGTACGAGATCGTGGCCCATTACAAGGCGGTCGCCAAGGCGGTGCCGCTGCCGATTTTTATTTACGAGAACCCGAAGTATTCCGGAATCTCCGTGCCGCCGGGATTTGCCGTGCGCATGAAAGAACAGGTGCCGTCGCTCAAGGGCATAAAAGTAGCGTACGGCCAGGGCGCCCTGCTTGAATACGTCAGGCTGCTGCCCGACGTTTCGGTTTTCACCGGCAACGCCGATCTCTTTGGCCTGGTGCCTTTCGGCCTTGCCGGGATGATCAATCCCCCGACGAGCTTTGTACCGGAGCTGTGCGTAGAGTTGTTCAAAGCACTGGACAGTAAGGATTATGCGCGCGCAGTCGAGGCGCAAAAGCGGGTGGACACCGCGGCCCGTCTGGTCGCGGCGGAGTTGCGCAAATACGGGCGCGTGCCGCTGCGCGAAGTCTTTCGCATGCGCGGGTTCGACGTCAAACGTTTTCCCAAGTGGGACACGGAGCCTATGCCGAAAGACGCGGTGGCGAAACTGGAACGCGAGCTGAAGAGCGCGGCGATACTTTGAAAAAAATCGTTGTCACCGGCGGCAGCGGGCGTTTGGGACAACTCGTGATCCACGAGCTGTTGTCGCATGGCTGCGAGGTGCTGTCTCTGGACAGGGCGCCGCCTGCTGTGAGCTTGTGCCCGAGCTGGATCGCGGACTTGCGCAGCTCGGGGCATCTCTATGAAGCGCTCAGCGGCGCGCATGGTGTGATGCACCTGGGCGCCTATCAGGCGCCGGGGCTGGCGCCTGATTCGGAGATCTTCAGCAACAACGTGACGGCCACTTATAACGTGCTCAAGGCGGCGGCCGATACGGGCATTAAGAAGGTCGTGATCGCGTCGAGCACGGCCGCATTCGGGTTCATCTACGCGCCCAAGCCAATGCTTCCGGATTACCTGCCGCTCGACGAACAACACCCGTCGAGACCGCAGGACCCATACGGCTTGTCCAAAGTCGTCGGCGAGCAGATCGCGGATTCATTTGCGCGCCTTTGTCCGGACATGAGCATCGGCAGTTTGCGCCTGCCGGGAGTGGTGTTTGATTTCTCGTACGATTTGTTGCGGCAACGTTGGAAGGATTCCGGCGAGCGCGCCAGAACTGTATGGGCTTATATCGATGCTCGCGATGCGGCGACAGCATGCCGTCTGGCGCTGCAGGGCGAATTTTACGGGCACGAAGTCATGATCGTCGCCGCTCCCAACAGCAGCATGAGAGAGCCGACCGCCGATCTGGTTGCAAAGCATCTGGACAAACGGATTCCCGTCAAGCCGGGTCTCACCGGCAACTGGAGCGGCGTCGATTCGAGCAAGGCAAAATCGCTTTTGGGTTTCAAAGCCGAGCACGGTTGGGAGAGTTTTATCTGAAGTTTAGCGGCTGAGAATAAAGGGACAGGAGCTCCAGGCAGACCCTAGAAAACGTAATCGAGAGCACGCGCTGGAACGTCGAGACGAAAAGAAACGTGTCGGTGGACGAGGTGTTCGATTTCAGCCTGGTGCGCGAGATTCTCAAGGAGATGGGCGAAACGGCGAAGTAATGCCAGCGCTTTTATGCCGGTTTACAAGGACGAAAGGACAATGATCGGAAAAATGCTAGCAAAACTTGATCGCGCGAAAGCGCGAGTGGCTTTTATTTTGTCTTTGGTGACGTCTCTTCTCCTGACACCGTTCGCCTGGGCTCAGACAAGCCGGGAAAAAATCGTTTTCTCCATCCCCAGCCGGAGCATCGCGGCCATCGATCTTTACGTTGCCAACGAGCGCGGATTCTTTCGCGATGAAGGCCTCGACGTCGATATTGTGCAGATCCGTGGCAATGTTGCGGTGGCGGCCGCGTTGAGCGGGCAAGTTCAAGCCACCAATGGTATCGGCACCGTCATTCGAGCTCTGGAACGCAGCGACATTCCGCTCAAGGTCCTCACCGTGAGTTTAAGGCGAAATCTCTTCTGGCTTGTCGCAAGACCGGAACTCAAGTCCATCGCCCAGCTGAAAGGCAAAGTCTTGGGCACGACAACATACGGCGGTTCCCAACACACGGCCGCGACACGTCTGATACGCCGGGGCGGTCTCGATCCGGACAAGGATCTGACAGTGATTGTCGGCGGAGATGTTCCGGCGCAGCTGCAAAGTCTGATCACCGGGGCCATCGACGTCGCGGCGCTTTCGCCTCCGACGGTTATTCTGGCGCGCGATAAATTCAATATGAACGTTCTCGGCTCGGCGATGGACGATCTTGCAAACCTCCAGAACGGTACGGCGGTGTCTGAGAAGTTTTTGCGCGAGAGAAGAGATTTGTTGAAGCGCGTCTTGCGCGCGCGTGCCAAAGCAAACCGCTACTTTCTGGAAAACGAGAAGGGCACGAGTGAAGTCCTGGCCAAATACCAAAGCGTCGACTTGCCAACCGCTGTGGAGTCGTACCGTTTGGCCAAACCCGCCTTCACCACCAACGGCATTCCGTCCGCCGGCGAGATCGAAGAATTTCTCAAAGCCGAGGCAGATCTCTTGAAACTCAAAGAGCCGGTCGCCGCAGCAAAAATTTTCGACTTTTCTCTTCAGCGCGAAGTCAATCAGGAGCTCGGTATCAAATGACAAGCACCCTCACATTGCCTGGTTCCGGTGCAGAGTTGCCATGGAACAAGAATTAGCGCGAGGCATTGTCGAAGGCTTGCGTAAAGCGGGGGTGGACGTGATTACCTACCTACCCGAAACCAGGCTGAGCGAGATCCTGCCCCTGCTCCGGCAGGACAGCTCGGTGAAGCTGATACCGGTTTCGAGCGAAGCTGAGGCCATCACCATAGGCGCCGGTGCCGCCTTGGGCGGCAAGCAAGTGGCGGTGTACATGGAATGCACCGGACATTACGTCTCTTGCTACAGCATCCTTTCGATCGCCAAGCGCTTCGGCGTGCCGCTGCTTCTTTTGATTGCTCATTTGGGCAGCTTTGCCGATCAGCGCAACAATTCCGTATATGCAGTCTCCGGTGCGTACGTTACGCCGGTGCTCGATGCTCTGCAGATTCAGTATCGCCTGGTTGAAAGCGGGCAGAATCTCGAAACTTGCATCCAGGACGCGACCCGTCATACGAACTCCCTCAAACTTCCGGTGGCGCTTCTTTTCAGCGGGGATTTTACCCGATGATTCGATACGATTGCCTTGAGCTGCTGGCACCGTTGATCACGGATCAGATTGTCGTCACATCGCTGAGCGGTCAAAAAATCGAGTGGGCGCACTTATCAAAGCATGAAGGCAATCTTCTGGTCGGCACCATGGGCACCGCGTTGGGAGTCGGCATGGGCCTGGCGATAGCTCTGCCGCGCCGCAAGATCATCGTTTTGGAATCCGATGGCAGCGTTCTGCTGTCGTTGTTCAACCTGCCGACCCTTGCCAATCTCAATCCCGATAACCTGCTGGTGTTCGTTTTCGACAATGCTTCCTACAGCGGTTCGCGGATCAGCGAACCGACAGCCACCGCCGGTAAAACCGATCTGGCTAAGATGGCGCAGGCCGCCGGCATCGATCATGCCGCAACGGTGTGCGAGCTGGAATCCTTCAAAAGGGAAATGGACTCCGGTTTGAGCGAGAGCGGCTTGCGATTTATCGTGTGCAAGGTTGAGGAAAGCAGAGATCATCGAAACATCGCACGGACCGACATGGATCCGTTGGAGAACAAGTATCTTTTCATCCGTTATCTCGAAAAGACCGAAGGAAAACGCATTGTCCGGAGTCACGGCTGATTGATGTAATGGGTGCCGGTCACTTATCCAAGTCTGATTGAATGCCTCGCATTAGGCGAAGTTTAAAGACGGTCATGCCGGCGAAGGCCGGCATCCAGGGCCAGTACCGGACTTGATCCGGGGTCCAATTTAAAAAATTCGACTGGATTCCGGCTTCCGCCGGAAAGACGGAATCCAGAGATAGTCGACTTCTGGTCGATAGGTGTGAACCTGCCGGATTTAGCCGAGGATAATTGAACGATGGACATACATGTCACGGCAGATTAAAAAGGAGCATCGAATGACAACCGCAATGGATAGCCAACAGGCAAAAAAACAAGTCGATGAACACTACAGGAAGGTAGCCAAACGCTGGCAGGAGAGAGTCACCGACGGGCCGTTTATGCAACAACTGCGATCGGGGAAACTTCCGCAGAACGCTTTAAAGATGTTTTTTAAAAATTGGGGCTCTTACACTATCGAGATCAATACCCTGGAGGCAGCCTCCTACCACAAACACATTTCTTTTTTTCGCAAGCACCGGGATCTCATGGGACCCATGGCATCAAAGCTCGCCGATGAGTTGATTCATCCCAAACCGCCGGGTCACGTGCACGTGGTGGTGGAGACGGCCAAGGCCCTGGGCATCAGCGAGGATGAAATTTTTATGTCGCCGATGCTGGCCGAATTTCGCGCCAAGCTCGATTTCAAGCGGTCGATTCTTTGGGAAGGGACGGTGGCCGAGTTTTATGCTGCCGGCGCGACCGAAGAACAAACGGGATATTGGTCGGCGGACTTTTTCAAGGCGTTAACGACGCATTACGGCTTGACGCGCGAACAGGCGATCTACTTTTCGACTCATGAAGAGGCAGATCTCGAGGAACACCAGGGAGTCATGGGGCACGGAAGTTTCCGACGTCTGGTTCTGCAGCGGCTGTTCGAAGACGGCATGGCGACCGTGCGGCCGGGCTACAGTCTGGAATATTGCGGCTTGACCGCGGTGGATCTGCACGGTGTCTGCCTTCAATCCGCTCTGGATGCCGCCGGCCGGGAATCACAGTGAAACAAGGCAGCCGATCGCCGGGCAAGAAATCTCACGGGCTCATCGGTACTCCGATCCAGCGGCTGGAGGGCCCGGACAAGGTATCGGGCCGGGCCGTGTATGCGACGGATGTGACGCTGCCGGGAATGTTGTGGTGTAAAGTTCTCCGTAGCCCGATCTCCTGCGGGGGCATCAAAAAAATCGACACAAGCCGGGCTGCGGCTCTTCCCGGCGTGCGCGCCATTGCCACTGGAGAGGATGTCAATGGCTTGTTAATCGGCCGGAAAATCTACGACATGCCAATTCTCGCGGGCGGAGGCGTGCGGTTTATCGGTGAGAAAGTGGCGGCGGTGGCGGCGGACAGCGAGGCGATCGCCGAGGAGGCGGTGGAACTGATCGAGGTCGAGTATGAGGAAATGGAACCGCTGCTCGACCCGCTTGAAGCGGTCAGAGACACGGCCCGGTTGATTCACCCGAACGTGAGCGGTTATCGCGGCCTGCTGCACCCGATCGTGACCCCGAGCAACGTCTTCGTCGATATGAGCTGGAAGAAAGGCGACGTGGAGGCGGGCTTTCGCGAGGCCGATATCATTGTCGAGAATACCTTTACGACCAGGCCGGTGCATCAGGCTTATATCGAGCCGCACGCCTGCGTGGTGCAAGCGCAAGACGGCGGCGGTGCGGACATCTGGGCCTGTTCTAAAGTTCCATTCGCGCTGCGCGAGCAGGTCGCCACCGCCTTCCGTAAGGAGGTGGAAAAATTCATCGTCCGTCCCTGTTACATCGGCGGTTGCTTTGGCGGCAAAGGCGACTTCATGGACGTACCGGTCTGTTACATCTTGTCGCTCAAGAGCGGCCGGCCGGTGAAAATGGTGATGGAATACTCCGAAGAATTCCTTGCCGGCAATCCGCGCCACGCTGCAGTGGTGAAAGTCAAAACCGGCGTTACAAAAGACGGTCGGCTGCTGGCGCATCGGATGGAGTACGTTTTCGACAGCGGCGCCTACGCCGCCTTCAAGCCGCAGGGCTATCTGGTCGGTCCAAGAGAAGCCGCCGGGCCGTACAATATCCCCAACGTCTTTATTCAGGAGAGGATCGTTTACACCAACAAAATTCCGTGCGGGCATATGCGCGCGCCGGGCGATCCCCAGGGCTTCTTCGCCAACGAATCGCAGATGGACCTGGTCCCCAGGCGTTTGAGAATGGATCCGGTGATTTTCCGGCAAAAGAATTTACTGCACGACGGCGACCTTGCGCCCATCGGTCACGCGATCCCGCATATCAAGAGCGATGAGCTTGTAGAGAGCGCAATCGAAAGATCGGGCTACCGCCGGTTTAAGCGCAAGCATACAGGGCGCGGCATTGCGCTGGCACAGTGGCTGCCTCTGGGCGGCGAGTGCCACGCTTTCGTTTCGATCGACGGAGAGGGAACGATTGCGGTTTCGACCGCCATGCTCGATCAGGGCGCGGGAACGCATACCGCGATGCGGCTGGTAGCGGCTGAAGAGCTGCAGGTGCCGCTTGAAAAGGTTGGCGTGGAAACTCTCGACACCAGCCGAGTGGCCCCCGACACCGGCATCGGCGCCAGCCGGGGCACGCGAATCTTTGGCAATGCGACACGCCTGGCTGCAGCGCAGGCCAGAGAACAATTGCTCGATCTCGCCGGCTATAAGCTCGGTGTTGCCAGGGAAGAGCTTGCGTTAACGGGCGATGGCGCAGTGCGGAGCGCAAGCGGAGATCTTAGTTACGGCGAGATCGCTCGGATGAGCGGCGAAGGCGTCCGCGGCTATGG
>CAYZXN010000015.1:0-8008 GCA_964482425.1 uncultured Syntrophobacteraceae bacterium | reverse complement strand
AACTGAGAAAAGTCCTCGAGTTGTTCACGAACAAGGCTCGACGAGCTTACGGCGACGATAATAGATACGGCGCTGCAGATCTCTGCGATGCAACAGGATAAAGCCCGCGCCAAAGTTTGGATCGCAGTCGACAGCCGTGATGAAGTTCACCGAACAGACTGCCCTGCTTGGATCGATTCCACGACCGCCTTCTTTCTCAGATCGAGCACCGCCACTTCATCCGTGCTTTCACAAGCGACAAAGACGCACTCGCTGTCCGGGCTGAACGCCAGGTGCGCCGGCGCCGCACCGACGTTAAGTCGCGCTGTTGTCTGGTGCTCGCGAGCGTCAATGATGCAGACGCTCGACTCGCCGGTGTTGGAAACGACAATCCACCGGCCGTCAGGACTGATGGCGAAAAAGTGCGGATAGATGCCAACGGGAATTTCCGCGACGACACGATTACTTTTCGTCTCCCACACCGTCAAATTGTCGGAAGAAAAATTAGCGACGTAACCGAATTGTCCGTCCGCGCTGACTACCGGAAGATGCGCGGCGATGCCGGCATGAATCGTCGCTACGACATCATGATTTGCCGTGTCAATCATTGTGACATCATTTGATAATGTATTGGCGACGTAGGCAAAACGGCTATCCGGCGCGAATGCAATGTGCCCCGGTCCCAGACCGACTGCTACTTCGCCGATGACGGAATAATCCCGGCCATCGATCACGGTGACCGTATGCGAAGCGGAGTTGGGTTGGTAAGCCCAGCGGCTGTCGGGAGAAACTGCGATATCGTGCGGCGCAAAGCCGACCGGGACTGTTGCCCGTGACTCGCCGTCGGCGCCGATGACTGTCACAGTTCGATCCGGTCCGCTCGGCAAATAGACGGATTCGCCGTCCGGCGCAACGCTGGGAAGCAGTGGACGCTTTCCCGTCGAGGCCGTCGCCAGCACTCGATCGCGGGCTGTGTCGATGATGGTGACATTGTTCGAGCCGCTGTTGGCCACGTAAAGGCGTTTCCCGTCGGGAGACAGTTCCAGATGCGATGGATCAGCGCCGGTAAGAATGTGTTTTATTAACCGCCGTGTCGAGGCATCGATGACCGCGACGCGATTGCCGGTTGTATTGACATAAATGCGGCCGTCGTCATGGCGCGCCACAGAATGCGCGCCGCCCCGTCCGGTCCGGGCAGTCGAACCGTCCGGCTGTAAGGTCAGGACAAAGCCGTCGGCTTCTCGCTCCAAGACGACTCGATAGCCGCGCTCCAGCAACGACACATACTGCCGCACGGGCAGATCATGCACACGCCCGCGCACGGCGGCGCCTTTGCCGCGCCACGAAAGATACTGCTCTTTGAAAAGGCGCACCTGCCGTTCCACCGGGAAGCCGGCAAGCTCGATATGAACGATTTGCGTAGACATGGCGAATCTCTCCTTTGAGTGATCGGCTGTTAGCAGAGATCGGCGCTGCAGGACAACATGTTTATTCTCCGATGATAATCTTTTTCGGCGGGCGCAGAATCAGAGTGAGAAAAGCCGAAGTCATCAGTGCAGCGCCGAACAACGCAAACGACAGGCCGTAACCTCCCGTGAGATCGAAAAGAAAGCCGAAGAAAGGCGGTCCGAGCGCGGCCAGTGCCTGGGAGATCAGCAAACCCAAGCCGCGCACCTTGCCGAGCGATCGGCGGCCGAAGTAGCTCGCCCAGATGATGTCGGGCAGGACCATGTTGCCGCCCAGGCCGATGCCGTAGAGAAGAAATCCCGCATAAAGAAGAAAAAGATTGCCGGTCGTGATCGCCAGAGCAAGACCGATCCCTTGCAAGACAAACTTCAAGGTGGCAGCAAATCGCGGATCGATCCGTTCGGCCAGAATGCCCCAGGCGATCGGCGATGCCAGCTGCATCGAGGCAATCACGCTCATAACCGTGGCGGCAACCACCGGCGGGTGGCCCAGATCGCTGACATAAGGAAAAACGTGAAGATTGAGTCCCGTCACGCCGATGCTGGAAATGCCGAAAGTAACCACCAGCAACCAGAACGCTTGCGTGCGCAGCGCTTCGCCGCGCGACCATTCGATGTCGTCGCGAATTGCCTGCTGCGCCATTGCGGCGGTTTTTGCGGGTCGATGTCCGAGCGGAACGTCGCCTGAAGCGCCGTCCGGCTTGAGTCCCAGATCTTCCGGCGAACGTCGAACCACCAGCAGCGCCGGTCCGACAACCAGCACCAGGGTGAGAAGGCCGAACACCAGCCAGGTCTGGCGCCACCCGAGCCAGACAATCAACGATGCCGCCAGCACGGGCATACCTACTTTGGCAAAGCCGATTCCCATGCTAGTCAGCGCCAGCGCTCGGCCGCGTTTGCGTGAAAACCAGTGGGCAATCGCCAGGTTTATGACGATGTAGCCCATGAAGGAATCGCCCACCGTTACCAGGCTCCAACGCACGGCGGTAAACTGCCAAAAGCTGTCCACGTATCCCAAAGCGATGTAACCCGCCCCGGCAATCACCGCGCCAAAGACCATCAGCCAGCGGCCGCCGTAACGATCCATCAGCGTTCCGATGACCGGAGCCAGAAACGCCGCGATGAGCCCCTCGCCGGATCGGAGCAATGAGAAGACGCCGCGAGAGACGCCCAGGTCCGCCGTCAACGGCTTCATGAAAACACTTAACGTGCTGGCGAGAGAAAAAGCGGAAGCGACGTTGGCGAGAAACCCGACTCCGACGATGTACCAACCATAAAATAATTTCTGTTTAGATGCCGGACGCGCCTGCTCGATCGTAGATTCCACACCAAGGCTTTAACAGGAATCAGAGTCTGCATGCAATTTGAGCGGCGCGAGTAGGACGATTCAAGAACAATCGAGCGGTATCGTCGAGCCTGTTTCCGGCGTTAGCGCGGCGCTGATTTTGCGTCAATGAGAGACCGGAGATTTTTCATGCGCTCTTCTCCGCTCGGATGGCTCGATAGAAAAGGCAGCGGCAGTCCGCTCGATGCGTTGATCAGTTTTTCGTGGAGTCGAAGCGCGCCGCGAGGATCATATCGACCGGCCAGCATGTATTCGATGCTTTGCGCGTCCGCCTCGCGTTCTTGCTCGCGGCTGTAGGATGCTTCGATCAAATCGAAGCCGAGGCTGCCGATCAAGCCGGCGGCGGGCACGCCCGCCAGTCCCAGACCTGCTCCCACCAAAGCGCCCGCCGTCTTGAGGGTTTGGCTGCGCATTTGACCGGAGTCCACGTGGCCCTTTGCCCAGTGGGCGGCCTCATGACCGAGCAAAGCCGCGTACTCGTCGGCTCGCTCGCCGATCAGCTTGATCATACCGAGATTGATTCCGACAATCCGGCGGCCTTCGTTTAACCCGGCGAACGCATTCGGCTCGTCGCCTTCGACGATGAACAAGTCCGTCTGCACGTTGGCCGCAGCGCTGATGCGCAAGTGCGCCAGCATCATGTGCTGTATAGCGCGCGTCGGCACCGATGCAATGATCCTTTCGTCAGGGCCGTATAAGTTGACGGTTGCGCTTGGGGTCAAAACAATGTCCTTAACGCGCCAGCCGAGCTTTCCTTGGACCGCCGCGCAACCGGAAACCAACGTCAAGGCGATCGCGAGAGCCAAAGATATCATGTCAGCGATTCTCTATTACGGTCACCCTGGGCGGTCAAGGCTGGCGGCGCCATAGAATATGCGCTAGCCTGCTGCCATCTCTTTGAAGGACGGTTCCGGCATGAAACTTTTAATCCTCGCGGCAGCCGTGGTTTTGTCGGTGAGTTCGACTTTACAGGCACAACAGGAAGTATTCGGACCCAGACCGCCTTCGGTCACCGCCAGCGGCGAGGCGGTCATCACTGCGGAACCCGACCAGGCACACATCGATATCGGCGTGGTGACGCAGGCGCGCAGTGCTCCCGATGCCGCCAGGGAGAACGCCGACAAAGTCGCGCGGGTGATCGCCGCGGTAAAGAAAATATTGGGCAAAGGCGATGAGATCAAAACCGCCGGCTATTCATTAAATCCCACTTACCGCTACCCTCAAGGCGGCAAGCCGGAGATCACCGGTTACACGGCGACCAATATCTTGCGTATCAAAACCGGCACGCTGGAAAACGTCGGCAAACTGATCGATGCCGGCATGCAGTCCGGCGCCAATCACGTCAATCGACTTATCTTCACGCTCAAAGACGAGCACGCAACCCAGGTGCAGGCGCTGCGTCTGGCATCGCAAAAAGCAAAAGCCAAAGCCGATGAGATGGCCGGCGCTTTGGGTTTGAAAATCGTTCGAGTTCTTTCCGTGAACGAAGAGGAACGGGGGGTGCGGCCGATCATAGCCCCGCAGGTGCGCGGCGCGCAGATGGAAACGTTAGCCGCCGCGCCGACGCCGGTCGAAACCGGCACCATCGAAGTACGCTCGTCGGTGACTTTAACCGCAGAAATCGGCCCGCGCTAGAGGACTATCCAACATACTGTGGCAAGGGACTGCCGGTTTGTCGTCCGCGTTGAAAATTCGGACGGCTCGATGCTCTTTCTTGGGCTGAACTTTTGAACCGTTGAACCTTGAGTCTTCTGAGCTTATTCAAAAGCAGGTTTGTCTTTCAGATAATACTCGCGCATCTTCGGCCGGTAGCGCTCCATCAAGTCACGGTTGAGTTCGAGCGGCGGTTTCTGGTCGGCGGGCAACAAGGGCCGATACTCCACATCGCCGATCTCTTCCTTGAACGTTTCCTTGGCCCTGGCGATCAAGCCCGGATCCGTCAACAGATCGATGGCCGACGCTGCCATCGCCTTGGCTCCGGCAACCGCGCCTTTGTGCGCGATGGAAGTCGCCAGAGACACGCCCGCCGACCAGTGGTGGTAGGAGACACCGGGGATGTTCGAGGGGAAGTTGATCAAGCCGGTCGGCACCACCCATGAGACCTCGCCCGAATCGTTGGCCGAGACCGATTGCACACACTCTTTGAGCGGCGCGATCTTTGTCGGCATGCCCGTGGGCTTTGCCTTCACCTTCGTCTGGACTTCGTGCACCAGCTTTTGCTCGCCTTCCGACCATTGCGGCATACCGATCTGCTCGATATTCTTTTGAATGACCTCGGCCAGGGTGCGATTGGCGCGCGTCGGCCAAACAGCACTGAGTACGTTGACGTCATAACTGGTCTCGGTCATCAGCGCCGCCCCGTCGGCGATCCGTTTGGCTTTGTCAAAGAGCGCCCGGGTCTTCTCAGCGGTTGCTTCACGGAAGAACCACCAAATCGTCGACCGGTTGGGAATGACGTTGGGCTGGTCGCCGCCGTGGGTGATCACCCGATGACTGCGCTGGCTCGGCTCGAGATGCTCGCGCAGCTTGTCCCAGCCGATATCCATCAAAACCGCCGCATCGAGGGCATCGCGCGCGTTCCATGGAGCGGTGGCCGCATGGGCGCTCTGCCCCTTGAAGGTGAACTCAGCCGAAATGAGCGCGTACTGGCGCAAACCGTAAACCGTGCCAAGCTCCTTGCCGATGTGATCGTGTAGCGCGACATCGACATCCTTGAAATAACCGTCCCTGACGAAGTACGGGCGGCTCACCAGCTGGTCCTCAGCCGGCGCACCGAAAACCTTGAGCGTGCCTCCAAGACCGTACTCATCCATCGCTTTCTTGATTGCTAACGCGGCGCCAATCATGACCGCTCCGTTGACATTGTGGCCTTCCGTGTGTCCCGGGGCGCCTTCGACGATCGGCGTCGGCTCGGCAATACCCGAGGCCTGCGAGCACGCCGGGGTCGCGTCGTATTCGGTGTGCAGCGCCACCACCGGCTTACCCGATCCATGGCTTGCGATGAATCCCGTCGGCATTCCGGATGGATTTCTTTCGATCGTGAAGCCGGCCTTTTCGAGAATCTCGATCATCAGGCCCGAGGTTTCGAACTCCTGCATGCCGAGCTCGGCAAAATAAAATATGTTATCGCACAGCAGCGCAATGGATTCGCTGTTGCGTTCGACTGTTGCGAGGGCGAACTTCTTCGCTTTACCGTTATTCATGACTCGTCTCCGTGCTCGAAATAGATGTGGTTGAATAAAGATGTTTGTTTTCCGCCTCTATCTACGCTTCATACCGCCCCGGATCCTTATAATAGTTTTTATAATACCATTCAGCGATTTCTCCACCGGTTGTGCGCCAGACGCCGTCATGGGAGCAAATGTAATCGAGCGCCTTCTCCAGATATGAAATACGAAACGGCAGGCCGATGACGAACGGATGAAGCGGCAGGCAAAGCACGCGCCCGCCTGAGGCGCTGTCGCGATAGAGGGTATCGAAATGGTCGCAAACCATCCGGTAGTATTGTTCGGGTGTGTGATTTTCGCGATTGAAGACGCGAATATCGTTGACCCCCAGCTCGTACGGAACAACGATCATGCGGCCGCTCTTCACCCGCATCGGCGTGGGTTGCTCGTCGTTGCCCCAGTCGCATACGTACTCGAAACCTTCGGCAGCAAGATGATCCGGCGTGTTGTAGGTCTCGCCCAGGCCGGGGCCAAGCCAGCCTTTGGGCTGTCTGCCGGTGGCGGCAGTGATGATCTCTTTGACCTTGCGGATAATCTCATGTTCTTCATCGGCCGGGTAATCGAGCATGGACACGCTGTTGGTCATGCCGTGACCCAGCCATTCCCACTGGCGCTTGTTGCCCTCATCGATGATCGCCCGATGATGCTCGCACACCTCGGCGTTCAAGAGAACGCTGGCACGGATGCCAAACTTGTCGAGCACATCCATAATCCGGAACACGCCCACTCGAGATCCGTAATCGCGCAGAGTGTATCCCGGCACGTCGGGGGTATGACTGCTGCCGGAACCGCGGATCGGCATATCGAAGTGGAAGTATTCGATGTTAGGCGCTACCCAGAGCGCGATGCGGCCATTGTCCGGCCAGGTGATTTTTTCGCGTTGAATGATGGGACTGTAATCGTAACGGCGATTTTCCATTGAAGGCTGCTCCTTATAGTTGTTCTTGAATTAGCGGCTTAGACTACACTATTCCAGCCGGCGAAGGAGCGTCAAGACTCGGTCAAGAAAAGCATGGGAGAGAGTGTCGGCCATGCGAGAGGGAACGCGAAACCGTGCACGGCAGTAGATGAATCTACTGTCATGTTTCCGCTCACCGATTGCCGCAGACAAAAAAAGGGAACGGAATTTCTTCCGTTCCCTTTTTGCGACTACAACAAGCCTGGGTTACAGAAACTTTCCTACAAGGTACTGGCTGATCTCCTCGGAACCGCTCATGGGCTTGCCGTCGATCACCAGAACCGGAACCGTCTTCGCGCCGCACAGCGCGATTAACTCGTTCTCATATTCGGGGTTCTCCCGTATATTTTTCTGGATGATCTTGTCTTCGCAGTGCAAATTCGCCATGCAGTTCAACACGCTCTGGGAAAAGCCGCACTCATTGTAGAAATACAGTTCCAACTGCATTATTGACCTTTGTTGACTTTCTGCACTTCCGCCAAAAGTTCCTTCGGGTTTCTTTCGCCCGCCGGAGTGACGGATTTCGCATATCGAACCACGCCTTGTTTGTCGATGATGACGGTGGCCCGGTCGGTGATCCCTTTGTCTTCCAAGAAGACACCGTACTTTTTTGCCATTTCGCCTTTGGGATGGAAATCCTGCAGGAGCGGGAATGAAATACCGCCGCAAGACTTGGCCCAATTATCGTGGGAAAATCTGCTATCAATGCTCACACCCATAACTTGGGTGTCCGCGGCCTTGAACTCTTCCTTGAGAGCTTCCAGGCCAGGAATCTCCTTCGTTCAGGTGGGTGTCCAATCCAGTGGATAAAACACCAACATGACGTTTTTCTGCCCCTTAAACTGGCTCAAGCTGAACTTGCTTCCGCCCAGATGGCTGGCCAGCTCGAAATCAGGGGCTTCCTTACCGACTTCGATCATAGTGCTCTCCTTTTTGTTTGAATTACCGCCGACTGGCGATACTTTCACTATAACCGAACGCCGGGTCATTTCAACGATGCCAGGATCACGGAAGGCTGTTTACAGATCTTCGC
>CAYZXN010000014.1:0-11917 GCA_964482425.1 uncultured Syntrophobacteraceae bacterium | reverse complement strand
GTGGCGGTTACCGTAGGGATTCGTCGAATTCTCGATAAGCGCGAGCTCGCCGGGGTTCTCGGCCACGAACTGGCTCACGTCGGCAATCGTGACATTCTGGTAAGTTCGATCGCGGCCACATTGGCGGGCGCCATCAGCTATTTGGCAACAATGGCGCAATGGGCGGCGATATTCGGCGGCCACAGGGATAGTCGCGAGGGTGGTGGCGGGATGATCAGCCTTTTGGTAATGATGATCGTCGCGCCGCTTGCCGCGATGCTGATTCAGATGGCGGTGTCGCGCTCGCGTGAGTACGGCGCCGATGTGGGTGGCGCCAAAACAACCGGCGATCCGCTCGCACTGGCAAGCGCATTGCGCAAGCTACACCTGGGGTCGCAACGTATTCCGTTGCATACGAGCGACGCCACCGCCAATGCCACGGCACACATGTTTATCGTTAACCCGCTCACTGGCCGCGGCCTGGCGTCACTGTTCAGCACCCACCCGCCGATGGAAGAGCGGGTTGCCCGCCTGGAGGCGATGGCAAAAGACCACAGCTACATGCTTCGTTAACCGTGACTTAACTTGCCGGCACAACCGGTAACAGCACCTTTTCTTCCAACCAGGCCGAGAGGTCATTGAGACTTCTCGGCCTGATTTCATGTCCCATCTCATACTCTCGGTAGTCTAGCGGTACTCGCGCCTGGCGAAGAGTTTCGACCGATTGTCTTGCCCGATGGACTTCGATCATGGAGTCCTGGGTGCCGTGTTGAATCAGCACCGGCAACGGCCGCGCTGGCTCCGCCAAGCTAAGATGCGGCGCCAGCTCTTGCGGCAGCCAGGAGCTGAGCGCGACCAGCGCAGCAAACCGCTCGGGGCTGGACAGCGCTACGCTGTAGGCTATGACGCCTCCTTGGCTAAAGCCGAGAAGCACCAACTTTTCCCGGTCGATGGGATAGCGGACCAAGCAGTGCTCCAGAAACTCCTGCAACTTTTCCCGCGATGCCAGAATGCCTGAAATATCCGGCGGACCCCCCAAGCTCATCGCATACCATGCGTACCCGAAGGATCCCGGTCCGATGGGTGTCTGCAGCAGTCCCTGTGGACAGATGACAAGAAAGCGACCGCCGCAAATGTGGGGAGCCAAACCGAGCAGGTCGAGAGCGTTGGCGCCGCGGCCGTGCAGCGCTAGAATCGTCGGGTGGGGACCATCGCCCTGGGGCTGATAGATCGCGTGGATCAGTTGCATAAATCACCTCCGGTGAAACTGCCGCAACTTTACCGTTTTTCTTCCATTGATGCAGCGACTTGCCACGTATGCCGGAATTTCGGCGCTCGGAAGATTAACTTGAACTCACTCTCCAGTGATCCGCGTTTAGCTTCTAATCCTTCATCGCTTCCAGACTTTTAAGGGCTTTTCCGATCGGCAGCGCTACAGCAATGGCCGTGAGAGCGACGGCCGCGAGTAGAGAAGGGGCGATCATCCCTGGACTCAGAATCTGGCTCCCTCCAAAACGGAGCGCCCGGCTGGTGAGCAAATAAACAGGCCAAGCTTCGAGCATCACAATGATTCCGATAAAGCCGATGCTGAAAATCATGCAGATCGCGCCACCGAAGCTGGTCGGGATCTCGGCCACATGGTCATAGGCAAACTTCGGGTAGATCGCGCCGATACCGACGCAGATGGCGGTGATTCCGAAGGTCATCAGAAAGACGGTAATTAGCGATAAAACCATCATCCACGCTGGCACGCGCAGCATTAAGTTGCTGGCGAACACCAACAACTCGCCAAGAAAGAGTAGCGGAAATAGGTTCAACCAAAACTTGCTCCAGATAAGCGACTTGAGCGAAATCGGCGAGGTCTGCAGAATCCAGAATGCCTTGCCTTCGAGACTGATCGCGGGAAAGGCAAAGCGCATGGCGACGGCGCTGAGAACGAAGCCGGCGAGCGCCAGATTGGCGAAGGCGACGACGGTTCTAATAGTCCCAGCCGGCATCGGCGAGCGGTCCAAGGGCAACACCTTGAAGTTGTAAAGATAGACTATAATGAGCGCGACTAGAAGAAAGACTTGAGACCACTGCGTAGTGTCGCGCATGAATGTCTTGACGTCTTTGACCATGATCGCCCGGACCACCGGCGAGAAAGGCCTTGTGAGCAGCGCGATGCACCGGTCGCCCCAGTCATGTCGGCGGCGTCCCTGCCGTGATTCCTGAGCTTTGGACCAGCCGTCGAGGTAAACCGCGCTCGATACCCAGGATGCGACGACCGGGAAAAATAACGCGTAGCTTGCCATCAAGGCAAAGTAAAAGCCTTGGTCCGTGGAGCGCTGGAACAAGCTTCCGGCAAAAATCTCAGCGGACCAACTGCTGGGCAGGTAAGGCGAAGACGGTGTCTCCATGGCCGTCAAGAACTGTACAAAGTGGCCGAAGCTCTCCGGCTGGACCAACCGTTCCGGTTGCGACAGGCGAAACAGAAAGTAGATTACGATGAAGGCAAACAAGCCGACGAAAAAAAGGATATCGCGCACGCGCTTCGCCGGCAACAAATAGACAAATAGATGGGTGATCAGCACGCCTAAAGCGGCCGGGATGATCAAGAACAGCGGCAAGCATAAGATGATCCATAGGTAAAAAGTGATGCCGCCGCCGAAAACCGCGCCGTACGCGGCAAATATCGGCAAGCTGAAGAAAAGCACCATCCATGAAGAATTCGCGACGGTAATGATGAGGCGGGAATAGTAGAAAGCGTCCTGCGACAGCGGTGCCGACATGAGCAAATCCAAATCGCCGGCGAGAAAGAAGGCTGAAAGCGCCGTGATGAGATTACTGAACAGCAACATCGAAAGAAACGTCAGCAGGATAATCAACAACAGCTGATAGGCGAGGGCGGGGCCGAGTTCATGAACCGATTGGAAGTAAGTGAGCACGCGACGGACCACGTAAAAAGTACCGATCCAGAAGGACACGCCAAGCGCAAGAAGCGCAAGACGACGGCGCCAGCGATCGCCGCCGGCGCGAAACTCATTTTTCCAGGATAACCATTTCGGGGAGAGCAGTACCGGGATTGATGCCACATCTACCTCTCGACTGCGCGGAGATCGTCCTGCTGGCGAGTCAATTCGAGGAAAACATCCTCCAAATTGCTGTCCTGCTTGCACGTAAGACCGTATAGATCGGCCATAGCGCCGCTGGCTATCAAATGACCCTTCTGAATGATGCCGATTCTATGACAGACTTCTTCGGCAACGCTGATGCTGTGCGTCGACAGGAAAATAGTCGTGCCCGCCCGGGCAAGAGAACGAAACAGATCCTTGAGCGTGCGGGCGCCTTTGGGATCCATGCCCACCATCGGCTCGTCGACAACCAGAATACGCGGTTCATGGAGGAGCGCCGCGCACAAGACCAGGCGCTGTTTCATACCATGAGAAAATCCCTCCACCAGCTCGTCTTGCCACTCCCGCAGTTCGAAATGCTCCAGCAGATCGGCTATACGCCGCTGCAAGCGCGGGGTCTCCATGCGCCGCAATCGACCGACAAAGATGAGGAACTCCTGAGCGCTGAGTTTCTCGTAAATGAACGGGCGGTCCGGTATGAAACCGGCTATAGCCTTGGCCTCCTCGGGTTCACGCGCAATATCGTGACCGCCGAGCATCACCTGTCCCGAAGTTGCCTTCAGAATTCCCATCATCACCCGAATGGTGGTGGTTTTTCCGGCGCCATTGGGACCTAGAAACCCGAAAATTTCCCCCTCGGACACTTCGATGTTCAAGCCGTCCACGGCAGCCAGTCGGCCGTAGTTTTTGTGCAGATTGACGATGCGGATCATGTTGTTCCCATGTTGAAATCTCGCATCATTGTGCGCTCAGCTTTTTCATAGAGAGCTGACACGTAAATCGCGGGCGTCGTATCATCGCACCTCCACAACGTCTATCTTGAGATTGCCGATCAGCTGAAGAATGTCGACCTGGCGGTCGATTTCGCCTTCGACGAATTTGATATGGGTCACGTCGGCAGGAAATTGGTCGAGCACCGAGTCCAGCGTCACCCAGTCGCCAAGCCACACTTCGGACCAAGCATGATAGTAGAATGCGCCGTGTAAATGGACCAGGCCAACCACGGTTTTGGCGGGAACACCGGCGGCGCGGGCGAGCGCGTTGAACAGCACCGTGTGTTCGTTGCAATCTCCTCTTCTGGTTTGGAGAACGTCAAGAGCATTGGGAATGCTGATCGTCGGCTCCTTTTTGATTTCTGTGTAAACCCAATGCTTGAGTCGCAGCACGGCCTTATACGCATCGGTTTCGTCTCCAAGAATCTGCCGGACCATTGCACGCAAGCGCGGATGGTCGCTTTGCACGAAAGCAGTGGGTTGCAGGAAAGAGTAAAAACGGAAGTCCTGCAGCGGAATCTTATAACTGCCGGACGCGCTGATTTTTTCCCGCTCGACGACAAGTAGGTTTTGACTCAGCCTCTGGCGCCCCTGGTTTAGCGCAAAGTTCGCCAGGTTTACGCCAGTCAGTTTTAGCCGGAGCGAGGTTTTGCTTTGCGGCTCTTCGATCGGCGCGCCCACAGGGATCGAGGTTTGCGCAATCATGTCGAGAGCCAATGCAGGCGCGCCGTCGAAAGCTTTTGCCTGCTGTGGGGTTTCCCGCCTGAGAGCAAACCCGCCCGGACTCTCCTCTTTGAGCGTTCGCCCTTGGCCGTCGATCCAGGAAACTACGGAGAGGCCTTTGAAATTCTGCCGAATCCGGATCGAGGGTTCCGTTCTGTCACCTATTGAAACACTCTCCCGCGCTTCGATAACCACCGAGGTGATTTGTTGCGACAAGGTAGCGGGATCAAAGGTGCTGAAGAAATGTTCCTTGCCGGGTTCGAGTTGTTGGGTTGCGATCAAGGGTTTCAAAGCGGCCAGGATATACGGCGGTTGTGTTACCGGTAGTTCCTGGACCGTTGCATGGCCGCCTGATTGAACCTCGATTTGCAGCTTGCCGGCATGGATCTTGCCGCTCGATCTGTACCGCACGTCGTTGGACTCGAGCTCGAAAATAAAGTCTTTAAGGACCCACTCTTTATCCACGATCATCGCCAGGTGCGTCGATGTGAAATGAGTTGTCCCCATGAGATTCAAGCGCATCATCGATTCATCCCTCAAGCGGTAGCCATCCGCCTCAGGTTCGATGGTTTGTGAGGTATAGCCGATTTTCTCACCGCGATAATAGATCCCCCACCATTCCGCGCTGGGTTCTGTGATAAGTTCGGTGCCGCTGACAAAAAGCGGCGCCGCAGGCGCCCATAGCTGGCGTTTTATAAGCAAGTAATTCATCGCGCACCAGAACGCGACCACGGCAAGGCCGATGGATTGTTTGAGAGTCATGCTGTAAAACGAACTCTATGCTCGAGCATTTTGAAATTGATGAAAAGAAGTGGCGCAGTCCCGGCTATTGCCAGTGAAGTTCGCCGCCGACCGCATGCTTGGCAAGCTGACAAAATGGCTGCGAGTCATAGGCCAAGACGTGAGTTACGGCCGGCATTTGTCCGGCCATGGCCTTGTCCGCGCCGCGCGTCAGGAGAATAGAATTATTCTCACGCGAGATCGTGGACTGCGGCGAATTCATACGCCGGAGTTGGTTTTTATTGTCAGTAACGACTTCCGTGAACAGTTGCGTCAGGTTGTGCAAGAGTTTCGCCTTTCCTGGCGCAGTGATCTCTTGAAGCGCTGTCTTGCATGTAACCGCTTGCTGCAGCCGCGTTCCAAAGCTTCCGTGCACGATATCGTACCAGAGTACGTCTTTTCCACCCAGGAAATTTTTTCTTCCTGCGACGGCTGCGGCCGCATTTATTGGCCCGCCACACATCACCAAAAAATGCTCCAGGAGCTGGAGCAGTTGGGTCTCAACTGATTCGAGGGTTGCTCGACGCTGGTTGATGCAAGAAATATCCGTGATTACGGTAGCAAGCTTCGCCGCGCCTAGAATTTGGGTTTTCCATATGTTAGATAATGGCTTTGTTTTTAGGTTTTCTGGTCTTGGGCGCATGGGCCGGCAGTAAATGACTGAAGGATGTGGCCAAGGCAGAATCGAATGCTCAGAGGAGCGCACCACCTACTTCCCCGGTAGCTCAGTCGGTAGAGCAGTTGGCTGTTAACCAATTGGTCGGGGGTTCGAGTCCCTCCCGGGGAGCCAAATCAAGCGACAGGTCCTTTGACGCTATGCTCGCAGCGCTTCTAGCGAATTATTCCAGCCGGAGAAATCTGTCAGGTCAGTTTCTCGATCAACTCGGCGAGTCTTTCCGGGGAGATTGGCTTGGTGAGGAATTCTACCACTCCCGCTTCGAGTGCTTTAGTGAGAATGTCTTCGTCTTTCCAGCCGGAGCATGCCACAATCGGAATTTGATTCGTTTTCGGATTGTCTTTAATTTTTCGTGCGGTCTCCAGCCCACTCGAATCAGGCAACGACACATCCATTAAGATGAGATCCGGAATCTCCGCCAAGCTCATTTTGATTCCGTCGGCGGCGTCCTTAGCTTCCAAGGTTAAATAGCCGAGATGGCCCAAGGTTACCGTCAAGATGCGCCGGACATCGGGATTGTCTTCGATGATCAGAATTTTCTTGGCTGAAAGTGGCTCGGTCGTGGTTAACGATTGGCATTTTCCTTCCTGCTCTGTTCCCAAGCAGTCAGGACAGAAGTTGCTTAGACTTGTTTTGTCGCCGGCTGTTTCGACAAAGTCAGAAAGCGGCCAATTCTCGCAGTTTGCGCAGAAGTGCCAGAGATCAGAACTTCGAGATTTCCTGTAATAAGCTCTTTTTGTCACTTCACGCACCGTGTGCAAGGCTCAATCCTGGTTATAATTGTCCAACTTTGACAGTATTTGTCGTAATCAGCGCCACACTAACCTCATTGCTCTACGTGACCAGCGGCTGCAAATTCATACACGTGAGTTATGTTCTACTCTCCCCCGGGCCTGCGCCAAGAATTCCAGAGCAATCCCGATGCCACTTGGAACTGCTGGAATTTGCGAAAAGTTTTCGCGGAAGCCCGGTAAAAATTTCCTCGATTGGTATCATCCATGAGTCTGGACCGGCGTCGTTACTCGGTCACTGCCGCAAACTATTCGGAGGAAACCGACGCTACGTTTCAAGCTCAATCCGACATGGATCCGGCCTACCCCATTGACAAGGCGGCCTTGTTGTTTTTAACAGTGAACAAGCGTGCTCCAGCAGACAACCACGTCTGCATCAAGACTCATGAACGACGACGTGATCCCGCCGGAAGTCAGGCAGTTTGTCCTCGATAGGATCGATTCTGTAGCGCATCTGGAAGCATTGCTGCTCCTTCGCAGCAAGCCCGACGAGGATTGGACCTGCGCGACGGTGGCGAGCAGGCTTTATATCGATCAAAGGCAGACAATCGACGTGCTGGAGCGGCTTGACGCGGGCGGTTTCGTCTCGGCATCAAGAAAGGAAATACGGGTGTACCGTTATCATCCCGCTTCAGCGGATCTCGCGCGTATGGTTGATCGCTTGGCTGAGATTTACGCGAAGCACCTGGTGCCGGTTACCAATCTTATCCACTCCAAACCGAAAACCCGGGTTCAGGAATTCGCCGATGCCTTCAGGCTGAGAAAGGATAAGTGACATGGCCGGTATATTCTACACGCTGTGCACGATCACGGCTTTTTTTTGTTTCTGCTTGCTCCTGCGCGGCTACTACCGCAGCCGGTATAAACTGCTCCTCTGGGGGAGTCTTTGCTTTTTAGGCCTGACCTTGAACAATGGCTTGTTAGCCGCTGACAAGCTTCTTCTGGGCCCTGAGGTAAATTTATTTACCTGGCGTCTGGTCGTGGCATTAGGCGCAATGATGATTCTTTTGTATGGAATAATCTGGGATGTCGACTGAGGGTGACGTATGGATCTTATGCTGCTCGGTGCCGTTTCGATGGCTTCTTTGATCGCCGGACTGTTTTTTCTGCGCTTCTGGAGGGACACCGGCGATCGTTTCTTTCTGTTGTTCGGTATTTCATTTCTGGTTGAAGGTTTGAATCGGGCGGCGCTGGGATTTAGCAGCGACCCGAATGAAGGGCGGCCTTTGTTTTATTTCGTTCGGTTTCTTTCGTTTCTTCTCATCCTGATCGCGATCGTGCAAAAGAATATGGCCAGAGATACGCGGCGTAAACATGTTCCCGGCGGCGATGGCTAAAGTGATCGTTCGCCGAATCAGAACCGGCGCTCTGGCAGCGGCCGCTGCTAAGGTTTCGCTTATCTGGAAACGCGGAGTCGGCTCACAGCGCCAGTGTCACGCGGGCGGTGTCTTTCGCTTCGCGGTTCTTCAAGGCATCGGCGATTTTTTCCAAGACGTCGTCCAGCTGATAGGGCTTCATAATGACGCTGCTCAGCTCTTGCTTGGCCAGTTCGGACTCCAGCTGCGTTGCCATAAAGCCGGTGGCGAAAATCGCTTTAACCGACGGGTCGACTTCCTTCATCTTGCGAAATGCCTCCCAGCCGTTTAACTTCGGCAAGCCGAAATCCAGAACCACGACGGCGATCTCGTCCTGGTGGCGTCGATGTACCTCGACGGCTTCGGCGCCGTCGGAAGCCGTTAGAACTCTATAACCCGAACGCTGCAGATGGATCTGCATCAAACGTAACTGGTGCGCCTCGTCGTCGACGAACAGAATTGTCTGGCCTTCTCCGACGACGTTTTTCTCGCTCTTTTCACCGAGTGGTGGCGATTCAAGTTCGCCCTGTTCTGCATCGTTCTTCGAAATCGGCAAAAAAATCCGAAAGGTCGCGCCGCGACCGGGTTGGCTTTCAACATCGATAACGCCGCCGTGCTTTCCGACAATTCCGTAAACCACCGCAAGGCCGAGGCCTGTTCCTTCGCCTAGCTTTTTGGTCGTAAAAAATGGCTCGAATATGCGGTTCTTAGTGGCCAGGTCCATGCCGACGCCCGTGTCTTTAACGGTGATGCAGCAATACAGTTCCTCGCGTGCTTCTTGGGAAAGATTTCGCAACGCGGCGCCGCTGACGATTCCAGTCGTCACTTCCAGGGTGCCGCCGTTCGGCATGGCGTCGCGAGCGTTCAGGCAGAGATTGAACACCGCCTGGTATATCTGGTTGCGGTCGGCCATGATCGGCGGCAGCTTGGCGTCAAGGTCCCACGTCACGTCTATGGTCTTCGGGAAGGTGTCGTGGAGAATGCCTTGCAGTTTCTGCAGCAAGCCGGAAACTTTGACTTGCTCGAATTTGGTTTCGGCTTTGCGCGCCATCGCTAAAAGCTGTTGAACCAGGGCAACGCCGCGTCCGACCGTTTCGATGATGACGCCGACGTTCTCGGAAGTTTTTGGGTGCGTGCCGGTGCTCTCGCGAATCAAGGTGGCGTAACCTGAAATGATGTTGAGAATGTTGTTGATATCGTGAGCAATGCCGCCCGCCAGGGTGCCGATGCTCTCCATTTTTTGAACTTGGAGAAGCTGCTGTTGCAACTTCTCGCGTTCACCGATGGCGTGCGCCAACTCGGCAGCGTTTCTGACATACCGCTCTTCGAGCTCGGCGTTGAGTCTTTTGAGTTTTTCTTCGGTCGCCTTGCTGCTGGTGAGGTCGCGAAAAATTGCCGAAAACCCGATAAGCTCGCCTCGATCGTCGAGCAGGGCCGTCACGACTACGTTGGCCCAAAAACGTGAGCCGTCCTTGCGCAGCCGCCATCCCTCCTGTTCATAACGGCCTGCCAACGCGGACTCCCTGAGCGCCTGGGCGGGCACGCCCTTCTCCTGGTCCTCGGAGGTATAGAAGCTGCCGAACAGCTTGCCGATGGCTTCCTGTTGCGTCCAACCTACGATGCGCTCCGCGCCGAGATTCCAGGTCGAAACATGGCCGGTTGGATCCATCATGAAGACCGCGTAGTCTTGCAAGCTTTCAACCACCAGCCGGAATCGTTCCTCGCTCTGGCGCACGGCCTGCCGTTTGAGCTGTTCGTTTTTGTGAAACAGGTCGACGAACACGGCGACCTTGGACTGCAGCACCTGCGGCACTACGGGTTTGAACAGGTAGTCGACGGCGCCGCTGGCGGCTCCCCGGAAGACATCGGATTCCAGCGTATCGATGGCGGAGATAAATATGATCGGCGTATAGCGGAACCGCTGGCGCTGGCGAATTAGCGCGGCGGTCTCGAAGCCGTCCATCACCGGCAAGCGCACGTCGAGCAAAATCAGCGCAAAATCTTCTCGCAGCAGATGGCGCAGGGCCTCCGTGCCGGAGGAAGCCGTGTAGATATTCCGCCCGGGGCCGGAAAGCAGCGCCTCCATTGCCGAGAGGGTTTTTACATCATCGTCAACTACGAGGATATTCGCTGTTGATTCGTTCATCATAGAGGGCTCCGGGATTGGTCTGTTTGCCGAATAGCCAGATGCGCAGAAGTCCAAGCAGTTCCTCGGTGTTGACCGGCTTGGCGATGTAGTCCGAAGCGCCTGCTTCAAGGCACTTTTCGCGATCGCCTTTCATTGCTTTGGCGGTCAAAGCGAGAATCGGCAGGAGCCTGTGTTGGGGAGACTTGCGGATGAGGCTCATGGTTTCGTAGCCGTCCATGTCCGGCATCATGATATCCATAAGCACGGCATCGATGCCTTCGTTCCGGTCCAACAAGGAGATGGCTTCCTTGCCGGTTTCGGCGCTGATCACACGAACGCCGTGTTGCTCGAGCAGGCTGGTGAGAGCGAAAATATTGCGTACGTCGTCATCCACCACCAGCACGGTCTTGCCTCTGAGCGCCTCGTCACTGTGGCGTAAGCGCTCGAGCATTTGTTGTTTGCCCGGTGGCAGCTCGGCCGTAACCAAGTGCAAAAACAATGACGTTTCATCGAGCAACCGTTCGGGAGATTGCACGCCTTTGACCACTACGCTTTCGGCCATCTGTCCCAATCGAAGCTCGTCCTCCTCGGTTAGATCCTTGCCGGTAAAAACGACGATCGGCAGATCCTGCAGCTCAGTCTCGCGGCGGATGCGCTCAAGCAGTTCAAAGCCGGAAATATCAGGCAGCTTGAGGTCAAGGACCATACAGTCGAAACTCATCGAGCGCAGGGTTTCCCATGCATCGGCACCGTTTGCAGCGGTAGTGATTTCCACCTTTTCGTGCGACAGCAGCTCCATGATGCTGCGCAGTTCCACCTTGTTATCTTCGACTATCAGCAATTTCTTGCGATCGTTTCTGGCATAGCCCAAAACCCTGTCAATGGCTTTTTCCAGCTCTGCGGTGGTCGCCGGTTTGATCAGATAGGAAAAGGCGCCGTGTCCCAGACCCTGCAAACGCTCCTCCTCGACGCTGACGATTTGCACCGGTATGTGGCGCGTCGCCGGGTCCTGTTTCAAATGGCTTAGCACCGTCCATCCCAGCATGTCGGGCAAAAAGATGTCCAGGAGGACGGCCGCCGGCTGGAATTCGCGCGCCAGGTTCCGCGCCACCGATCCCTTATTGGTCACCACTGCCTTGAAGCCTCTATCGTGCGCCAGATCCATTAACAAGTGCGCGAAATGCGGATCGTCTTCGACAATGAGTATGGTCGAGTCACCGGCTAAAACAGCTTCGCGGTCGTCGGCCACTTCTTCGATCTTAAGCGGCTGCAGGACCAGCGGCGCGGGACTGAACGCCGGCCTTTTGATCGAGATGTCCGCGGACGGCGAGACGAAATAGCTCTCCGGCAGGTAAAGGCTGAACGTGCTGCCTTCGTTGACATTGCTGACAAGCCGGATCTCTCCGCCCAGAAGGGTTGCCAGCTCGCGGCTAATCGCCAGTCCTAGACCGGTGCCACCGTAGCGGCGACTCGTGCCGGCGTCCGCCTGATGAAACGCCTCGAAAATGATCCTCTGCTTATCGACCGGAATGCCGATTCCCGTGTCGCTGACCTCGAACGCGATAACTCTTGAGGTTTTTTTGAGTATGGGATGCTCCG
>CAYZXN010000013.1:0-6728 GCA_964482425.1 uncultured Syntrophobacteraceae bacterium | reverse complement strand
TTTTACCAGGTCATCAAGTCGAAGATTAAAGATGACGGCATCTTCGCCCAGTGGTTCCACAACTATTCAATGTCGCCGGACGACTTTCGCATGGTCTTTCGAACCTTTGTCGAAGCGTTTCCGCATGTTTCGCTATGGGCCATGAAGGAGAGCGATTTCCTCCTGATCGGCAGCAAGCAGGAGCATCCGTTCGATTATGCCGCTGTCAAGCAGATCTATGACAACAATCCGATGCTCAGATCGGACTTTGAATATCTCGGCATGTCCGACGTGTACGCAGTGCAGGGTTTCTACCGGATGGACCGTGACGGCTTTCTGGCTTTCTCGAAGGGAGCGGACATTAACACCGATGACGGCGCGCAGCTGGAATTCTCCGCGCCGAAGAATTTGCGCCGGCCGACTACCGAGCTCAACCGGGTTTTGATGACACCGCACCTGATCGAGGCGCCATGGCTGACGAACTCGCGGCCACCGGAGGTTTCCCAGGCGATGCATCATTACTACCTGGCGGAGTCCTATCTCGCCAGTGTTTCGCGCAACCGGGCGCTGTCTGAATTGGAAAAAGCCATCCAGTTGGATCCCAAAAACCCGAAATTTCATCTTCTCCAGGCAAAGATACTGTTGGACCAGGACAGGAGTACTGAGGGAGCAAAAGCCGCATTCGCCGCTCTCGATCGTGACAGAGACGCTATTTCTCAGGTGCTGGCGATGAGCGATGAGTTCTATCTTCCCGATGCCAAAGCAGTCTACGGTAGAATCGTGCAGATGGGCACAAAGGAAGTCCTGCCCTATCTGGGATTGGGTAATATCGCTTTACATTCCGGCGACGCCGCAGAAGCGGAGAAGTGGTTTATGCAGGCGCGGGAGATTGATTCCGAGCATCCCGCGGTCTTGTTGGCTGTGGGACGATTGGTGGCGGCAAAGGCCAGGGCGGAGGAGGATCAAGAGGCGGCCAAGGCGCAGCTCCAGGAAGCCCGCGCGTTGCTGGAGAAATCGCAATCCAAGGGTGAACACTCGGCAACGATCCATTCCGAGCTCGGCGATATCTACTTCCGGCTTAGCATGTGGGACAAGGCGGCCGAGTCCTATGAGCAGGCCTTGCGCATGCAGCGCAGCAGAAACATTTGGCGCAGGCAGCTGGCGCACGCTTATGCGCAGCTTGGCAGGGTGGGGGAGGCCGAAAAGAAATTTCGTGAGGCTCTGGCTTTCTCCCCCGATGACGCAGAAGCCTGGAAAGGGCTTCAATCGCTGGGCAAGAGATATTGATTCGAGAGCCGAACATGCCGAGTAGATAAAGGCCCGCGGCAATGTCTGTCGCGGGCCTTTGTTGCTTGGCGCGCTGCAGGCTTTGCAGTCGGAGCCTCGTACGCTTTATTTTGCCGATATTCTTTATTGGCCGAAGGAGAGACCGATGTTGAAGGAAAAAATAGGAGTGGTCGGTGCCGGAAAAATCGGTTCTGCAATTGCGCGCGGCATCATCGGCGCTGGGTTGGTCGCTCGTGATCAGGTGATCGCCAGCGACATCAGCGATGTTTTAAGAGAATCGATCGCCAGCGAGCTTGGCATCAAAGTGACATCGGACAATAACCAACTGTGCCATGATGTTGACGTCGTCATACTGGCTGTGAAGCCCCAGATTTTGGATGCGGTGACCAAGGAGATGGCAAAAAGCCTCGGCAAGGGCAAACTGCTGGTGTCGGTGGCAGCGGGTGTTCCGCTCGGCCGCATCGAAGCTAATTTGTCCTCCGGCGCTCGGGTCGTGCGCGTGATGCCCAACATTCCGTGCGTCGTCGGCGCCGGAGCAGCCGGTTATGCGGGGGGCGCCCATGCCACGGGCCAGGATCTGGAAATTGTCGGCTCTATCCTGAATAGCTTCGGCATCGGCTTGGCGGTGGACGAAAAGTATCTGGATGCGGTCACCGGGCTCAGCGGCAGCGGGCCCGCCTATGTCTTTCTCTTTATCGAGGCTCTCGCAGACGGTGGCGTACAAGTCGGCTTGGCGCGGGATGTGGCGTTGAAACTGGCGCTTCAAACGGTGTACGGCGCCGCCCGGATGGCGCTCGAGAGCGGCAAACATCTGGGCGAGCTGAAGGATGAAGTGACATCGCCTGGCGGCACGACCATTGCCGGCCTTTATGCGCTGGAGCAAAAAGGCTTTAAAGGTGCGGTGATGGATGCCATCGTCAGCGCCACTAAACGATCGCAGGAGCTCGGTAAAGGATGACGGATGAAGACCGTAGGATGAAAAATTGGGATATCTCCCTGCGATTGGAGGTGTAACCGGCGATCACTTTTTTTTCCATGTTCCCTTTTCGTCCTGAATCCACCAGCCCGGCTGCGCTTGCTCTATCCAGCTCCTGGCGAATATGCGTTTGATTTTGGGCACCGCTTCTCGATCGATATTGTTTGCCTTGGCAATCTCCGCATAGAGAGCCTCGCGGTCACGGTTCTCTGCTTCCACCAGCTGTTGGATCTCCGCTCTTTGCTTGAGAGTCAACCCGTCGGTGCTGCGAATACTGAGCAGGCCGTCTTGATTGATGCCGACGTTGGCCTTGTCCATATAGGGTTTGATCAAATTGCTGCGCCGTTTTATGGATTCTCTAAGACCGCGGATTGCCGGATTGGAGACGTTGATATCAGCTTCCTGAGCCATGGCTTCACTGACCAGGCTCAGTGAAAGCAAACGGTCCGGTGAAAACGGCAAGCGGCTCTGCGGGGTTTTCTGCGCCTCCCCCTGTGGTCCGCCCCAGGTTTCCTTGACAATCTCGTCCGCAGCCCGCTCCACGGCTGCGGCGGGGAAGTAAATGTTAACCGTCACACAGGCACTGAGTAAGAAAGCAAGAATCAACGTCGTTTGTCGTAGCATCGTTCCTCCATTAAGGTGTCTCCGGCTTATTCGAATTGACCCTTTCCAAGCGGCGCATCAATTCGGAAAAACCGATCTCTTGAGTGTGGCTGATGATATTAACCGTCGGCGGCAGTAAGCTGCCGACCACAAGAAACTCCTTGCCATCTCTGCTTTCCACCCCCCGCAAAATTAACCGGTCGTTTTTCAAACTGGCTTTGAAGCCCAGTTTGCTGTAGCGGAAATTCTCGAAAAAACCTGCCAACCCGCCATAGAGCGGCGCCGAGTCCTGGCCGGAGCTCAAGACGGTAATTTTGTTTAGAGCTTCCACGCTGATCCACTGGTTGCTTCCCTGTCCTTGCACGGTTCGGATATCAGCGTAAAACTGCGCCGGCTGGCCGTCGATGATGATGAGGTCTTTGACGGTGCCCTCTAAGATGCCCGAGATTTTGCCGAATGCAAAGGTCTCCGATGCTTGCTCGAGACGGATATCGCGAAAGCGGGCATCGAGCTTGAGGGCGGGTATCATCGAGAAAAAATTCTCAACTTCCATTCTGTTTATTTCCAGATGGCCGCCGAATAAGTCGACTTGTATCCGGCCTTCGCTGCGCAAGGTGTTTTCCGAAGATCGAACCTGTGGGATGGAGCCGCTGAGAGTGCCGCTGAAGCGCGGCCAGCCGAACGCATCGGTCAACTCCTGCAGTTGTAAATTTTTTGCCTCCAGGGCAAATGAAAGCGCTTGGGGATCTTTAACGATGTCAGGCCAGGCCAGCTTGTCGATTTCGATGTCGCCGCCAAAGATCGACAGGTTCAGCGGTTGATGGAAAACCAGTGTGTTGTCGGTCAACGAAAGTGACGTCGTCAGCGGCGGCAGGGAACGAGAAGCGAAACGGCCTCCCCTGACGGCGAGGATTCCCGGCCGAGCTGCGCTACGATTACCGGATCCGGCGGGATAGACAAGTGTAAACGGCAGCGTTAAGGCAATCGAGTCAAGCTGCCAATCGCTCTTTTGCGCGCCCAGTTCGCCGCCCTGCAGAGTCACTCGACCCATTGCGGCCAGACGGTGCCAATCTCCGCTTGCGTGAAGTTCAAGGCCGATTAATCCGCCAACTCTCAATCTGTCGATGAGCGCATACTGGCGTTTAAAAGTGTCCCGGAAAAAGAAGTCAAAAACGCCGGCGGCATTGAGGCCCTCGCTATAGGCGTCGAGAGCCACGGTCGGTGCCTGCGCCAGCCGGCTGATCGAGCCGGTGATTTCCAGGCTGCCGATGGAGGCAAGAGTCAAACCGGCGCGACGCAGAGCTACGCTGTCGGTGCGGCCGTGATAGTCGCCGTCGAAATACAAAATGGGCCGTTGTCCGGCCAGATCGGCAAAGAACTTCCCGGACAGGATTTCACCGCGACTCAAAGAAAGCTTGCCGTTGAGCCGGGTCGGTCCGGCTGCTTTATTGGCAACCAAATCGATGGTGCCGCCTAAATCCAGATTTTCGCCAATCCTGGTGTTATCGGCGGAGGCGAAGCGGCCGCCGGTCAGTTGAACTCGCGCCGATACAGCAACGGGTTCGGTCGCGCCGTAGGTCAGGGATCCGTCGATCTGTATACTGCCGGCGGCGGCTTGCAGGCGATCGCTCCCGCCCAAAGTGAGACTCTTTGCCGTAAGTGAAAAATCTTTTGACGCCAGAGAAGAAAAATTCCATCTTACCGGCGCATTGATAGCGACATGGGCGAGAGAAAAGTCGGCGCCATTGACCGCCACGGCATCGCTGCTCACCGTGCCGTTGATTTGTAACGATCTCCAAGGTCCATTAAAGCTCAACTCGGCGCCGGCCACTCCCCGATAGGCCCAGCGGTTCAATGGTTCGGGAAAAAAAACTTTGACGCTTTCCCAGGGTAGCTTGCGCACGATGATCGATCCGTCTTTGGCGGTGAAATCGCCGTCGGCAGTGAAATGACCTTTGCCTTGTGCCGTACCTAACGGAGAATCGAGTTGAAAGGCGGTTAGGGCGAGCAGCTTGTCGGCGGCACGGTAGGTTCCCTTGACAGTCGCCACGGCCGGGCCTTTAGCGGCTAAACCGGCTGTGCCCATAATTCCGGCCAAATCCGCGATTTCCATGCGCCCTGACAGCTCGGCTTGAGTAAAGTCCGGATTCGGAATGGCGCGCGCCTCCAGGCTGCCGGTGAGTGGTTTCGACGCGATCACCAGATCATCGAATGTGCCGGCGAGCGTTAGATCGGCTTCGCCGCCGGCATTGGTCGCCAGCTTGCCCCGCAGCCGCAAGGATTCTTTCGCCTGTTGCGCAAACTCTGTGTGGCTTTGGACACGGCGTTGGCGAAGAACGAGCTCGGCGAGTGTCTCCTGTTTCTGTAGCTGCATGAACAGCTCCGCCTCGGCATCGAGCCATGGCACGTCAGCGCGCACGCTTATGCCGCTGCCTCGGCCGAAGTTCAGATTCTGCGCATCCAGATCAATGGCAGCAAACCGGATGCTGTCCGCGGCCGTTGTCGTTAAGACGATGACGCCGTTCTCGATATTCAGGTGACGTATCGCCAATGCCGGAGATGCTTGGGACGTTGTCTGCAGCAGCTCTTGCAGGTCCAGATGCAGCACCGGGGCTTCCAATCTCAGGCGGTGAATTGTTTTTGAGAACAAATCCGTGAGGTTGAGTGTTAGCGTGATACGCGGGCTCGAAAACAACACCCCGGTGGATTTCGCTGCCGTTACCTCGTTGGCGATAAACTTGAAAGGCGCGTTAAAACGGAGTTCGCCGACGCGTATCTGATGGCCGGAGCGGCTCGAAAGCTCGGCTTCTACAAACAGCCTGAAGCGATTGGAGGTCGACAGCAAGAACAACGAGCCGTAAAGCAACGCTACTACAACGGCTATGCAAATGGCCGCTTTGAGAACGGTAGGTTTCAAAACAGCCATAGAAAAAAGATACACTCTGATGGTTTGACGGACAACTGCCGTTTAAGTTGCGGCTTTAATCGAATGCGGTCGCTTTCTTAGTTGACAGGAAACTTTGCCGTGGCTTATAAGCTGACAATCCCCAGCTTTTGAAAGAGTTGACATCGATCGCCGGTTGGTTGCTCTATAATCCAGGGACCCAGGGAGAAGAATGCAATGCTAAAAGAATTCAGGGATTTCGTCGCGAGGGGCAATGTCATCGACTTGGCAGTAGCGGTGGTGATCGGGGTGGCTTTCGGCCGGATCGTGGCATCTTTCGTTGAAGATATTCTCATGCCGCCCATCGGTCTGGCACTTGGCAACGTGGATTTCTCCGATCTGTTTATAAGCCTGTCCGGCGCGGAGTATCCGAGTTTAGCGGCGGCGAAAGCGGCGGGCGCCGCGACGCTGAATTACGGGTTGTTTTTCAATCATATTATAAATTTTCTTATCATTGCGTTCGCTATTTATCTGTTGGTTAGACAGATCAACCGCTTTCAGCGGCCCGCGCCGGTGACGACCAAGGAATGCCCGCAGTGCCTATCGGCGATTCCGCTCAAGGCAACGCGCTGCGCGCACTGCACTTCGGCATTAGTCTAACAATGCGCCAGCGCCCGCAGATGCGTCCGCGAGCACTGCTGCCATACTTTTGTTCAACCCGGCAAGCTGTGTCTGCCATTTCGGCACCGCGATGAATTGCGGCCGACCGGTTTGCTCGACTGTTTGCCAGAAAAAACTGCAACGATCGACAAAGGACACATCCTGCCGGGCGCTCCACCGTTTTTATAACGTATGGCGGTTGATAATGAGATCACGAGGAACAGGCTAAATTCGGTTTGGATGTCAGCCTTGCTGCTTTTTCTAATACCCCTAGCCTTTTTCTGGTACCCACAGCGGTGAGATCGGTTACGTCAACTAGATTCGATATGCGGGGCAGAT
>CAYZXN010000012.1:0-4165 GCA_964482425.1 uncultured Syntrophobacteraceae bacterium | reverse complement strand
CAAATCTACGTCATCAAGCCCAATACGTGTTTAGCGGTTGCTGAAGGCCAGCTGCATGTGACACCGCGCGATGATATGCCGGGCCCGCATTTGCCCATTGATCACCTCTTTCGATCCCTCGCGGTTGAGCAGCAGGGCCGGTCCATTGGCGTGGTGCTATCAGGGACCGGGGCCGACGGCACCAGGGGACTGTGCGAAATTAAAGGCGCGGGCGGTATTACCTTTGGGCAGAGCGAAGCCGCGGCCGCCCATGCCGGTATGCCACACAGCGCGATCGAGAGCGGCAGCGTCGATTTCGTGATGCCGCTCGAAGCCATCGCCCGGCAGCTGGTCGAAATTGCTAGCCATCCTTATCTCGACCCGTAGCAGCGTCCTGAATCCGTGGCGGCATCTGACGAGCACTACAAACAGATCCTTACCGCGGTTCGCGAGGTTAAAAAGGTCAATTTGCGCGGCTATCGTAAAACGACGATCCAGCGACGGATCCTGCGCCGCATGGCGCTGCAGAATCAGCAATCGATGCCCGACTACGCGCTCAGGTTGGCGCAAGATGCCGGCGAAGTCGAGGCGCTCTATCGAGACCTCTTGATCAATGTCACGAGTTTTTTTCGTGATCCTGAAATTTTCGAATACATAAAACATGAAATCTTTCCTCGAATCATCAATGATAAGGGCACCGAAGCCCCGCTGCGCTTATGGGTGCCAGGTTGTTCCACCGGGCAGGAGGCCTATTCGCTGGCAATTCTCTTGTGGGAATTTTTTGATGATCGGCCTGTGCGTCCGCCGATCCAGATCTTTGCCACTGATATGGTGGATACGGTTTTATTTGAGAAGGCTCGCGCGGGGCTCTTCCCTCCGAGCATAGAGGCTGAGTTGGAGCCCGGGCGACTACGGCGCTTTTTTAAGAAAGAAGATCACCTTTACCGCATCGATAAATCTATCCGCGACGCCTGCCTCTTCGCGCGTCACAACGTCTTGGCCGATCCGCCGTTTTCCCATGTCGATCTTATCAGCTGCCGTAATTTACTGATCTATCTTGACCCTCCTGCACAAAAGCAGGTGCTGTCCACGTTTCATTACGCGCTCAACGTGCCGGGCTTTCTCGTGCTCGGAACAGCCGAAAGCGTGAGCGGTACCGGCGATTACTTCGCGTTGCTGGATCGCAAGCACAGGATTTACAATAAAAACCCGGTTGTAAGCCACCCACCCATGTTCCTCCCGAGAGAGGAAGATAAGGTTCTGATAGGTGCCACCCCTCGAACCAGCAGCCAGAATACCCTCGCGGCTGACTACCAGGTGCGGGCTGACCGTTTGGTCCTGGCTGAGTATGCGCCTCCCGGTGTGCTGATCAACGAAAATTTCGACGTCTTGCAATTCCGTGGCGAGACCCGACCTTTTCTGTCGCAACCGGCGGGGCAGCCGACAGTCAATTTACTTAGATTAGTCCGGGAGGGTTTGTTCCTGGAACTTCGAAGCGCGCTCACTGAGACAAAAAACAGCAACCAGCCGGTACGCCGCGAGAGAGTGCAATTCCGCGACGAGCACGAGGTCCGGCAGCTAACGCTCCGGGTGCTGCCGATCCAGTCCGGCAGCGATGGGCGGTGTTTTTTGGTTCTCTTTGAAGCTTTGTCTTCCGTGGCCGCGGTGACGCCGTCGAGACCTGCTCGCGGATGGGTCACGCGCCTTCAGCGGTGGCTGCGCCCAATCAAACATGAGAGTCCCGATACTGCGGACCACTCCCCTGCGGCAGCGACATCCGAGGGTCAAAAGTCTAATGGTGAAGTCGAGCGAGTGCAGCGCGAATTGACGGCAACCAAAGAATACCTGCAATCGATTATCGAGCAGCAGGACGCCCTCACTGAGGAACTCCGCTCGGCCAACGAAGAGACCCAATCCTCCAATGAAGAACTTCATAGCACCAACGAGGAACTTCAGACGGCCAAGGAAGAGCTACAGTCCTCGAATGAAGAGCTTACTACTCTGAACGAACAACTGCGCTACCGCAATGTAGAGCTGAGCGAGATCGGCAACGACCTCAGCAATCTCATAACCAGCACGACGATACCGGTCGTCATGGTCGGCAATGACCTCGGGGTGCGCCGTATTACGGGACCCGCCCGGCGCGTCTTGAACCTTCAAGCCGACTACATCGGCCGGCCTCTAAGAGAGCTTACGACCAACTTTGAGCTGCCCGAACTAGAAGCCTTGATTATAGAAGTCATCGAGCAAGTACAACCGCGCGAAATAGAGGTGCGGGATCAAAAAGGCGCGTGGTATCTTCTGCGTATCCATCCCTACCGTACCACGGAAAATAAGATTGACGGGGCGGTGCTCGTATTACTCGATATCAATTACATTAAAGTTATCCAGCAAGCGCAACGAGAGGTCGAGGAGCGGCTACACTTGGCCCTGGAAGGAGGCTCGCTCGGTACCTGGTATTGCGATCTCACCACCAAGGAATTGTCCTGGGACGACACGACCAATACAATCCTCGGACTACCTACTTATGCGGACCGCAACGAGGCCACTTTTTTTGGTCGGCTTCATCCTGAGGACCGCGATAAGCTCGGCATGCTACGCCACGGCGCTGAAATCCGCGATCGTTATATTGAGGAGATCAGGATCGTACGCTCTAACGGCTCGGTCGGATGGATGCTACTGCAGGCAAAACTTTTTTACACTGAATCGGGGATGCCATCACGACTGAGCGGGATATGCATGGACATCACCGAGCGCAAAGAACTGGCTGAAAAACTAAGACTGAACATGGAAGAGCTCAAGCAAGCCGATCAAAAGAAAAATGAGTTCATTGCCATTCTGTCACACGAGCTGCGCAATCCTCTGGCTCCCATCATCAATGCAGTTGAGGTGCTGCGCGCCAAAGATGTGTCTGAGTCGGAGCGTGACTGGAGTCGGGACACCATCGATCGTCAGGTTCAGCAGATGGTTCGAATCATGGATGATTTGCTCGATGTCGGACGCATTACGCACGACAAGTTAAGTCTTCGTAGAGAGCGGATCCTGTTGACAAGCGTCATCGACAGCGCAATCGAGACCAGCAATCCTTTGGTCGATGAACGACGCCAGCAACTGGCGGTCAATTTACCGGCCGAACGGATTGTACTGGACGCCGATTACCGCCGGCTGTCACAAGTTGTTTCCAACCTGCTTAACAACGCGGCGAAGTACACGCCGAACGGAGGGCGGATACTGCTCACGGCGGAGCGACAAGATAACGCCGTGGTGGTATCGATCAAGGACAACGGCATCGGTATTAGCGCCGAGTTGTTGCCCGACATTTTTGACATCTTTGTACAGGCAAAATCTTCCCATGAAAGCGAACGAGGCGGTCTCGGCCTCGGACTGACATTGGTGCGCAGTCTCGTTGAGCTGCACGGCGGCAACGTCGAGGCCAGAAGCGCGGGCGTAGGTCAGGGAAGCGAATTTCGCGTACGATTACCGATCGCCGAGATAGATCCGCTGATCGAAAATCAGGAAAGTAAGTTGCAACAAAACGCTCCGTCCACGGCCGAAAAAAGCCTTCGTATTCTAATTGTTGATGATCTGCCGACACAGGCGAAGAGTTTAGCCATACTGCTTAAACTCAAGGGGCACGATGTGCGTATCGCTCACGATGGCGCAGAAGCGCTGCAGATCCTGCAAGAGTTCCCAGCGGACGTCGCCTTACTGGACATTGGTCTACCCGGGATGGATGGCTACAGTCTTGCCCGCCGAATTCGAGAGCAGCCGCAGTTCAGAACAACGGTGCTCGTCGCACAGACCGGTTGGGCGCATGAAGATGACCATCTCCGCTCTCGAGAGGCTGGCTTCGATTATCACTTGGCCAAGCCGATCGATCACGACCGCCTGCACGAAATCCTGACCGAATCCCCACAAACCGACACTTAGCCGAGCTTGCAAAACGGTGGCAGGAGTATCTGCCAGGTGGAGCGGCGGCTAAATGACTGCCCCGATTGAAGCCCCTGTGTTTGCTCTGAAGGCAGGGAGGACAGTGCGCCAGTCTCGAAAGCCGAATTGCCGCTTGTAGTTATCTGAGAGCTTCATGAGGCTCACGATAACCGCGAGACTAGTTGATCAGATTTGCTTCAGTGCGATCTCGCACCGTTCGCTACAGTTAGAGAGAATTCATCAATCGCCTGTTCTC
>CAYZXN010000011.1:0-4950 GCA_964482425.1 uncultured Syntrophobacteraceae bacterium | reverse complement strand
CTGGTTCTTGCCATTCCCCGCGGCGCGGTGCCCATGGGGCGGCTTATTGCCGACTCCCTGGGAGGTGAATTGGACGTGATGCTGGTTCACAAGCTCAGCCATCCGGCGCAACCCGAGCTTGCCATCGGCGCCATCGACGAGAGCGGTAATCTGTTTCTAACGTCTTTCGCGGCCGACGTGGACGCTTTATATCTTGAAATGGAAAAGCAGCGGCAACTCGAGGTGTTGCGTAGTCGGCGTCTGCAGTACACGCCTCTGCGCGCGCCGGTAGATGTTCGCGGGCGCATCGTCATTATTGTCGACGATGGGATCGCGACCGGTTCCACGATGATTGCCGCCTTGCGCGCGGCTCGGGCTCAAGCGCCGCAGCAGCTCGTGGCGGCGGTTGCGGTAGCTTCGCCCGAGGCTGAGCGGGCGATCTCGTTGGAAGCTGATGCAACGGTCTGCCTGATCATGCCTGCTAAGTTCGAGGCGGTGGGACAGTTCTTTGCCGACTTCACTCAGGTGGAGGACGCTGAGGTCGTGGCGGCGTTAGCACAAGAAAAGGTGGGGCCCTCATCATCGAATTAGGTGCTGGATCGCTGCGGATGATGACAAAAATGGTCTCTTTTAACCGTTTGCGGCTAATTTTGAATGGAGATCGGTCATCCAGGGCTGTTTTTGTAGCTATATTCGTGGGTTGTTACGGGGCATGGAACTTGCTCGGTCAAAGCCTACGAGGTGCGCAGATGAAACAACTGTCCAAGGTCGCGATGTTCTCCGGGTTGCTGGCCTTTATCGTCGGGGTAGCCTCAGCCCAAACAACGCAGGAAAGCTCGTACCCTCAGTGGGTTAACTATCAGAACGGTGAGATTTCCCTGACTTTCGATCAAACGCCGGTGCTCCTGGCGCTCCACGTTATTCACGAAAAGACCGGTTTGCAGTTTTATCTGCCGCCTTCGGCGGAGAGTAAATTGTTAAACCTGCGGCTTGAGCGCTCGCGGCTTGAGCCCGCCGTCCATTCTCTTCTATCGTCCATCGGCTTTCGGAACTTCGCGTTGATGTACGATGACAAGGGGAAGCCAAATCGCGCCGTTGTGCTGGGAGCGCAAGTCGAGGCAACCGCTCGCGCCCAGGATGATGCAAGATCCACCGCCGGAAAGGTCGAACCGACGCCGCAACCGCTGACGACGGAAGAGCACGAAAAGCTTCAAAAAGACCTGGAACATTGGGATGATCTCAACAAGGAAGAACGCGGCCGAATCGAAGATCGTTTGAAGACGTTACCCTCTTCGCAGGAGCGCGAAGAGCTGGTTAAGGAATACGGCCGCAAACTTCTGGGGTTGAAAAACTAGCGGCCTCCACCGGCGACTTTCTTTTACCTGCCTATAGCTTACAGCTCACCGGACGCTTCGCTGCCGCCCCGGGCTCTTTCTCGGTTCGCCCACAGCGGTCTTTTTCTCCATGAGGTATTTTACGAGAAAGGGCCAGACCTGAGTGGCGTCGGCGAGCATCTCGGCATAGATTCCGTCCTTGACCGCTTTACGCCAGGATTCGTTTTCAGAATACGTGCAGCCCGACAGATGGCCGAAGTGGGGACGGTCGGGGCAGATTCTTACGCCGTAAGTAAAACGCCGCTCTGGATAGGTTTTGCCCAGCCGTTCATTGATGATCTCGATCAACGGCGCAACGTTTTGAACGTTGTTGCGCGGCACGCCGCCACCGATCGACAAAATTCCAAAACGTTTGTTTGCCGTTACCAGCTTGATCAAGGCTTTGCTGTCGTGTTCAAGATCCATGATGATCGGATTTCTGCGTCGCCGCCGGCGGCGGATATTGTGAATGTAAATATCGTTGCCAAGCTCGGAATCGACAAACGCCGGCACGAACACCGGTACGCGATTCAGGTAAGCGGATTTCAAAATGCCGCGATCATTGGGGTAGTGCTTGGCCAGGTATTTGCCGATCCGCCTGTTTAGAGTAGTCGGGCTGATTGTGCCGGAGCCGTCGATATCATCGATTACTTCTCCGACCACTTTTTCAACCGTATCAAGATTGCTCTCGGGCTCGAGCGTATCGGTGACGCGGTTCAGCTTGTGGCGCGCCAGCGCGGTATCGCTATAGGCGGGATTATACTTGTAGTGCTTGAGACCGATGGAGGACACCAGCCCGTGCGCCATGAGCGCTCCCGTCGATGAGATCGCTTGAATGAAGCCCAATTCGATCATGTCACAAACGACCAGATCCATTTTGCCCACAGTCATGGCGCCGCTGATGGTCAGAAACCGAACACAATCCTTATCGCTCACCATCGCGTGCAAGGCTTTGGCGCCGCGCGACACCTGCGCGCCGACGCCGCCGTACGCCGCGAGTCCGGCGATTAGAGCGTGCACCGAAGTCGGCCGGCCATCGATCCATTCGCGCAACGTGCAATGGAGCACGGGGAGGATGAAGCGCGGGTCGGCGAAAACGGCGTCGGGAAAATAGCCGTCTCGGATTTGGCCGGGTCGGGCCATGTCGAAGGCATTGATAAAAATCGCGCGCGCGGGTCTGGTGTAAATCGCCTCGGCCGACCGCTCGGAAAACCCGCCGACAACGATGACATTCTCACCGCCGGTTTTTTGCCTGGCATACTGCGAAGGCAGGAGAAGTTTTCGACACCATTTTTTATTTACGAACTCGCGCAAGAGCAGTCCCAGCGGCGAGTCTTCCAGACCGCCGTAGATCAAGAGAGGCTTGTCCCCGGCCAGGATCATCTGGTGTATCGTGCCGGCGACCTCGCCCAGCATTCTGGCGCCGAATGCGCAGTATCTCATGGCGCCGACGATGTCGCCGACGCTGGCGCACTGGCGCAGATCCAGGGACTTGAGCTCTTCGAATTGCGGACTTTTCACGATCGGTTGCTTGCTTAGATTCAGCGCCCATTGACCAAATGGAATAAATGTCGTTTAGCAATGAAGCGGGAAAATGGAGGAGCGATCACACGAAACGAAAAGCTCCAACGCTTCGCAGCGGGTGCGTGGCGTGCCGCTTGTTGCTCTATCGATTTTGAGCTGCGGAATCCGGTTCAGTTTGTGCTTCGTAGCATGGCGATCACACGCAGTCAATTAAAACGCTGTAAATTTCATGCCCTAACCAACGCGGCTTTGCCTATGCCGCTGCCTATGAGAATAGGCGTCTTACTGGGCAAGCATGCATTAAGGCGGTGACTGATCTGCCGGAAAGCAATCCACATCGATGTCCAGAAGTGGTGTTATTGACCCTCGGCGAAGGTCGATTATATAGCTGATGAATGGAGGACAATGGCAATGAGACTCAAAGGTAAAGTCGCGTTCATCACTGGATTTGGTTCTGGACTGGGACAGGCCATGGCTATTATGTTTGCGAGAGAGGGCGCCGCCGTGGCAGGAACGTCCGTCACCGAATCCAAGGGCCGGGAAACAGTGGCCGCGATCGAGAGCGCCGGAGGACGAGCGTTCTTTCGCGCCGGTGACGTGGCGAATTCGGAGCAAATGAAACTTTTTATCGACGAGACCGTAAAGCTCTATGGCGGGCTCGATATAGCGGTCAACAGCGCGGGGGTGAGAACCAACGGCAGCATCACGGATATCACCGAAGAGGCGTGGGATCGCACGCTCGACGCCAATCTGAAAGGCGCATTTGTCGTGTCTCGTCTGGCCATTCCTGAAATGAAGAAACGCAGCGGCGGCGTGATACTGAACATTGCAGCGCGCTCCGGCATGCTCGGACAGGCCGGCCGGGCCGCCTACTGCGCATCGAAGGGAGGGCTGGTGCGCTTGACCGAAGCGATGGCTATGGACCACGCCAGGGACAACATCAGAGTCAATTGTATCTGCCCGGGACCGGTGCGGACGCCGATGGTCGATACTTCGACGCCGGAAAAACTTGCCCGGTACAAAACCAGAGTACCGCTGGGACGCATCGGCGAGCCTGACGATGTAGCCTACGCCGCCGTTTATCTGGCATCGGACGAAGCTTCGTATGTCACTGCCGCGATACTGCCGGTGGATGCCGGCATGCGCTTGACTGGACCTTAGATCGTGAGGAGCGTTTCTGCGGCATCAGCACAACCGCCCGATCCATCGTTCATTTCTGGTTTGCCACTCTGCGCCGCAACCAGACGACGCCCCACACGCTTGCGGCAATCAGGATTGCCAGAATAACGAAACTTCCCGGGCCTGGATTACGGATAGCGCTCTCGAGCTGGTGTGCGAACAGGTTGGTGACGACGATTCCGGGAGCCAGCCCAAGCACCGAGCCTATAATGTAGTTTCGGAACGGTACTTGAAAAGCGCCCGATATGACATTGACGACGGTAAAGGGCGCGACGGGAATCAACCGCAACGTCGCGACTGCTATGATCCCCGATTGCGTGATCTTGCGTTCCAGGGTCTGCCATTTGCGTCCCATGATGCGCTTCACGAAATCGCGGCCGAGAAAATAACCGAGAGCGTATGTCGCCACAGAACCGAGCACGCATCCGGCAAGCGCGTAGACCATTCCACCCAGCGGACCGAACACCAGGGCCGTGGCGAGAATTAAAACGGTAATGGGAAACGAAATCAGGCTGCCGACAAGATAAGCCGCCAGGACAATTGCCGGGCGCACCGGATTGGTTCTCAGCGAAATCGCCCATCCGGTGATTTTGCGAATCTCGATCTGATCCGCCAGCGGAGTCCAGCGCCAGGCAGCGGCCATACCGAGCAGCACAAGCAGAATCGCAACGCCCAGCCATATTCGCCGGCGCGAACCGCCATCCTTTGGTTGACTCTCTTCGGTAATTGTCACTGCCTCTTCGGGTGTATGATGGGTTTCCAGGAAAGTTGTCCGGCTGTAGCGGCAATTCTTATGCCACTGACTACCGGCTTGGCAAATCACAATGAGCTCATTTGCCGACATTGGAAATGCCTGTATCAAAGGAACTTCCTTCACTCCGGAAGCTTCGCCGGC
>CAYZXN010000010.1:0-4439 GCA_964482425.1 uncultured Syntrophobacteraceae bacterium | reverse complement strand
ACTCAGTTTGATCTTTCCAGACGCCGGTAACTCTGCGTAAGCGGCTAGAAAGGTTGTTTGGCTTCCGGCCGGCAGTCGCAGTGTGAAGCCTTCATTAGTAGGCGGCGTAAAGTTGCGCAGCAAAGCCGGATTCAATTCCTTGATGACTTCGATGTTCGTATTAGCCATACGCGCAACCGTTTCGAGCCGTAGCGGCCGATCGATGATTACCTCATCGAATTGCCAGGGTTCCTCATAAGAAATTTCTTCGAAGCCGTATTTCTCCGGCTCGCGCCCAATAAGAGCGGCAGCGACGAACTTCGGAACATAGTCGCGTGTTTCAAGCTTTAAATGTTGTCGCGCGTTTCTCAAGCGCCAGAAATCGTTTGTCTTGGCACGTTGCAGGGCCGTTCCCACCCGGCCCTCTCCGGCGTTGTAAGCGGCTGCGGCCAGATACCATTCACCGAACCTCTGGTGCAGATCCTTCAGGTAGGCCGCGGCGGCCCGTGTCGAGAGCACCGGATCGCGCCGCTCATCGACCCACGGGTTAATCGCTAAACCATAGTGGAGCGCGGTGCTGCGGATGAACTGCCATGGCCCGAGAGCATGCGCCCGCGAATAAGCACTGGTAGAAAAGCCGCTTTCAATCAAGGCTAGAAAAACCAGCTTCTCGGGGAGTCCTTCGCTGTGCAGAATCTCCGCCATAATCGAACGGTACTTGCCCGAACGTGCCAGCGCGCGCTCGAAAAAATCTCTCATGCGGCCGCAGAAACCGTCGATGTAGTAGCGAACTCTGTGGTGCGCCTCAACGGTGGGAGAGATGCGGAGCACTCGTTGGCCGACGGGCTGCTTCATGGCATGGTCCATGTCCTTTTGCCACTGATCGACCAAATCATCATCCGTGAGCGTGAGTGTTTTTTCGCGCGCCAACCCGCTTTTCTCTGCGGTAGGGGGCTCCTGTTTCGGGCTTTGCTTTGACTCTATGGCCTTCTCGGGCAACCCGGTGGAATCCGAATAATCGTGAAGAGACAAGTCTTGCGCCACCTCGGTTCGAGCTTGCGGCAGTGACGCAGACTCCGCGCCGACGATGGGAGCCTCGACTGGTGTGGATGTGTCGCGCGGCTGTCCGAGTCCTACTACGTCATGGGTAAATGTAGGCGGAAGCGAGCAGCCCAATAACGCCGATGCGAACCAAAAGTAGACAAAATTGCGATAAATAAGAATCATTGTTCTAAAAATGCACTTAGCGAAATGGTTTATCGCAAGCTCACCCCGGCATCGAAAAAATTGGCATTGTGCGGCAACAACCTCGGCGCACTAGGGGCAAGCATCATGCCAGAGAGCAAAGCAGTTCTTTTAAATAGATTTCTGGATGCGGAGATAACAGGGTCTCAAGCGGTCGCCGCACAAAAATGCGCCAGAGATGACCAAATTGGGCGAACATCAAGAATGGTCGGCCCGGCCGCTCCGTTATGAAATTGGATTTTTCACCCGCAAATTGATGGCTTTACTGCCAAAAAATACCAGAGTGGGTGGTGTCGGACGCAACATCGCCTTGATCCTCGGGAGAGTTTTCTTTGGACATTGACAGGCGCTATGACGGGCGATAGAAGCGGGTCTATCAGCCATTCGTGTTCACCGATACTCAGGCTGACACCTGCGGAGGAGAGTTCAGGAGACTCATTCGCGAGCGCCCGCACGCTCTCAGGGGAGGTAGCGAGACATGCCGACCATTGATTCCGATGCCCATGTTGTCGAAAGCGAACACACCTGGGACTACATGGAATTGGCCGATCAAAAATATCGCCCCCGTATCGTCCGCCCCAGCGGTGAGGGTGGCGGCGAGTACTGGTTTATTGATGGCAAGATCCGCGGCTTGATTCGGATCGTCATGACGGCGCAGGAGATGGCCGATGTTTCGGAGCGTACGGGGCGCGACATGCGGACGCCGAAAGAAACTCGCGAGATGGAAAACGTAGCGGCGCGACTGCGCCACATGGATGAGTTGGGGATCGATATTCAGGTGCTATATCCGACGATGTTTATTGAACAGATCACCGACAAGCCGGCATGGGAGATCGCCATTTGCCGGGGTTACAATCACTGGCTTGCCGATATCTATCGCCAGGGCCATGGGCGGCTGCGCTGGATCTGTGTCTTGCCATTGCTTGACATGAGCGCGGCGTTGGAGGCGCTCGAATTCTGTGCCCAGCATGGCGCCTGCGGCGTTTTTATGCGCGGCATTGAAGGACATCGCCTGATCACGGATCCCTATTTTCATCCGCTCTATGATGAGATGAGCCGGCTCGATCTGGCAGTGGGGGTGCACGTCGGTAACGGTAGCCCGGCGAACATCGATCTGGTGTCGCAGTACAACGGTGGCGGCAGCTTTTGGAAGTTTCGTATTCCAGTCATCGGCGCCTTTCATTCGGTGATCATGAGCGAGATCCCCCGGATTTTTCCCAAGCTCCGCTTTCATTGGGCCGAGGCAGCAGCTAATTGGGTGCCCTATGTCGTCAAGGACTTGCGGCGCCGCTGGGCAACACAGGGAAAAGAGCTGCCGGACAACCCGCTGAAAGAGTACCGCCAGTTCGTTTCATGCCAGACCGATGATGACCTCGACTATGTGATCAAGTACGCCGGCGAAGATACTATCACTGTCGGCACGGACTACGGCCATAACGATCAGTCCACGGAGGTCGCGGCGCTGCGTAACTTGAAGGAGAAGGGCGGGATCTCTACGACCCAGTACGAAAAGATTGTTTACAATAATCCGCGGGCACTTTTCGCGTTGGCGTGAGAAGTGTCACTCACACGATGATGGCGCAATATAACAACATGAGTTGTTGACAATCGCAGATGGGTTTGCGCAAGAACAGCGTGAAACATCAAAGGGAGGTCTGTATGGGATTACTAGAGATCGAAGGGATTACGCACTGGTCCATTCCGGTCAACGACCTGGACGAGTCGGAGAAGTTTTATGGCGATCTGCTCGGTATGAAGCCGCTCGGGCGGCTCGGCAATTCAGGCATGTCTTGCTTTAAGGTCGGCGACCAGCACATTCTACTGTGCCAGCGAGCAGAGAACGTGGACAAAGCATTCGTCGAGGAGCAGAACGTGCACCACTCATTCACCGTCAGCCCGGAAACACTCGATCAGGCCTGTAAGGTTTTTGCCGAAAAGAAAGTGCCTATCGACCGGCTGTATTACCGGGCGAAAGGCTACTTCCCGGGCAGGGAGCTGTATTTCTTCGATCCCAGCGGCAACCGTCTCGAGCTGCGCGACCCAACCTGGAAGGCCGGCATGCCCGAGCCCACGTTTGAAGATGTAGCCCGATCCTGACGGTCCGGTTATGATCGAACGGCTTGAACGATTGAACGGTTCCCGAGAGCAAATCGTTCAAGCGCGTTTCGATGACGAAAGTGGCCGGCTACTTGGTCTCCGGCACGCCCGGCGGCCGGGTCTTTTTGTCGTAGTATTCCTGACTGAAATCCGGTTTACGCCGCTCGGCGAAAGCAGCTGAGCCTTCGTCATAGTCCTTGCTCTGGCGCAGGTGGGCGTAGAATTCTCTGTGAATTTCGAAGGCTTTTTCCCAGCCCTGAATCTCGTACAGCAGTTTATCTTCGATGTATTCCATGGTGTGTGCGGCGATCAGACGGCCGTTACGGTTGATCGTCGTGGCGAGCTCTATGCACTCTTCGATGAGCTTGTCGGGCTCGCAGATCTTCTGCACCAGCCCCAGGCGAAAGGCGGTCTCTGCGTCGATCATCTGGCCGGTCAGCGCAAACCAGTAAGCCCATCCGGTCGGCAGCTGGCAGACGTAATGCGGCCATGCAGCCATGTGCGACCAGCGAACCTCGGAGCAACCGAACTTTGCGCTGGGCGCGCAGTAACGAATATGGCACGCCAGCGACAAACTAAATCCGCCGCCGACGGCGTAGCCGTTGATTGCCGCAATGATCGGCTTATGCATCTGCAATGCGCGCAGGTTGGAATATTGTCTCGGCCCGGAGCGCGGGCCCTTCATTTCGCCTTTGGCAAAGGCGAGATTCTCCTTGAGGTCGCCACCGACACAAAAGGTGTCTGCGGTTCCGGTTAAGATGATGCTCCAGACATCATCATCCGCTTTGGCCTTTTGCCACGCCTCATCAAGAGCCCAATAGAGGTCCCGGCTGATCGAGTTTTTCTTCTCGGGACGATTGAGACGGACAATAGCGATGTGGGGATCGCGTTTTTCGTAGATCACTAGCGGTTGCGGTTCTGTCATGATTCCTCCGTTTGATTGATTTCTAGATCGAGACAGCTCTTTGTTGTCTATTACTGTCTCCGGCGGGGGCTAATACAACACCTTTTCTTCATCCAACTTTTTAATCTCGTTCTCGCTGAGACCGAGCAGTTCGCGGGCGATTTCATGCGTATGTTCGCCCATCAGCGGCGCCAGACCTCGCACCTTTCCCGGC
>CAYZXN010000009.1:0-6207 GCA_964482425.1 uncultured Syntrophobacteraceae bacterium | reverse complement strand
TAACCGGGAAAGAAATGTTTGCCGATCCTGACACCGCTGCTGACCGTATCAGCCGAAGGTTTGTAAGCCACCAGACCGGTGCCGCCGAAGTTAATGTAGGGATCGTCGGCGATAAGCTCGATGGTGGGCGGGGTGATGTCGATGGTAACATTTTTCTGCAGCACGGTTTCATTGCCGCGAAAAAAGCTCCACAAGGATCGGTCGCGGGCGCTGACGCGCAAGACGGCAGGCCCTTCCTTGAGACCGGTCAGCTTGGATGACAGCGCGACGGTAATTTTCGTATCCATCATCGGCTCGGCATACTGTTCCGCCGCAAGAGAATGCTCCGTCCCACCGGCGCTAAGAGACGCCGTCATAGACCTCAGGCCCGTACCTCGATCCGTGATTTCGATCTCCAGGGCACCGAGGCCAAGTGTTTCGGAGTCGGGAGTGATTTTGATCTGCGGCGATCTCCACTCGAAACGAGGAATGACAAAGTATCCTCCGGCAACGACACTAATCACGAGGACGATAAGCAGAAAATTTCGTGCCCAGCCAATACGCCGGGGAGGTCTGCCGATTTCGATAGGGCTCATTGTGTACTGACTTTGTATGAAGATTAAGGCAAGAAATTAGTTTGCACCAAAATAAACGGCCGGCGTAATGATGTCAATAAAAACTTGTATCGCCAGCTCCATACGGGCAGCAATGTGCAGCCGAGACGGTTCGCTTAAGAAGATGGTGGAGCGGAAACAGCGAACAAGAATTCGTTAACGTCGCGGTCCTCACCGGAAGATGGCAAGCGATTTACGGAATCAGGCGCTTTTAGTGCTAAATAGGTCGTTCTAGGTTAATCTGGACTGCAGCGGCTCAGAGCATTCCTTTGTCGCTGAAGCTGAAATAGCGGTCCTTACCGACGACAACATGATCGAGGACCCGCACGCCCATGACATCGCCGACTTCCTTTAGCCGGCGCGTGATTTCGATATCTTCCGGGCTGGGGGCCGGATCGCCGCTCGGATGGTTGTGAACGAAAATCACCGCGGCCGCCGATTCGCGGATCACCGGATTGTAAACTTCGCGCGGGTGGACCAGCGATGCCGTCAATGAACCTTCGGAAATCTTTACGTCACGGATTTTCTTGTTTTTGTTGTTCAACAGAACCACGTAGAATAACTCCCGTTTCTCCTTCTCGAGATCATCGCGAAAGTGGCGAAACACGTCCTCAGATGAGCGCAGCGCCTGTCCCGGCTGCCACTTGTGACTGCCGATGCGTCGGGCGATTTCGAGGGACGCTTTGATTTGCGCCACTTTCGCAGGGCCGATGCCTTTAACAGTAGTCAACTCGCTGGTCGCCGCATCGTCCATTCCCTTCAAGCCGCCGAATCGTCCGAGCAGCAAACGGGCGTGATCGATGGCGCTTTGGCCTGTGCTGGCATTGCCGTTTCGCAAAATGATCGCGAGGAGCTCGGTATCGCTGAGCGATTGCGGCCCGAGGGCGAGAAGCTTTTCCCTCGGACGATCTTCTGCGGGCCAATCTTTGATGGTTTGGTAAGGAGCCATGGACACCTCGCCGCTCGATGTTGTTTTGACCGGCAGGCACTCATGTACCACAAGGCGGAGCTCAGTCCAACACTCTTAATGCGAGTCCCTTCAGGTATTCGCCTTCAGGATGATGCAGGCTTACTGGATGGTCAATGGAAGCTGTGAGTTTTTTTATGACGGTTACTCTACGCCCGGAGTCGACCGCGGCGCCGAAGATAACCTTCTGAAATAGATCTGCCGATAGGTGCTGAGAACAGGAAAAGGTCAGAAGCATGCCGCCGGGATTCAAATGCCTTAAAGCGTGCAGGTTGAGAAACTTGTAACCACCGGTGGCGGCGCCGACGTCGCTTCGTCGATGCGCCAGCGAAGGCGGGTCGAGAACGATCACGTCAAATCGTGATTTGGATTCCTTGAGGTAAGCAAAGGCATCGCCTTTTAAAAGCTCTCCCTGCGCCGTTTCGTATCCGTTGAGCGCCAGGTTTTGCTCGGCCAGTTCCAGAGCTGGACGGGATGAGTCCAGGGTGAGGATGTCTTTGGCGCCGCCTGCAAAGGCGTAAAGCGAAAAAGCGCCGCTGTACGAAAAACAGTTGAGCACGGATTGCCCGCGCGCCAGCGTTGCGAGAAAAGCGCGATTGTCTCTTTGATCGAGAAAAAACCCGGTCTTCTGTCCGCCTATTAGGTCGACCCTGAACCGCAAGCCGTTTTCCACGATCTCGACCCTACTCGGCGGTGCTTTGCCGGCCAGCACGCCGACGGCGGGTTCCAGACCTTCTTCTTCGCGCACTTTGCCTTCGCTGCGCTCGTAGATTCCTTGTGCGGTGGTTAAATCGCCGAGAGCGCCGACAATCTCGCTTTTAAACATGTCCATGCCCGCGGTGAAAAACTGGCAGACAAGAAAATCGTTGTAGCGATCGACGATCAGTCCGGGTAAAAAATCACCTTCTCCATTGATCAAACGATAGGAATCGGTCGTCTCGGAGATGCACTTTTGTCTCAGGAATAGAGCTTTGGACAATCGCCGTGAGAAGAAGCCGGCATCAATGGCTTCATCTTTCCAGGTAAGAACGCGAACGCGGATCTGTGATCTTGGATTGGAGAGACCGCGGGCAAGCCAGTTTTTCCCAGAATCGAAAACATCCGTAATGCCGATACCCGGGTCGCCCTCCAGTTTGGCGATGGCGCCGGAAAAAATCCATGGATGGCCGCGCGAGATGGGAGTCTCGCGGCCTGGTTTGAGATAGATACGCTGCATGGCGTCGAGCCAATGGGCATTACCAAAAGCGGAGGAGGCCGAGTGATTCTTTTCGCTGTTGGCTAACGGTTGATGCCTGAGTGTTTATTCAGTCCGAATGAAGGTGCCGCTTTTGCCGCCGCTTTTTTTGACCAGCCGGATTTCTCCAATGGACATCTCGCGATCGACGGCTTTGCACATGTCGTAAATCGTCAAGCCGGCGACACATACGGCGGTCATGGCTTCCATTTCGACGCCGGTCTTGCCATCGACGCGCACGGCGGCTTCGATTTCTACACGCGCGGGGTCCTCGCGCGCGTTCAACTCGATTTCTACGGAGGTGATACTGAGGGGATGGCACATCGGCACCAATTCCGCGGTTTTTTTTGCCGCCATGATACCGGCCACGCGAGCGACCGAAAAGACGTCGCCCTTCTCAATTTTCTCCTCAAGGATCAGGGCCAGAGTTTCCGGCCGCATGTAAATTGCGCCCCTGGCGACGGCGATTCGACGCGTCACGTCCTTAGCGCTGACGTCGACCATGCGAGCGCGGCCTTGATCGTCCAAGTGACTTAAGTTTGCCATAGTTTAGCTTGCTTTCTCCCTCTGGGTTTTTATGTTACAGAACGCCAATGGAGAAAAAAAGTCACCGTCGGCTTATCATTCTCGGTTCCGGAGCAGCTGGTTTTACGGCCGCGATTTACGCCGCCCGTGCCAACCTTGAACCGCTGGTCATCGAAGGGTCTCAACCGGGCGGCCAGCTCACCATCACAACCGATGTCGAGAACTATCCCGGATTCCCGGACGGGATCATGGGACCGGATCTCATGGATGCATTTAAGAAGCAAGCCGTTCGCTTTGGCACCGAAACCAGGTTTGGCGAAGTAACGTCCGTCGATCTCAAACAGCGACCTTTCCAAATTGTCGCCGGCAAGGATACTTTGACCTGCGACGCCTTGATCGTTGCCACCGGGGCGACGGCCAAGTTATTGGGATTGCCGTCCGAAAGCAAGCTCATGGGCCACGGGGTATCGGCGTGCGCGACGTGCGACGGATTTTTTTTCAAGGACAAAGAGATCCTGGTCGTCGGCGGCGGCGATACGGCCATGGAAGAAGCGACTTTTCTGACCAAGTTTGCCGCCAGCGTTAATGTCGTGCATCGGCGCGATGCGCTGCGCGCGTCCAAAATCATGCAAGAGCGGGCTCGTAAGAACCCCAAGATCTCATTTACCTGGAATAGCGCTGTGGACGAAATCTATGGCGATCCGAAAAATGGCGGCGTAAAAGGCGTCAAACTCAAAAATTTAAAATCCGGCAGGTCCGAGGACGTTAAAGTCGACGGCGTCTTTATCGCCATCGGCCACGAGCCCAATTCAAAGTTATTCGTCGGCCAGTTGGATCTGGATCCAATCGGATACATTTTGACTCACGACGGCACTCACACCAACATCCCCGGCGTCTTTGCCTGCGGCGATGTGCAGGATCATGTCTATCGTCAGGCGGTTACCGCCGCAGGCAGCGGTTGCATGGCATCGATCGATGCTGAGAGATATCTCGGCACTCAAGAGAGTTAAGCCAAACCTACGACCGAAATACGAAATAGACGGCGCCCAAGAGGCACAGGGCCGCCCAGAGATAATCGAGCTTTAACGGTTCGTGCATATAAAAAACCGCAAATGGCGCGAAGATCGACAGGGTAATGACTTCCTGGGTGATCTTTAATTGGGCGACGCTCAGTTCGCTATAGCCGATCCGGTTGGCCGGTACCTGAAGCAGATATTCAAACAAGGCAATTCCCCAACTCGCCCCGGCAGCGATGTACCACTTGCGATCGTTGAGATTTTTGAGATGCGCATACCATGCAAAGGTCATAAAGACGTTGGATGCTGCCAGCAGCAAGGTAGTTTTGACGATGACTGACATAGTTATCCCTAATCCGACAAAAGTTAAGCACCTTCAGCAGTGAGCGAGGAGGGCGAGACCGGAAGCCGTGGGCATCCGAGCGCACAGTTTGACCTAAGACCCCGACGTACGAAACATCACCCTCCGGGGTTGCGGGGGGGCCTTCATGGCACGGCTCTATTGCCCTGGGCTGTCGGGCCCGCCCTCCTCGCCCGCTCGAAATAATGTCGGATTAGGGTTAAAGCTTTACTCCCATCGCGGTCTCCCAACCCTTGAGGGAAAACTCAACCGCAAACCTGCGCGGAAGTTACTATTCGCCGGCCGGATAAGTACAGGCCGCTGCGCCTCCGTGCCGCCGATGGGTGCGGTTCGTCTCATTATACTCTTTGTTCGCGGAGGCTCGCCCATTAACTCTTCTGTACGATGGACGTGGTTTGCACTGCCGCCGCGTCCGTTGGCCGCGGGCAAGGTTAGAGGGGGCTTTCCAGCCTCTGCAGTTGGGCAAGTAGAAAATCGCGGCTAGGAATTTCTTTACCGTCGTCAAAGCGGATCAGGTAAGGCTTTCCTGATGTGCCGGAGACGCTGGCGACTTTGTCGATGAAATCGCGCGCAGTTTTCACCCCGGCATCGTTGGCTTGCCACTTGCGGCGCAGGAACGTGGCGGCGTGCCTGGAGGTGTAGGTGGATCCGTTGCGGACAAATTTCGCGTCTTTTAGCTCGTTTACCTGCTTGATCAACGTTTCGATTTTTTTGGTTTCATTGGCGGGTGCAGATGCCGCCTCTGTCACGGAAATGGCCAACAGCACAGCGCCCAGCACGAGATAGACCTTCTGGCAATGATAAGCGTTCATACAAATAGAATAATCGCGACAATCGCAGGAGGCAAACTGCTAATAATTGTCGCAATCTCCCAGCTCTGGCTGAGCGACGTGTCCTCCTGAAGGTCCAAAGTCTCCCCCACCTTCAGGTGCCCTTCCCGTATAACCCCTAGCTCGCTGTCCGGTATCGGCATACCCGGAAGAATCAACCGTTTTCAACTTTCGATGGCGAATATCGCCGAGGGCGAGGACGGCCTCAGCAGCTTTACCGACAAGAAGGATTTCAATGTCTTTCTCGGAATCGACCCATTTTCGCAGACGAAGAACACGTGGCTGTGCGGCATGCGGTCCAAAGGCGCGGCGTGGTTCTGCAATGTGGATGACCGTGCGGCCCAGAATGGCTGCAGCCGTTACCGCATCCGGGACAATTCCAGAGCTGCCAGGCAAACTCTTTTTGACACCGGCTCGAACTCCATCGGCGAAGGGCTGCATACCGCTTATACCCCTGGTTTCGGCTGGCAGATCGGTCCTTACCGGTTGCGCACGATGGGTTCTTTCCAGTTTAGCGAGGACGGCGCCGGCGCCATTGGCCGCACGACGACCCCTGGAAAGAAACGAGCCAATAGCTGGCTGATCGGTCACGATCTCTTCCTCTGGAGTCCCAAGGGCTGGTTTACCGGCTCTGTAAATACCGCCGGTACCATCCTGGTCGGCACGCACTTCGAGCGGGTC
>CAYZXN010000008.1:0-4562 GCA_964482425.1 uncultured Syntrophobacteraceae bacterium | reverse complement strand
GGTCGCCCAGAAAAAAAGCGTGAAGCCCTGGAGAAAAGGAAACATGCCCTGAAGAAACGGCCAGTTCGATGCATTCAGCATCAGGCTCGTTCCGGCAAGCGTGGAGATCGCCACCGCGCCCATGTTGATCCAGTAAGGAGGGGTCAGGTCGGAAGGAGCCATCGCGAAGAACGCATAGCGATAGAAAATCAACGAGATCATCCATATGTAGAGCATACCGCCCCACAGCCACATCGACAAAGTAAAGAAGAGAATCGGTTGATACGCATCGAATTGCGTCGCAAGCAGCGTCCCGAGATTGGAGACCGATTGAGTCGCCACTACCGCGATGAGCCAGCCGCCATGGATTCCAGTCTCCAGAACCGGTTTGTGTTCCTTGACGGTGAGGGCGGTAAATATCGTGTAGGTCAGCACGATCCAAAGAACTATTCCCAAGAACCACAGAAGCCGCGCCAGTTGCGAATTCTCCAACACGAGCAGGCATTGGCTTCCCAGGACGCACGATGCCGCCACGATCGTGAAGAAACCGACGCCGCGATTGTGGTCGATCAAATCGACGAAAAAGCGCCGCCGGTGATAAAGCAGGCGCGCCAAGGTCAACACCCACAGTGTGGCGAACGCCACTAGGTTAAGCCAGCTCAGGCTGACGGCGATCGTTCTCATTTGCAACAGCTGTGCGGCAATGGAAACGATCCCGGTGGCCATGACCATGGCAAAATAAGCCGGGTGCAGATCTCTGACCGACGTCGTGATCAGACTGAAAAGAGCCATGAGCTGTGTTTCATCGTCACAAAGAACATTTACCGTGCAGTGGGCGGAAGCAAGCGCTTGTCACTGCTGATGGCAAGAGATGTCTCGGCAGTCATCTATCCAAGGCATAGACATACCAGAGCAAACCCAGATTGAGCGCCAGGCAGACGATACTCGCCAGGGCTGCTGGAATCAGAACCGATTCGTCGCCGCCGAGATAGGCGTTCATCGTTGCCGTCAGAAGCCACAACTGAAGAATAACCAGGATCATGACAAAGCACAGGACACCGGACAGGATGGTCTTTTTCTGATGACGTGCGAAGCGTGAATCGTTCATGCCGTACGCTCCTCGATGCCGGTTGCGAAAACTCGCCCGCCGCGAATCTCCAGCCGGACACGCGTCAGCGGCCGACGGGGAGGACCCGCCAGTGGCCGCCCGCTAACCAGATCGAAGGAGCCTTCATGACAAGGACAGTAGAAGCGACCGGCCTCGACTTGAGGGATCACTGGGCATACCAGGTGCGTACACCTTTGATCGTAAGCGACAAAGCGCGAATCATCCAGCCGTACCAGCAGCGCGGGCTCGTGCTCGCCCGGATAGTTGAAAATCCGCGAACCGCCGACCGGGATTTCATCGACGGCCGCGATTTCCCGCACCGGCAATTCATTTCTGCTGCGCCGGAAGAAATTTTGCGCCAGAATCCACAGCTGCCCGACAGCGAAGGCGAAGCTCGTCAACACCATGAACTTGGTGAAGTCGCGCCGCGCGATGTATTCATCCTGCGGCCAGTCGATGGGAAAGTCCTGGCGCCATCGCGGCTGGTCTGCTTCGGGTCTGCCGTCCGGTGGCACCGTCAGGCGGTCGTGATCTCGCCCGTTCATCCTTCCTCCTCATCGGCTTTCAGGTTGTCCATTAGCAGGTCGCCGAGCACGTCTTGACCGACCGGCGGTTCGTGAAGGGCCGCGGTGACGTCGAGATGCTCAGCCGGCGAAGCCGTGGGGACCATCAGGTTGACCCGTGTGCTGATCGTCTGGTTGCCGAATTGAAAGCGGTTGATCGGCCGCGAAAGAGGCCGGAGCTTTTCGATTTCATCGCGCGTCCCGAAGAACAACGCCTGGCTGGGACAAACCGAAGCACACATCGGCTTCTTCCCGACCGAGGTGCGGTCATAGCACATGTCACACTTCATCATGAGATGCATGCCGGTATTCATCTTGGGCACGCCGAACGGGCAGGCGATCACGCAGTTGTTACAGGCGATGCAGCGCGGCTTGCGGGCGCTTTGTACCACACCGTCGCCGGTGCGCTTGATCGCATCCGCGGGGCAGACTTCGGCACAGGTCGGCGAATCCCAATGCATGCAGATCACCGGCACGGTCTGGGTCGAGCTCGCCCGGTCAATGTAATCCAGTTGGATCATCGAATGACCCTTATGCGTGTCGCACTCGCTGCAAGCCTGCACGCAGGATTGACAGCCGATACAGCGGCCCGGGTCAACGAAGAACTCCATCTGTGCTGGAACAGGCATCGTTCTTTCTGCTCTACTGCTGCGGCTCGAGCCGGCTCGCGTAGTCCGGCTCTCGCTCTGCCTTTTTCAATCGAACCGCGCATACCTTAAATTCTGGAATTTTCGAAATCGGATCCTGCGCGGAGATCGTCAGCTGATTGACGCTCCGGCGCCCGGCCCAATGGTACGGAATGAACACGGTATCGGGCCGGATCGTCTTAACCACCTGCGCCCGCAGGGTGCAGTCGCCGCGGCGCGATTCGACCGTGATCCAATCGCCTTCGGCAATTCTCAACCGCTCGGCTAGTAGCGGATGAATTTCGACGAGCGGTTCGGGATAATGATCCACCAATGGGCCGATCCGCCTCGTCTGGGTGCCGGAGAGAAACTGACTGACGACGCGGCCGGTGGTAAGGATGATCGGATATTCTTCGTCGATATCTTCGGCCGGCGGCGTGTAGCGCGCTACATTGAAGCGGGCTTTGCCATCCGGGAAGTAAAATCTGCCGTTACCCCGGGCAACCGGATTCCATGAGTTTTCTTCGAACAACCTGGGTGTCCCTGGATGATCTTCGCTCGGACACGGCCAGAAAACTCCATATTGCCGCTCGACTTTCTCATACGTGATGCCGGAATAATCCGCGACGCCGCCGCGCGACGCTTCGCGCAACTCGGTGAAAATTTCTCCGGGACTATTAAAAGTGAACCCCCGCTCGCGTCCAAGCGCGCCGGCGATATCCTGAATGATGCGCCAGTCTTCTCGCGCCTCGCCCGGGCAGTCGATGGCCTTGTTGATTTTGATCACCCGGCCTTCTGCCGTGGTGACGACGCCTTCGTCCTCCTCGTGCAGCGAGCCCGGCAGCACGATATCGGCGTAACGGGCGGTCTCGTTTAAAAAGAAATCGATCGCCACATAGAAGTCGAGCTTCTCCAGCATGCGCCTGATGAAATTATTGTCGGGCAGCGAAATGACGGGGTTGAAGCAAATCGTTAAGAGTCCTTTGATCTCACCGGCGTCGATCTTGCGGAAAATTTCATAGGCGTCGACGCCCGCTTCTGGAATCTCGTCCGGATCGATGCCCCACACATTGGCGATGTAAGCCCGGTGCTCGGGATTTCCGATGTCGCGCGCGCCAGGGAGCTGATCGCATTTCTGGCCGTGCTCGCGCCCGCCCTGACCGTTGCCTTGTCCGGTAATAGTGGCATAGCCGCAGTATTGGCGTCCGAGTCGCCCGGAAGCCAACACCATGTTGATCGCGCCAAGCACGTTCTGCACACCGTGCGTATGGTGCTCGATGCCGCGGGCGTGCATCAGAAAGCTGGTTTTGGCTCTGCCCCACCACTCGGCCGCCTGCCGGATGGCTCGTTCGGCAATGCCCGTCACCTCGGCCGTTTTCTGCGGCGTCCAATCCGCGACATGCCTGGCCACCTCGTCAAAGCCGGCGGTGTGTTGTTCGATGAAGTCATGGTCAAGCCAGTCGTTCTCGATCATAAGATGAAGAATGCCATTGAAAAGCGCCACGTCCCTTCCCGGCTTGATCGGCAGGAACAGATCGCAGGTTCGCGCAACGGGAGTGATGCGCGGGTCGACGACAATAATTTTGGCGCCGTTCTCGCGCGCCTGCCACACATAATCGGTGGTAATCGGGGCGCAGTCCGCTACATTGGCGCCGCTGATCCAGACCAGTTCAGTTTTAAGAATATCCGACCACGGATTGGCCGCACGATCGATGCCGAACGCTTTTTTATTGCCGCCCGCTGCGCTGACCATGCACAGGCGGCCGTTGTAGTCGATGTTCGAGGTCTTCAAGCACATATGCGCGAACTTGCCCATGAGATAAGCCTTCTCGGTGGTCAGGCTGGCGCCGCTCAGCACAGCGAAGGCATGGTTGCCGTGCTGCGACTGAAGACGCTGGATCGCCTCGGCAACACGTTCGATAGCGCGGCGATACTCCATTGGCTTAAAGCCGCCCGGCGCCGAGGGATCGCGTTCATAAGCGTGCAACAGCCGATCGGAATGGGATCCCTGAAGATAGCGCTTCACGCCTTTGGGACAGAGCTTGCCCTGGTTGAAAGGAAAGTCCATCCACGGCTCGAAACCGATGACCTCGTTGTTCTTGACCAACAGTTCGATGCCGCACTGCTGGCCGCAAAAGCAGCAATGGGTCTTCACCGCTTTGTCCGGCTCCACGCCCGGGTCCAACCGGGCGCCCTTTGAGCGCGCCAGATGCGGGCCGAAGCGTTCGATCACCTCAATCGTGTTTACAGGAATTGTCGCCATGAAAATAATTAGGGATGAAAATT
>CAYZXN010000007.1:0-4197 GCA_964482425.1 uncultured Syntrophobacteraceae bacterium | reverse complement strand
TTGCCATGTCGGTATGTGTGAAAGGCGCGATATTACCGCTCGGCTCATAGAGGCCAGGAACGAGTCCGGCCACGAACCGAAATTCGTATGGTGAAAGAGAACATTCGGAACCGCCACCTCACTCAATGCCGACCGCTTGCGTACGATTCCCGGCCGTGACGGCATTATTGCCTGCGTAAACAGCCGCGCCAGATTGAAACCCTGAACCGACGTGGCACCGAACAGAAGGGTAGAAGCAGTTATCGAGGAATGCAGGCGGCGTTGATGTGTCCCCAGCTTGCGGTCGGCATGTGGATGAGGGCGTTGCAGAGGGGGCGCCTTCCGGTGAGTTGATGAAAAGGCCGCGTTGTATGATTAATTTGCCAGCGATGCCATCAAGCGGCCGAATCCCTGGATCGGTTCCTTGACCTTCGCCATCTTCAGGGCATGCCAGATATAGGCCTGACAGCTGGTGACGACCGGCTTGCCGATCTCGCGTTCCAATAGATCGACATCCGTGATCGTCGGCCAGCGCGGGCACGGGACGAAAACGCCGTCGGCATCGCTCGCCTGCTCGTAGAGCTTTTTGGCAATCCTGTAAGCGGCGTGTATGTCCATATCGGTCAAGTCGGCGTTCTTGCGGACGCCGTAACCCTCGATTTTTTGCACCTTGAATCCTGAAGCTTCAAGAAACGCCTTCATTCTGTCGTTGAGCGAGTCTTCGTGCGGTGTTGCCACGACGAGCTTTTTGATGTGCAGCGACTTCAACGCTTCGATCTCGCCGGTGATGCCTGGCGAGGTGGGAACGCCGAACTTGGCGGTCAGCTTTTTGCCCATCTCAATGTCGCTGCCGTGGCCAAGCTTGGTGAACAGCGGCGAGCCGCCGATGATGATCGAATCGCATTTGTTCTCGACCAGATCCTGGGCCGCCTCTTCGATGCGTTGCAGTTGCCGTTCAAAATCCGCATCCACCAGTTGACGGATGGTTCCGGTGCTGTTGAGGATCATGAATCCCTCGGGCATCATGCGATAGAATTCGTACACCAAAGTGTCGCCACGCGACGGAGCGACGTGACCAATCTTCGCGCGCCAGCCGTACATAGTCTTATTCCTCCTTCGATGTGTAGCCTCTCAGGGCCGACCGCATGGGCCGGCTTATCCTGGATTCCGGTGCGATAAGCAGTCATAGAGCGTGCGCGTAAACGTTTGGCTCGCGTAACGCCAGATAAGATTAGCGCGCGCCGATTCTGCCGTCAGGACACTGTAGGCAAAATGCGGCCGAACCGTCAACATGAAGCTCAGCGCATTGTTGTCAGCGGCAAGCCGGGTGTGTTAGACAACGGTCTGTTTGCGATGCTTACACCAACAGGAGGAGAGAATTTAATGCAACAAGTACTCGAGGAGGTGGATCGCCGGCGCATCGTCGAGATCGCCCGCAATCTGGCCGATATCGTCAGCATTACCGGGGACGAAAAAGAAGTCGCTGAATATCTCGGCCGCGAATTCGAAAGACTCGGTATGCAAGTAGAATATCAGGAGGTGGAAGAGGGGAGGCCCAATGTCATCGGCGCCTTGAAAGGCACCGGCGGCGGCGCAACTCTGATGTTCTGTGCGCATATGGACCACTTCGATAATCCCCAGGATACAGTGGTCGAAGACGATCGCATCTACGGCCGCGGCCTGGTGAACATGAAAGCGGCATTTCCTTGTTATATCGAAGCTGTGGAAGCTCTACAGAAAGCAGGAGTTCAACTTAAAGGCGATTTGATCATCTCGGGCGTGGTCGGTGAAATCGAGAAGGCTCAGATCGGCCGTTTTCAGGGCAAGAACTACCGCGGCGCCGGCGTCGGAGCGCGCTATATGATGGATCATGGAGTCATGGCCGACATGTGCATCATTGGCGAGCCCACCGGCCTGCATCTGCAGATCGGCAATGCCGGGCTCGTCTGGGCGCGTGTGAGCGTCGATGGCAAGGCGACCCGGTTTGTCCTGGCCGCCGCCAAAGTTGCACAGGCGATTCAGGACTGGGAAAGAGAATATCAGAAGAAATATACACACAAATTCATGCTGCCGACGGTGCAGATCGGCGCAATCGACGGTGGTAATCCGTTCAAACCCGGGACGCGTCCGACGACCGATATCTTTGTCGTCGTTAAAACATTGCCCGGCACTGCGCCGCTGGCAATCAAGCGCGAGCTGGAGCAGGTGTGCGCCAGAGTACAAAAGCGTGAAAGCGACATTCTCGACATCCGCGTCGATCTTTACCTGTCCACCGACGGCTACGAGATCTCCAAGAACGAGTATGTCGTCAAAGCCATGGAGCGCGCGCACAAGACCGTGTTCAACCAGCCTGTGCCTTACTCAAAACCGATTCGTTACGGCATTACCAGCGACGGTTCGCGCATCGCGGCTTATGGCGTGCCGAGTATTACCTACGGTCCCGGTTTTGGAACCCATCTGGTCGATCCCACCGAAACCAGGGCACCTGCGGAGTGGGACACTCCGACAGGAGTTCGGCGCGGCGTCGGCATCGACAATATGGTGAATTGCACCAAAGTCTACGCCATGGCAGCGCTGGACATATGCAACCGCAAGAAAGAAGAGGTCTCGAGAGCTTGAGCAAGACCGCTGTCATGTTTGCTCGGTCGCTCGCCGCGCTGTCTTTGGTTTTTCTAACGGCGTCCTGTAGTTTGATCCCCATGCCGGTGGAGAATGATAGACAGATGCTTCGAAAAGCCTCGCTCAGCATCGGCGAGATCAAGGCGTTTGTGCGAGAGCTTGGAATCGAACCGACACAAGCGTTGACCAAGACCAGCGAGCAGAAGGCTCCCACTTCCATGTTGTGGTTCTGGATGCAGCGCGCCGGCACCCTTGCTTTGAGCGGACCCATCGACGTTCGTCTGGCGATCGGCTTTTCGGAGATCAAGGAAAAGATTCCACTCGAACAGGTCTACAGGGTAGACGGTTACAGTGTCTATTACCGCCAGGGAAATGAGTTTGCCGACTCCCGTTCGGTAACCACCCCCAGCTTTGCGCGGGAGGCGGCCGTGCGGCGGGTGGCGGTGGTGATTCACGAGGATTTGCACGGGGACGGCAATTTCGATTTGCCGTGGGAAATCGAAGAATCGCTGATTACGCCTTTGGGAGCCCTGGCGTCGTTTGAGTTCTTCAAACGGAGGGGCGATCTCATCAACCTGCAGGCCGCCCGGGCCCTGCTCGACGAAGAGAGACAGTTATCGCGGGAGTTGAACCAGTTGGTGGCGGTGGCCGAGCGAATCTTTCGCGACACGGACACCGATAGCGCCAAGCAGAAGATTGCCGCGATGATTCCGGCTTTTCCAACATATGAACGCCATTTTCAACGCCAGATCGCGGGCCAGCATCCGGCTACCGTCATTGAGGCCAAGCTCAGCCACGATCTGGCGTACTACCGCCACTATGACCGCATCGTCGGTCTCTACGAAAGAAGCGGCGATTTACCAGGCTTGGTGCGTAACCTGCGCCGGATATCCAAGGAAATGCTGCCGCACGAAGTCACCGCCTTCCTCGTCTCTCTCGAACAAGTGAAACAGACCGTTGCCGCGCGCGTAAGATAAAGTCGTTTGACGTCGTGCGCCGTCTGGCTTCAGCCGGTGCCGGAGTGTTACGTGACAGGAACGCTCAGACCTACTGATTCGATCACAGCCGATGTCTGGCCGTACAAAACGACGCACATTTCGAAAACAGCCGCCGACTTGTTATGATTAGAATCGTCGATTCCGGCGCCGGTCTGCTGCTTGTTTAAACCGGCCCGAAGAGAAAGGCGGAACGATTCGCATGAAGTTTCAAAAGTCGATGCTGGTTGCCCTGGTTGTTTCAATGCTCAGCTTGACCGGTTGCACTGCGTCGCGACTGGTCGTCAACGAGTGGAGCAATCCCGCTTACGCGACCTCTTCTTTCAAGAAGCTGATGGTGAGCTGTTTGGATAGTCACGCCAGTATCCGGCGTAGCTGCGAAGACGAGTTTGTCACGCAGTTGAGGCCGGAGGGCGTTGAGGCTCTGCCGAGCTACCGATATTTTCCCGAGGACGGAAAGGTCGAGGAAGCGAAAGTCAGACAAGCGGCGAAAGAGGCGGGCGCCGATGGTGCGCTCATCATACGGGCCGTGGGCGTGGAGCAGAAGACCGAGCTGAGCCCGGGTTTTTTCCCGGCGTTCGGCTTCGGTATCTTCGGCAGGAAC
>CAYZXN010000006.1:0-8911 GCA_964482425.1 uncultured Syntrophobacteraceae bacterium | reverse complement strand
GGCAATTTGCTGCCGCCGCTCCTCTTCCTGGGCTCTGATCGTATTGTAGTTGTGCAAAGTCTCCTCGACCCGATTGGTGGTACGAAAGCCGTCGAAGATAGGAATGTTGAGACTCACTTGCGCCTGCCATGCGGGCTGCAGTGGAAAGGTACTTTCGCCGCCGCCGCTGGAGTTTCGCCGTCCATAAAATGCATCGAAAACGATGTCGGGTAAATGGCCTCTTCTGGCGGTTGCAATTAATTGATCCGATGCCCTTCTTTGCGCCTCGAAGCTCCGCAATTCCGTGCGGGTATCGTATGCCGCCGTTCGGGCCTCCGCCAGATTCATGGAAAGCTCGATCTCGGGGGAGTCTTGCGCCACAGGCTGCTCCGGCAAGCGCGGTGATCCCATGGCGTTCCTCAGAGTGACCCAGGCGATTTTGACGCCGTTTTCCGCGGCAATGAGGTCGGCGCGGGCCGTGTAAAGATTGGCTTCGGCACGAGCCACATCGATGCGCGCGCGGGTGCCGACTTCGTAAAATCCTCGAGCTTGACGCACGAGCAATTCGCGGTTGCGCACTGTATCCTGACGCACCGTGACAATGGCTTGCACGCCTAGGTAGGTGTAATAAGCCTGCTTGATGCTGAGCACGATGTCCTGGCTCGTCGTCAGATAGTCCTGCCTGCTCGCATCGACGGTCTCCCGCGCCGCCTCTACCGTGCCTTCGCGTTTGCCAAAATTGTACAGCGTCATACTCAGATTGGCCTGACTGATAAAGGTGTCGAAGGCGTTGGAGCCCGCGCTGGTTGTAGAAGAATTTGTCGTACGGTAGGAGTTACTGAAATTGATGATCGGATAGTACGCTGACATCTGCTGCCCAAGAACGGCTTCCTGGGAACCGACTCTTTCCTGGGCGGCCCTGATCCTGGGATGATTTTCGAGTCCGATGCGAACCGCATCTTCGATGGTCAAGAGTTTCTGTTGCGGCGGAACTTGTGTGGCGGGCGCAGTTTGGATCTGCAAGGCCACATCAGCGGCCCTTGCCAAGGGCGCGGAGAACAGCGTTCCCACAAGCAAAAACAGCGAAAGACGCGGGAACAGATAACCTAACCACTCGGTCATAGACTTCCTCCCTTACGTAGGTGCGGGCAGACTATATTGTTTTTACTGGACGAAAGCAAAATCTTGCAACGAGCAGTTTTTTCGCTCTTGTATCCTAAACAGGCGCAGTTGTGGCAAGGCGAAGTCGCGCTGCTTCATACCGCGCCCATTCCAGTTGGCTGTAGCGTCAGCGGTTCTTATGGATGGCGTCGAGTTGCCTCTTGGCTTCGACAAATCCGGGGTTGATTTTGAGTGTTGTTTCAAAAGCCGTCCGCGCCTCGGCGTAACGGCCTCGGTCCACGAGCGCCCTGCCCAGCTCGTAATGCGCTACATCGTCTTCGGGACAGAGCGTCAAGCCTTCACGGTAAAGCACGATCGCTTGATCGCGATCGCTCGCCGCCTGAGCCTTCTCGAAATAATCGCGGAAAGCGCGATTGCAGTCCTGCTGTTTTTGTTCCTGCACTTTTTGACCAGCCAGCAAGGCATCGAGTTCGCTGCGTTGCCGGGAGATTTCCAGTTGTTGCTGCTTGATCTGCTCCGCTTGTTTCTCAAGCAATTCGGAGCTGCAGGCGGAGAGCATGTTGGCGGCTATGAATAAAAATAACCAGCCTAGTGGGCGATTCATCTTTCTTTCAGGTTGGAGGATTGTCAGGCTTGCGCGGTTGTCCTCAAGGCTTCAAGAGCCAGGTAGATCTTTTCCGCTTTAATGGGCAGATCCTTAATGCGCACGCCGACCGCGTCAAAAATCGCATTGGCAATCGCCGGGGCTACGGGTATCAACGCACTTTCGCCGATGCCCTTGGCTCCGAACGGGCCATTCTTGTCCGGGATTTCGATGGCAATGCAGTCGATGACGGGAGGCATGTCGTTGAGGGAGGGCAGGACGTAATCGACCAAGTTCGGGTTAATCAGTTGGCCGTTGTCATAGACGATTTCTTCGAATACGGCTTGGCCAATGCCGGTAATTGCCGCGCCGGCCAACTGCTGGCGGCAGCCCAGAGGGTTCAGGGCCTTCCCGACGTCCACCGCCGTGGCGTACTTAAGGAGTTTGAATTTTCCGGTTTCCACGTCGACTTCAACTTCGGCCGCGCCGGCGGCGAGGAACCAAAAGGCCGAAGTGCTCTTCTCGCCATACTCGTCTTTGACTGAAGTCTTGACCTGGCCTTCGCCGATCAATGTGCCGCCTTGCATGCCGAATCTCTTAAACATGACTTCGGCATAGTCGAGGCTGGCTTCCGGCAGGCGTATTTTGCCGCCGGCAAAGCTGATTCTGTCCTCCGGTACCTGATATTCCTCGGCGACAATGTCTTTGAGCTGGCGCATGATGTCCCGTGCCGCCAGCTGAACCGCCTTGCCCATGTGGAAGGTCGACCGGCTTGACGAAGTCGTCAGATCGTAGGGGACGACGTCGGTGTCGACCCCGAGCACCTGTATGTTGTGCAGCGAGATACCCAGCTCTTCGCCGGCGATCTGCGCCAGGACCGTTTCCGAGCCCTGGCCCATTTCGACGGTACCGCTATATATGGATAGGCTGCTGTCTTCGTTGAGTTTGACGACGGCGCTCGACACCGATGGGGTAATGGTGGCTTTGATCATACAAGCGAGGCCCTTACCTCGTTTAAAGTTGTCTCCGCTTGAACCTTGAAGGGTCGACCCGTCGGACCGTTGTTTTTCTCCCCATCGCACCGACTTGGCGACCGCGTCGAGACAGTCTTTCAAACCGACGCTGCGCAATTTTTCTTCAGTGACAAAGCGGTCGCCATCGACGTAACCATTTTTCAGGCGAAGCTCGAGCGGGTCGATTTTCAGTGCCGCGGCAATGATATCCATTTGCGACTCCACCGCCCATGCCGATTGGGAAACTCCGAAGCCGCGAAAAGCGCCCGCCGGCGGTTTATTGGTGTAGACGGAATAGGAGTCGATTTTCAGGTTGGGAATTCGATACGGGCCCGCGGCCGTGTAGCCTGATTTTTTCGCCACCCGCGGGCCGATTTCGGCATAGGCGCCGGTATCGAGATGAATTTCGCATTCCCGCGCGATCAGCGTACCGTCCTTTTTCACGCCGGTTTTCATGCGGATTACCGCGGCATGCTTGGTGATGGTATAAAAGACTTCTTCGCGCGATAGCACGACGCGCACCGGACGGCGCGCTTTTTGCGCCAGAGCCACCGCGATCGGTTCGACTTTCGGATAGACCTTGCCGCCGTACCCGCCGCCCAGGTAGGGAACGATGACCCGCACCTTGGACACCGGGACTTTGAAGATATTGGCAAGCTGGGTTCGCACGACGAACGGGTTCTGCGTCGTCGCCCAGACGGTGATGCGTCCGGACTCGACCGACGCGATGCACGCGTGCGTTTCGAGAAAACTGTGCTGTGTCGCCGGTAAAGTAAACGTGTCTTCGAATATGTGGTCGGCTTCGGCAAAACCTTTCGCCAAATCGCCGCGATCGAGCCTGAAATGAGTGCAGATGTTGGAACCTTCCACCGGCTTGATCTCGGCAAGGTCCGCGAACCCTGAGCTCGGCAACTTGATCGACTCATGCACCAGCGACGCGCCGCTCTTCAAGGCTTCATGCACGTCGAGCACCGCCGGCAACTCCTCATACTCGACTTCGATGGAGCGCAGCGCCTCTTCCGCCGTTTCGGCGCTCACCGCCGCCAGTGCCGCAACCGGATCGCCGACATGGCGCACTTTATCGACCGCGACAATGGTCTGATCTTTAAAGACCGGACCATAATACGGCTCGATGCCCTGGTCATGCAGAATGTCATCGCGTGTAATGATGGCGACGACACCGGGCAATTTGAGCGCCTTCGAGGTATCGATATTCTTGATGCGCGCGTGCGGTAGCGGGCTGCGCAGTATTTTGCCGTGACACATGCCCGGCATATGCATATCCGCGAGATAGAGAGCCCTGCCGGTGACTTTAGTCTCGTAATCGAGGCGGCGCACCGATTTGCCGATTTCAGTTGTTTCCATTTATTTTAGCCCGCTAGCTAATAACCACCGGCTCAACGCCCAGCCAGATTTGTGATGGCTTGCATAATTTCTTGATAGCAGCCACACCGGCAAAAGTTTCCGGCCAGGTAGTTTCGAATCTGTTCCTCGGAAGGCGCGGGGCACTCTTCGAGCAGCGCCTTGGTCGTGAGTATGAAACCGGAAGTGCAATAGCCGCATTGCAAGGCGCCAAACTCCATGAAAGCTTCCTGCACCGGATCGAGTTTGCCGTTGGCTGCCAAACCCTCGACGGTCACAACCTCGCAACCGTCAACGTCGAGCGCCAACACCGAACAAGCGCTCACCGGTTTGCCATCGACCAACAGCGTGCAGGCGCCGCAAACCTGTATGTCACAGCCGAGCTTGGCTCCGGTCAGTCCGAAATCCCCTCGCACCATGTCGAGCAGGGTCGTGCGTGGCTCGACTTCGACGGTTTGGTGTAATCCGTTGAGCTTCAGTGAAATAGATTTCTTCATTTGCGTGCGAAAGCTGTACGTTGCCGCTATAGACCGGATGGCGCTTGCCGGGCGCCAACACGATCCAACTCAACCCGTTTGCAGAGCGCGCTCATGGGCGCTGTGCGCCGCCCGTTTTACCAACGTGCGCACCACCGCGCGCTTGTACTGTTCCGAGCCGCGCAGGTCGTCGGTTGGGCTGCATTCCCGCGCCGCCAGGTTGGCCGCTTGCGCCAGTAACTCAGGGGTGATCTTGCTGCCGACGAGAAGCGCCTCGGCGTTTTTTGCCCTTACCGGAGTGGGACCAACGCAGCCCAGAACGATCCGAACGATCCGGCATGCGTCACTATCAGCCTGCAACGAAATTCTCACAGAGACGCCGGCTGACGGTTTGTCGACAACCGAACTGCTCGAGAAACGAATGTATTCAATGCCCGAGCGAGGCGGTAAGGGTGGAAGCACCACATGGGTGAGGATTTCATCGTCCGCCAGGCTGGTCTCATAAAAGTCGACAAAAAGTTCTTCCACAAGGATTGTACGGTTGCCGGCGGCGTTGCAGATGCCGACTTTACCGTCGAGCGAGATAAAAATCTGCGCTAGATCGGTCAAAGGCTCGCCGGACGCCAGGTTGCCGCCCACCGTGCCGACATTGCGCACACGGATGTTTGCTATCTCGCGTTCCGCTTCACACAAGAGCGGCATTTTTTCTTTTATTAGCGCCGAGGTTTCAATTTCCCGGTGGGTCACCAAAGCGCCGATTCGAAGCCCCTGCTCGGGATCGAAGGAAATCCCCTTTAGCCGGGAAATCTTCTTGATATTGATCAACGCTTGCGGCCGGAAAAGCCCCTGCTTCATCAGGATAGTCAAGTGCGCGCCGCCGGCATAAACTTTGGCATCGGCGCCATGGTGCTTTAGCAGAGCGCATGCCTCGGCAAGGGTGGCCGGTTCGAGATAGTCGAAGTTTCTCATCCGTATTTAAATGTACTTTACCTTATCGACGCCGGGTATTTCGACTTTCTCGAATCGCCAGCGGTCTTTCATGGGCGCGGTGGCGTCGATTCCCAAGCCTGCCGTAACCCGGGGTTCCGGCACCGATGGATCCAGTGTGGAGCAGGCGATGCGCGGGATGATGATTGCGTCCTTGTCGGCCTGAAAACGGGTTGCCATCGCCCAGTCCACCTGCATCGGATCGAAAGGATCAATGTCATCGTCGACGACGATTACCTGCTTCAAGCCGATGCCCATGGAAAGCAGCGCCAGAATCACGTTGCGCCCTTCGTTCTCCGCGCGCTTTTTGATCGAGATCACGACGTGATGACGGAAAGTCCCGCCCGGCGTCAGATTGATCGCTTTGACTTCCGGAACGATTTTTTTGACCTCGCGATAAACGACCGCGGCATTGCCGTACTCGATGAGCGTATGATTCTCGGTCACCGGCATGCCGGTGAGCGCAGTCTGCCAGATCGGGTTCTGCCGCATGGTAATCGCCGTCACTTTGACCACCGGCGCCTGCTTCGCTTCGCTATAACAGCCGGGATACTCGCCGTAAGGACCGTCGGCGACCCGTTCGCCGGCAACCGTCACTCCCTCGATAATCACTTCGGCGAATGCCGGAACCTCGACATCGATGGTCTCGCACCGGGTCAACTTGACTGCGGCGCCGCGCAAACCGCCGCAGACGTGAAATTCGTCGATGCCGTAGGGCACCTTGGCTTGCGAGCCGACGATGATCGCTGGCTCGACGCCGACGGCGGTGGCGACTTCCAGGCCACGGCCTTTTTCCTCGGCCATCAGAATCATGCGGCCGAGATGATGGTCCGCCGGCGCCCACAAGGAGAGCCGATCCTTGCCCAGCACCAGCATGCGGTGAATCGATAAGTTTCGCACTCCGGAGTCGGGATCTTTGCCGACTTGCACGCCAATCGTGACGTAAGGCCCGCAGTCTTTGCTGGCATGGATGACGATGGGAACCTTTGAAAGATCGATCTGACTACCGGTCCACTTGATCTCTTTGACCGGCCCGCTGGAGATCAACTCGGGCTCTATGCGCCGATCTTCCAGAGTCAAATAACGCTCGAGCATCTTGTCCTGCGGAACTCCAAGCCCTAACGCAACTAATTTGCGGGTCGCAAAAAGGCCGCCCAACACGCGCCAGCCGGGATGGCCTCTAACGTTCTCGAACAACAGTGCCGGTCCTTCAGTGTCCGAAGTCTTGCGCATGCCGGCGGCAATCTCATACTTCACGTCCACTTCATCTTTGACGCGCAGAAGCTGTTGCTGGCTTTCCAGGTGGGTCAAAAAAGATCTCAGATCTTCAAACATAATAGGATCCCTGCGAATATTTGCCGCACGCTTTAGAATAAGTCCGGCGAAACCACGACCTGGCATGTTTTATCAGCGATGCGGCAGTCAGTTCAACCGCACCGAATAGAACTATTTATTATGATGACCTGGCGAGCCAACGATGTGGCGTATGCCGCACGCGCCATCAACGTTCGCTTGACAGGCGCGGTCGGTTTCGCAATATAGCTAAGCCGTCGGTTTTATGAATTGATAGAGGCTCTAAGCGTCATCCCCCAGGTAGGACTCAAGCTGTCCACGTCATCCAAAACGGGGAGGTAAACCCAGATGTCGAAAGATTTGCGGAGCTACATGGACGAACTGTTGGAAAAGCGGCCCAAAGATGTAGTGGTTGTCGACCGCGAGGTCGATCCCCGCTATGAAGCCAGCGCCATTGTCGAAAAATTTGAACGGGAAAACAAATTCCCGCTGGTATTCTTCAAAAAGATCAAGGGTTCTAAAATTCCGCTGGTTATCAATCTCGGCGCGACTTACGAGCGCTTGGCTTTATCCCTGGGTTCGCCGACGGTACCGCAGATGGTCAAAGATCTGGCCCACAGAGAACACAATCCGCTGCCGGTCAAGGAAGTATCCGCCAACGATGCGCCATGCAAAGAAGTCATCTTGAAAGGAGATGCCGTCGATCTCGATTTGCTGCCGGTGCTGACCCATAACGAAGGAGATGCCGGCGCCTATATCAATGCTGCGGCATTGATCTGTAAGGAGCGGGGCACCGGCGCGATCAACGTAGGTCTTTATCGTCATCAGAAACAAGGTAAACGACAATTGGGCTTGATGATCAATCCGGCAAACCATGGCAACTACATCCGAGCCGAGTACGAAGATCACAATGAGGCGATGGAGGTTGCACTCGCTATCGGTCATCACCCGGCCTTGAACATGGCCGCTGTCAGCCGGCAAGCCGGCGTCGGCTCCGAACTGGAGATTGCCGGCGGATTTCTCGGTCAATCTTTGGAGGTCGTCAAAGCAGAGACGGTGGATCTCATGGTGCCGGCGCGTTGCGAAATCGTTATTGAAGGGGTTGTGCCGCCCAAGAAGCGGCAGTACGAAGGCCCGTTCGGCGAATGGCCGCACTATTACTATAAACAAGGCGAGCAGCCGTATATTGAAGTCACCGCCATCACCATGCGCAAGAATCCGATCTATCAGAGCATCCACAGCGCGCATTTCGAACACAATATTATCGGCGCCGCGCCGCGTCTGGGCAGTTTGCTGCGGCGCATTCAGGAAGCTGTACCCAGTACGGCGGGCGTCAATTTGCCGATTTCCGGTGCGGCGCGGGCGCACTGCTACATTTCGGTTAAAAAGCGCGCCGAAGGCGAGCCCAAGCAGGCGGCACTGGCGGCTTTCGTCACCGATCCGAGCATCAAACATGTGATTGTGGTGGATGATGACGTCGACGTTTTCAATGAAACGCAGGTGCTGTGGGCATTGGCCATGCGCTTCCAGGCGGATCGGGACCTAGTCATCATTCCTAACATCATCGGCTCGCATCTAAATCCCACCGCCTACGGCCATAATCGTCTGGATAAGGGGCCCATGGAAACCAAGCTGATCTTCGATGCGACCAAACCACTGCCGCCGTACGATTTCCCGAGAGATGCGCAGGCGCCCGACGAGGTCTTAAATCGAATCGATCTCGCGCGCGACACGCGACCTTATGAACCCGGCAAAGACGATCACGCGATCACCGGAAAGTAATTTAATTTAATAGAGGAGCCGTTGCAGGTAACAGCAGTAGCAAGGAGATCCTACGATGACGCATCGTTTATTTGAGAAGTTGAGTTCGTTTCTCTCTGCGGGACTCGTGCTGACCCTGACGGCGACCTTTGCCTCCGCGCAGACTCTGGAAAAACTCAGTGTCGCCTATACAGTGATTGCGCCGACTCAAGCGACGATCTGGACCGCCAAAGAGATGGGTTTTTACGCCAAGCATGGGCTCGACGTCGATTTGGTGCTTCTCGTCGGCGCGCCTCTTGCCGTCACCGCCTTGGTCTCCGGTGAGACACCGATCG
>CAYZXN010000005.1:0-5470 GCA_964482425.1 uncultured Syntrophobacteraceae bacterium | reverse complement strand
GAGGGTTTTATGAAGGCGATGAAAGATCCCGAGCTTTTGGCCGAGGCGGAAAAACGCCGCTGGGAACCGGACCCCGTAAGCGGCGAGAAGCTCCAAGCGCTCGCAGCCGAGGTCGTGGGCCAGCCGCCCGAGGTTATCAAGCGGATGAACGCGGTGCTGGCAAATTAAGTTTCAGGAAACTCCGGAACGTGCGGAACCGCCGGCACGGGTTCCTGTTCGGCTGTTGTTGAACTGGCGAACGGCTGCGATCTGGATAGTCTTGAACGGAGCGTAGCAGTGGAACCATTGGATCGACTGGAACCGGCTTAGTTATCGTTCTGTCCTTGGACTCTTGGACGATTGAACCATTCCGAATGTTTGAACCTCCGGAACGCCTGACAAGTTTGGAACAGCGCGAAGCGCTTGGAACATTTGGAACGGGTATATCTTTCCGTCGTTGAACGGTTGAACCGATGAACGGTATCCCCTCGCCACGCGAGTAGACCCGTTGCTTTCGAACGTCTTGCACGAAGTGCAGCGGTTGACCGACTTCAGCGTCTTGAACAAAACTTTCTTGGTGAGTGATGTGCCAGAGGAGAAGTTGCCTTGGTCCGACCCGGCAGTGACGCTAAACAATCGTTGACAATCGCTACAGCTTTCGACTATTCGAGCAGCTGGAGGATTCGCTCATGATGACCGGCGAAAAGTTTATTGACGTTGATGGAATCAGAACCCGCTATTTCCATAAGGGCAGCGGCGAGGTGCTGTTACTGGTGCATGGCAGCCACATGGGCACGCCGGACGCGTGCGAAAGTGCCATTGACTGGGAGTTCAATTTCGACGTTCTTGCGCAGCGGTTTCGCGTCATTGCCATGGACAAGCTCGGGCAAGGCTATACCGGCAATCCACAATCCGACGCCGACTACACCATGGCAGCGACGGTAAAGCATGCGGCGGGCTTATTACAGGCGCTCGGGCTTAAGAATGTTCACGTCATCGGTCACTCGCGCGGCGGCTACGTCGTCACGCGACTCACCCTGGATCATCCGGAACTGGTTCGCTCCTGTGTCATCGTCGACAGCGGCACTCTTGCGCCGGGACCCTCGAAGACCGAATACATTATGGCCAATGCGCCCAAGCCGCACCTGAGCCGCGAAAGCCAACGCTGGTGCATCGAGCATTACTCCTTCAGACCGAACCACATCACCCAAAACTGGCTCGACACTTGTGAAGATATCGCCAAATCGGAAAAGTACCAGGAAACCGTCCGCAAGATGGAGGACGAGGGGCTAAAGAAAAAGCAATTCTTCACGCAGTTGGCGCTGCACAAAGAAGAGACGCTCAATTGGATCATGCAAGGCAAGCTCACCCAGCCAACGTTGCTAATTTGGGGCTACAACGATCCAACGGCGCAACTCAAACGCGGCCACGCGCTGTTCGAAATCATCGCCGACAGTAATCCCAAGTCGGAAATGCACATCATCAACGAGGCTGGCCACTTCTGCTACCGTGAACAGCCCGAGACGTTCAATCAGGTAATAAAAGCCTTTGTCGAGAAGTGCGCCAAACCTCGACCGAACTAAGAAGTTCTAACGTCCAGATTGATCTGCTCGATCCAGCTCAAAATTTTGCCTGCCGTTTTCGATCCTGCGCTGATTGTATGAATGCGGCACGACCCGGTGGTGTGGTTAGTTGACGCACAAGGTTGAAGGTGAAGCCAACGTCGGCAATACTGATATCTTAGACGCATGGCACTTCCCAGCGATATTCTAGATATTCAGACAATCTACATGGAGCCGGCGGTTGAAACCTATGATCGCGGCCGCCAGGTGCTCGCGCGCTATCCGGACGCGCGGCGCATCATTGTTCCCTCACATAACAACATCCCAACTCTTTACGGCAATGAGGGTAACGCTGAAGACTGGCTGCACATCAAGCAACATACCCTGGTGCTCGGCGTCAAGAAGAGCATGAGCATGCGGCCGAACGAGCGCAGTTCCAACTTTATCGCACCGTCCACGTCAAACGGCTGCGCCATGGCATGTGCTTACTGCTATGTGCCGCGGCGTAAGGGCTACGCCAATCCGATCACTATTTTCGTCAATATCGAGCAGATCTGCGCCGCGCTGGCGCGACATGCGGCCCGTCAGGGCGTGAAGCCGACAGCGGATCAGGTTGATTCCAAACTCTGGGTCTACGATCTCGGCGAGAACGGCGATGTGTCCGTCGATGCCCTGGTCTCCGACAACGTGCGCGACCTTATCGCGGCTTTTTGTTCTATTCCGAACGCCAAGGGCAGCTTCGCGACAAAATACGTCAATCGCGATCTGCTCGGCTACGATCCTCAACGCAAGACCCGCATTCGCTTTTCCTTGATGCCCGAGCGCGTCGCGCAAGTTGTCGACGTGCGCACTTCGCCGGTGAGCAAACGGATCGCGGCCATTAATGATTTCGTCGACGCAGGCTATGAGGTCCACATCAATTTTTCCCCGGTGATTGTGTATGACGGCTGGGAGACTGATTACGTTGAACTCTTCAAGAATTTGGATGAGACGTTGTCCTCTGCCGCGAAAGAGCAGCTTAAGGCGGAAGTCATTTTCCTCACGCACAATGCAGCCCTGCACGCAGTTAACTTACGCTGGCATCCCAGAGCCGAGGATTGGCTGTGGCAGCCGGAGCTGCAGCAGAAAAAGCTCAGCCAGAACGGCATGTGGAACCTGCGCTACAAAGTACACGACAAGCGCCGCTATCTCGATTTTTTTCTCGGCACGTTAAAACGCACCTTACCATACTGCGAAGTGCGTTACGCCTTCTAAGGTGCAGGTATGGGTCTCAGCATTCCGTCTTCCGTTGGGGTGATTACATGCACTCAGAATCTGTATGCGCACATAAACAGCTGAAACTCTGGCGTCCCAGGCGGGTCCTGATAACACCTGCAGCACGTGAATTAGCGCATGGCCGGAGCATTGCTGAGAAAGCTGCTTCTTTGGGCGCAGAAATAGTCGAGTTAAGTTCCAATCGCTTGCGCGGACTTGTGAACGACGATCCGCGACGTGCATACATGGACGCGAACTCTACACTTGCCGTCGTCATCTCGCCCTCTTCGAAGCGAAAACTCCAGCCGATTCCGCCCAGCGCCGATTGGCGCTTCGATTTGGCCGAAGGCTGCCCGGCACATTGTCAATATTGTTACCTCGCCGGTTCGCTCAGCGGCCCACCTGTGACGCGCGTTTATGCCAATATCGAAGAGATTCTGGACGGCCTGCCCGACTATGCCGGACGGGGCCGTGTGACCTCCGCTTCCCAGACGCGCGCCGATGAAGGCACCACCTATGAAGCCTCGTGCTACACCGATCCACTGGGCATCGAACATCTCACGGGCTCGCTGGCCAAGACAATCTGTCATTTCGGCGCATGGCAAGCGCCGGTGCAACTGCGCTTCACGACAAAATACGACAATCTCGATCCACTTCTCACCCTGCGTCATAGCAATCGCACGCGCATTCGGTTCTCAGTCAATAGCGCTGCGGTGGCATGCTTTGAAGGCGGCACCGCCGGCATGCCTGCGCGCCTCAAGGCCATGCGGCGCGCAGCGCTCGCAGGTTATCCGGTTGGGCTTACGATCGCGCCGATCATGCCGCACGGTGATTGGCGCGAAGCTTACAGGCTATTGCTACGCCAGGCTGCTTCGGCGCTTGCTGGTTTGCCAAATGTCGATTTGACTATGGAACTTATTACACACCGCTTCACGCCGAAATCGAAGACGGTTTTGAAAGGGTGGTACAATGCCTCCACCCTCGATATGGACGAGGAGACCAGAGCCAGGAAGCGCACTAAGTTCGGCTCCTTGAAATACGTCTATCCGGCTGAGTTGATGAAGGAGATGCGTGAGTTTTTCGGGAAGGCGATTCCGGAGCATCTGCCAAGTGCTCGAATCCTTTACTGGACTTGAGTTGCGTTCGCTGTGATCCCAATAGCGGCGATTAATGTGCCAATTCTGACCGGGCAGGAACCTGGCGGTTCGTGCCCGGCTGGGTGTGTCTTGGAGCGTCATTCAACCCGAAAAGCGTCCGCTGAACCTCGAACAAGATCAAGCCAGGAGGGCCATATCTTGAACACGCAGGACGCCGGCCTTTAACGCGCACAGACCGCGCAAGGATGTCTCATTCGAGAACGGCCTTGAGCACGCTTTGACAAAAGCCGGCAAGGTGGCCCCACTTTACTCAGGCGACATTTTCACGCCTCGGTGTACCAGGTGGTATGGCGCTCTACCGGCAGACGCTTGGCCATGGTCTTCTGCTCGGAGTAGCCCAGGAAAATGCACGCCACCGGCCGCTCTTTCTCCGTTAGTCCGAGAACCGGGCCGACAAAATTCTGGTCGATCCACGCGCCCGTGCTCGGGTAGCTGCCCAGGCCTCGCGCGTTCGCCGCGACCAGCAAATTCTCGATCGCGCACCAGCAGGCCGCATAGTTCTCCTGGTCGACGATCTTGTTGTCGTCGCCCACCATCGAAACGATGATCACCACCGGGGACGAAAAACACTTCGCCCGGGCGAAGTTGAGGTCCTCTTCGCTCGGCTGCTGGCCCTTTTTTTCCGCTGCCCAGCGCACCGACGCCTGTCGCGCTTCGACCAGCCGCTCGCGCCCTTCTCCGGTAAACACGTGGAAACGCCAGGGATGAGTCAGTTTGTGGTTGGGCGCCCAGTGCGCCGCGTCGAGCAGCTCCTCGATCCACTCCCGGGGAATCTCGGTGGGAAGATATTCTTTCACCGTGCGGCGCGTTTTGATTGCCTCGAGCGCATCCGCCAGCGGGCGCTCCGTTGAATTTACCATGATCCTACCTCCTAAATTGGTGCCGATGATATCTACAGGTATCTATAGAAAATTTGAAGCGCGAGCAACATCGCCGCACCGGGAAGCTGACAATGCCCTTTCTGTCGATGACAATTTCAGCGCAACTTCGGCAGGCCGATGGCACAGCGGTCGGTGCTTGAAAGGATTAGCCTGAAGGATAAAGGATGAAATCCACTCATTATGGTCAACAGTGATCTCAAGGTCAGGACCAAGGAATACGCACTTTCTATAATCCGGCTATTTGCTGAATTGCCCAAAAGAACAGAAGCGCAGCTGATGGGCCGTCAGGCCTTGCGATCTGGCACGTCGGTCGGTGCGCAGTATCGGGAAGCGTCATGAGCAAAGTCCAACGCCGACTTTATTAGCAAAATCGAAGGCTCTTTGCAGGAATTAGAAGAAACCGAATGCTGGCTGGAATTACTCGCCGAATCTGGATTGATCCCGGAACAGAGACTGGCTGCGCTCAAGAGGGAAACCGGTGAGTCGAAAGGGATATTCGTCAGCATCGTCAGAAATATCAAGGCGAAATCCAGAGCGCCAAAACGCTAATCTGTTTGGCCTCATAAACTTTCTCCTTGCACGATCTTAATATCCTCCCGCCCTATCCCCGAAGTCTTGCTCATCCTTTATCCTTTCG
>CAYZXN010000004.1:0-11836 GCA_964482425.1 uncultured Syntrophobacteraceae bacterium | reverse complement strand
CGAGGCTTTTCAGAACGGCACCTCCGCAGGCCAGACACGGAGTTATCAACACTTTATCCACACTTTCAGTTGAACGACCTTCTGCTGGCAGAGCGGGGCAGTAGTTGAGTCTCAGCAATGGGACAGTTTTGACCGGGGCACCGCCGTCCCCGCAGCACCCCCGGGCGGAGCCAGAGACAATTTTTCATCTCTTCTTGCGTGAGCGCCCCCTTTGGGTGCGCTTCTTCTCGGGTAAGTTCGAGAGCAGGCAAGCGTCGGTCTCGGGATCTCGCAACCGAATCCCACACATCCCCCCACTATCGCGGTACAGAGCCGTTTCTTTCGCCGCATAGATCAAGCTTGCCGGTGTCATCGTAGTAATCGACGTTGAGGGCATCGAGCGGATTGACTGGCGTGTAGCCGCCGATGCGAACTCTTGCCCTTGTTCACCTGGTGCTTGAGCCATGCATGCAATGGTTCATTACCAGATTCGTAACAGATGTCCTTATGCTTGGCGATGCCCTCAAAGCCGAGGGGGGCAGCTTGAGTACCAGGTTGAAAGAACCATCGTGTTGACAGGGGTTCGGAAGTTTATTTTTCATAACTACCGCAACTCTGCGCTGACTCATTGGGCTTGCCAGGGAATCAACGTCGATACCGCGATCTCGCCAGCGATCACAGTTCCGTTCAGATGGATAAGCGCTACGTGGAGCAGCAGCAGATATCCAAAGCGTTCGGCACTGCCGCTCAGTCGAAAATTGTTACGGGAATTGCTACAAGAAAAGGAAGCAGTCAGCAAATAGCTAAATCCTTTAATTATGGAGAAGGAAGGTGCCCGGTGGTGCCGCTGGTCTTCAAAACCAGTCTGGGGGCCGTAAGGTTCCCGGAGGGTTCGACTCCCTCCCTTCTCCGCCAATCATCATAGATTAGCTTACTTCATACATCCCCCACCTTGTACTCGAGCGCCAGCACTGCATCGGAGAGCACGATTAGGTGATGCCGTCTCCGGTGCGATTTAATCGTCCCGGCGATTAAACCCCCGGGGTGCCGCTCGATGGCACAAAGCGAGCACGGCGGTTTCTCTGCCAGCATTGCTCGTTGGCTTCACGACAGACGGGGATTTCTTCCCCGTAACTGATAGTCGAAAGGCGGTGTTCGGAAATCCCCATGGAAATCAGAAAGTCTTTGGCCGCATACGCCCTTTTCGCGCCCAAAGCCAAGTTGTATTCGCTGGTACCACGCTCATCCGAGTGACCTTCAATTTCGGCTCGGACCACGGGATGATCCCTGAGCCAATCGGCGGCGGCTCTCAAGGTAGCGCGCGCGTCATCTGAAAGATCAAAGCTGTTAAATTCGAAGAAAATATCCTTCAGGACGATGCCCTCGTAAGTCGCAATCGGCTCCCCGCGACGCAGCGTCTCAAGACTCGTCTGTGCCTGCGCCGTGCGAATATTCGATGCCGGCGTAAGCGGAGGTGTCACTGGTGTCTGGGTCGGATATCGCACGTTAGCCGCCGGCAACCGAGGCATTGCGCAACCTATCATGCCCACTGCCGCCAGCAGCAGGCAGTGGGCCGCGAAAATATTCGAATGCTTGGTTACAATCATGCTCTGCCCTCCACGCGGCGTCTTCTCTGTCTGATCGGTCACACACTCACGTTATTTTCCTTGCTTGCGCACAAGGAAAGACAGGCTTTCCTTGACGTCCGCCGGCATGTCTAGAATTTGCCCGACAAGCTTCTCGACCTTTTCACCGGGCACGGGGGTGATGACGAGATCCATTTTTTCAGCTTCCTTTACAAGTTCCGGATCTTTTAAAGTTTTCATGAATGCGTCGCGCAGTATATCTATGCGTCCCTTGGGCGTTCCAGGCGGCGCTGAAAACGCTCGTTGAAAATCCATTTGGAACGCCCAACTTTCATAGATTGCGTATTTCTTGGGATCTTTGATCGCTTCCTTGAACGTCGGAAGATTTTTCACTTGCGGATCGTCCCACGCTCTCTCATTGATGATGAAGGGGATAAGCTTCTTATCGCCCGGCGCGTCCAGCATTGAACGCGCGGTGACGCGCATGGATTCCCATTGAGAGCAGAACGCCTGCAACTCGCCTTTCTGCAGAGCGACACGGGTCGTAGCTGTGCCGGAAAAGCCGGGCACGACCTCGAAATTAGTTCCCAAAGTTTTATTCATGATTAGAGGCAAATCGTAACCCGTCGAGCCGGCACGGGTCGCTCCCACTTTGAGCGGCTTGTCGTACTCCAAGACATCTTCGAGCGTTTTCAATCCGGTGGAACCCATCACCATGCACACTGGCGCACCGACACTCGGCGCTCCTACCCAGCCAAATTTTTCGAAATCAATCCGGATTCTGGGGTCGCCCAAAGCCCGTTGCACGATCAGTGAATTGTTGAAAGTGCCGACGCTCAAGCCGTCCGGCTCCGCGCGCTTGTACAAATAATTGGCCAACACCAGACCGCCGGCGCCCGTCATGTTCTCGACGACTGTAGAAGGATTGCCGGGAATATGGCGGCCGAAATGGCGCGCGAGCATCCGGGTGTAGGTATCATAGCCGCCGCCGGGGGCTCCAAAAACCATCATGCGCAGCGTCTTACCCTGATAAAAATCCTCGGCCATGGTCACGGCGGGGATATTCATGCTAAGAAAACCAAAAAGCACGACCATTCTGCATGAAATCGATCTCATCGTGTTTTTTCCTTTCTCTATTTTTGAAATTCTCTCAGCGCCAGCCTCACTTCGCGAGCAATTTTTTGGTTCTGGCGACAACTTCGGACGATTGACTGGTGACTTCTTTGGCGAGCTTTTCAAGCTCTTCGCCGCTCGTCGGATCGAGCTCCAATTTTCTCTTCTCGGCGGCACTGATGAAATTCTTGTCCTTCATAGTTTTCTCGAATGCATCGCGCATCGTTTTTATCTGTTCCGCCGGCGTGTTCGGCGGCATCACATAGGGACGCCCGAAATCCCCGGCGGCGAGGACCAGCGTCGCCAGGTTTCGACCGGCCTTGGAAGTCTGGTATTTATCCATCAGCTCGTAGATCGTCGGCGTGTCCTTTAACCGAGCGTCTCTCTTCTTGCCGGTCTGCACCAAAACGTTGACGAAGTTTTTTTTGCGCCAGGAAATAAACGGCTCCCGCGCGTGAAAGGCGGTAACGGTGAACGCCCGGCAAATCACCTCGCCACGTTCGACGGAGAGGTCGATGTCCTGACCGGATTGATATCCAAGAACAACCTCAAAATTGGTTCCGATGACCTCGTTCAGCAGCTTCGGAACATAGTAAGCGGTCGAACTGGTTCCGGTTGCGCCGCATTTGGGAGGGCTGGAAGACTTGACGACATTGTGAATGGTCTTGTACGGAGAATCCGCGCGCATATAGAGCAAATGGTTCGAGGTGACCGGGCTGCCGATCCAGGCATACTTGTTCCAGTCGCACTTGACCTCGGATCGCCCGATGATCTGATCGAAATACAATGCCGGGAAAACCGCGCCGATGGTCGTTCCGTCGGTGTTCGCCACGTTATAGACGAAATTAGCGGCGATCATAGAACCCGCGCCGGCCATATTCTGCACAATGATGTTCGGCTTGCCCGGGATGTACTTCGGCAGGTGCTCGGAAAAGAGCCGTGCATAGAGGTCATAAACGTCACCCGCTTTGGTGCCGGCGACAATCGTGATGGTTTTACCTTCGTAATAAGGCGTCTGGGCGCTAGCCGTAGAAGTCAGCCAGCCTAGCGCCAACGAGATGCATGTTGCGTAAATGAACCGGTAGAACATAAAAACCTCCGTGTTTGAATTTTCGACAACCGATTGTGCGGTTATTTCTTGCCGAGCAGCCTCTTAACACGCGCGACCACGGCCGGTGGTTGGCTCATCATTTTTTCGGCGAGCTTTTGCAGTTCCTCCCCCGGAACATACTCGACGTCCAGCTTTCCTTTCTTCGCTTCATCCAGCAGCGCCGGGTCCGCCATCGCCTTGGCGTACGCATTGCGCATCGTCTGAATCACCTCTGGTGGCGTTGCCGGAGGCATAACCCAGGGCCGGCCGAAATCTCCGCCCCGCAGAATGACATCGGCGACCCTGCGGCTATCTTAAGGCGGCGTTTCTTTTTCGAAAATCTCGTAGATCGTCGGCGTATCGGGTATGCGCGGGTCGCGCTTCAGGCCGCCGTAAAGTAGGACATTGACAAAATTGTTCTTGCGCCAGGAAATAAAGGGTTCGCGCCCGAAGAACGGCGCCGCGGTCAGTCCGCGGCACTGAACCTCGCCTCTCTCCACCGCGAGATCTATTTCGCTGCCGCCGGGATAACCCAGAACGGTCTCAATCTTAGCGCCGAGAACTTCTTCGAGCAGGCGCGCCAGAATATAGTCCGTACCCGCAGTTCCAGTCGATCCACACTTGGGCGGCGTACTGGCCTTGCGGATGTCTTCGATAGATTTGTAAGGCGCATCACTGCGCATGTATAAAAGTACTTCGCTTTTTTCCGGCGAGCCTATCCACTTGAACTCGCGCACGTCATATTGAACCTCCGGGCGCCCCACCAATTGATCCAGGTACATTCCATAGGAAGTCATGCCGATGGCAAGCCCGTCACTCTTCGCCACACTGTAAACGTGATTTGCTGCGATCAGGCCGCCGGCGCCGGGCATATTCTGCACAATCATCTCAGGATTACCGGGCAGGTACTTAGGGACGTAACGCGCAAGCAGACGCGACCAGCGGTCATAGAAGCCGCCCGAAGTAAAACCGACGACAACGGTGATAGTCTTGCCCCGATAGAATGGCTCCTGCGCCTCTACAATGGGTTGGCCACCTCCTAGTAGAATTGCGCAAGTTAATGCGAGCACTCCCGCGAATTTCATGGGACCTCCTTTGCGACTACTGTCAGCTGAATTGTATGCGCCACATCCTGTCGCCCTTCGTCAGCTCAGAACGGTCTGAGAGAAACTGGCAATGTCCAATGTCTACAGGTGACCAGTCAAAAAACGCTCCGTGGGGTATTTGGAGCGTGCAGTCGAACATCCCATAAGAACCAGCACGAGGTGGTGATCGCCAGCCATGGGTCTTTGCCATGGGCTGTGAAGCCATTGACTCAGACACTCCGCGCCTGCTCCGCACGCACCTCCCGGTGTTATATTGGGACGTCGTTATCTCCGTTGACTGAAAGCTCAGCGGAATTCTGCCGACGCCTCACACGCGAATCTCGTGACTCTTTACCCGTCCCGATATCAAGCGGACTTTGGATCGCTTTTTCGCCGCATTCTTGGTTAGCCGATCGGCGCGCCAACGCAGCAGACCCAACCGTAGATAAACCGGATCGATATTCAGCGTCTCGCAAATATTGGCGAACGAAAACGGCGAGCGTTCATCATTACTTAAAATCCATGCTTCGGCCTGGTTCGACAGCGCGCGAAATCTTTTACTGTCGGCATCGCAATACCTTTGAAAGCAATCGATGGCATCCGCCAGCACCGCGAACATGAGCCTTTCCTCGGGCTCATAATGGGCTTTTTGCCTATAGACTCTGGAGAATTCGAAGCCCGTCATGACGTCAGGCTCGAACAGATCGTTCAGATGAATTGCTTGCGACATTGATGTCACTGGTTTTTTCATTGCAACCCTCCCCTGTCGGCAAGGGGTTAGCAAGTTGTAAACCATAACCAGAAGTCGCTTGTATTGCAGGTGTTTATCTTCAGTGAAGGTACTTGGAAAAACGCTGTCTGGAAGATTTGTGAAGGATGTTTACACAGGCGCTGGATAATCGCTCGAGTAAGCCCGATATTTTTACATGCGCGCCAGCACGTATCGCTTGAAGCTTCGGAAGAGCACCGCTCGTCAAGCGTCTGCAGGGCTAATTTAGCCCGACGGGAGTGCGCACAATGTGCACAACCAAGGGCGTCATCACGGGCTGTTAAAAGATGTTACACCGAAATCAGTTACATGAAGCCAAGCTGAAGCTTTGCCGCATCCGACATCATGCTTTGATCCCACGGCGGTTCAAAAACTACTTCGATATTGACATCGTTTACGCGCGGCAGGTTGCGAATCTTGCTGTCCATGTCGGCTTGCAGCACTCCGGCCATACCGCAACCCGGCGCAGTCAGAGTAAACTTCACATCAACTCTGTTGCCGCCTTCGGACAGTGGCGTTACCTGGCAATGATAGACGAGGCCGAGGTCAACAATGTTGACCGGAATTTCGGGATCGAAACAGGTCTTCAGCTGATCCCAAACCTGTTTCTCAAGGTCCACTGGCTCCGCCGGAGCGGCTGGCTCTTCAGGGCCGGCCTTCTCGACCTCCATGCCGATGGCGTCGGCGTCCTTGTTGGCGATGCGCACAAGATATCCTTGGTCCGTGGCCGCGGTGTAAGCGCCTCCCAGCGATTGCGTAATCGTCAGTTGGCTACCTGCCGGCAGCATAACGTGCTGGCCGCTGGGAATCTGGATTGCTTCGCAATCGCGCTTCAAAACTACCGGTTCGTTGGATTTCATTCCGATTCTCCCGCATAGGTTGACTCATCGATACTTCATCCGGCGCAACCGCCATGGCGTGCACCAGAAAGCTGTATTCGCTGCTTGTGCTTCCACCACGTTTATTGCTTAACAAATTCTTGCGGCGGTTTGTCGATATCATTTATTTCTTATTTTTCGATCAAGCGCCGGCTTTGTCAAATACCGATTGCATCATCTGCCAGGCCTCTTCCTGAATTCTCTTAAGATGCTCTTCGCTGTTGAGGCTTTCCGCATAGATCTTACATAAATCTTCGGTTCCGGACGGGCGAACCGCAAACCAACCGTTTTGCGAACTGACCTTGAGACCGCCGATCTCGGCGCCATTTCCCGACGCGCGCGTGAGTTTCGCGGTGATCGCCTCCCCCGCCAGCTCGCGCGCCGCCAAGTCATCGGTGCTGAGTTTTTTAAGCGCGGCCTTTTGCGCTGCGTTTGCCGGCACGTCTGTGCGCGCATAATAAGGCTTGCCGAGCTCTCGCGTCAGCTCTTCGTAGCGTTGCGCCGGATCCTTTCCCGTGATTGCGATGATCTCAGCTGCCAGCAAGCTCAAAATGATTCCATCTTTATCAGTGGTCCAGACCGTGCCGTCGCGGCACAGGAAGCTGGCCCCGGCGCTTTCCTCGCCGCCAAAGCAAATCGAGCCGTCGAGCAATCCCTGGGAGAACCACTTGAAGCCCACCGGCACTTCGAGTAACCGGCGGCCGCGCAGTTCGACCACGCGATCTATCAGCGAACTGCTCACCAGAGTCTTGCCGATCGCGGCCCGGGCATTCCAGGTCGGCCGGTTGGCCAAAAGATAGTCAATGGCGACCGCTAAATAGTGATTGGGATTCATTAACCCTGCTTCAGGCGTCACGATGCCGTGGCGATCGGCATCGGCATCGTTGCCCACGGCGACCTGATAGCGATCCTTCAAGCTGACTAAGCTTGCCATGGCGTAAGGGCTCGAGCAGTCCATGCGGATTTTGCCGTCGTGATCCAGCGTCATGAAACTGAAAGTGGGATCGATCTTGGTATTGACCACCGTCAGATCCAAACGAAAGCGCTCACCGATGGTCTGCCAATAAGAAACCGCTGCGCCGCCCAAGGGATCGACGGCGATTTTCACAAGACCTGCGCCGATCGCCTCCATGTCGACGACTTTGCTCAGATCATCGACATACGCCGTCAAAAGATCATGCTGATGAACGTTGGCAGCCTTGAGAGCGGCGCCGTGAGACATTCGTTTAACCTGTCGATTACCGTTCTTGAGCAACTCGTTGGCTCGTTGTTGGATCCAATCCGTAACGTCGGTGTCGGCCGGACCGCCATTGGGCGGATTGTATTTGAACCCGCCGTCGGCCGGTGGGTTGTGCGACGGTGTGACCACGATGCCATCGGCAATGCCGTTCCGTCCGTGACGATTGTGATTGAGTATCGCGCGCGAGATCGACGGCGTCGGCGTAAAGCCATCATCGCGTTGGATGACGGTTTCGGTGTGATTGGCGGCCAGAACCTCCAGGGCGGTGCGTTGTGCGGGCGCCGAAACCGCGTGAGTATCCTTGCCCATAAACAGTGGGCCGGCAATATCGTGCCTCGCTCGGTAATCGCAAATCGCTTGCGTCATCGCCAAAATGTGCGCTTCGTTGAGCGAGCCGTCGAGCGGGCTACCACGATGTCCGCTGGTGCCGAAACTCACTCTTTGCGAGGGATTATCGGCATCGGGAACTCGTTGGTAGTAAGCGTTTTCGATCTCCGCGATATCTATCAACATCTCTTTTGGCGCGGGCTTTCCCGCCAACGGATGAATACTCACGGCACTCCTCCTGTTTTCGTTGTGCGCCAGGGCATGATCCTTGCGGCGGGCCGAAGGCCTGTCCGCGCCGGGCGCCGCGATCACGTCCCACAAGCGAAAGTTTAGCCGATGTAGTATGTCAGGTTTGCAACACGATGTGAAAGATCATCCAACGAGACTCCGCAACAACGAATGTGCGCAACCGTTTCCTGAATAAGTGATCTGTCGCGGCGCTTTGCGGAGTATCGCGCTGGACTGGTCCCAGCCAGTGACGGATCGACTATTCAAAAGACAGCTTTCGCCATGGGAAGACGATAGGGCGCGTGTTATTCCGCGCCCCTATCGTACTCTATTGATTAGCGGCAATCGTCATGCCCGCAATCGCAATTCTCGCTAACGGAAGCGCCGGCATTGGCGCAATGATCGCTGCAAAAAAATTGACCGCCTTTAGAAACGCCCTTCCCCTGCTCCATCTCACATTCGCAGCCCTCATGGGCACACTGCTGCTCGGCCATCTCAATCACCTCCTTTTCCTTTCTGGTTCCTAAACATTCAAGCGTGATGCTCTGCAGTAATTTTGTGATACGCAGAGATCATGCCAGCATGGCGCGACTCAAAAGTCGCAGATTTCCGCCGCGCCTGGCGAAAGTGCGCGGCCGCTGCCGCTTTTTTGTTTTCAGGACATCGAATATCTTCGTTCCTTGTGTAGACTCATCTCTATGCTTTCGCTAAAGTCACAGAGTTTGAAAATCATCTGAGGAGCAGAATCATGGGTCTGGTTTCGGCGGTGCTGTCCGGCTTTGTTCTCGCGCTGATTGCACCTTGGATTTACCGGATGGCGCGCGGCGTAACGGGGTGGCTGCTGGCGATTTTCCCATTGACCTTGTTCGCCTACTTTCTGCGCCAGTCCGAGACCATCGCCGCGGGAAACAGCGTGCGCGTTTCGTATCCATGGGTGCCGAGCCTCGGTATCAATCTCTCCTTTCAGCTCGATGGTTTGAGCCTTCTTTTCGCGCTCCTCATTACCGGCATCGGCGCTCTGGTGCTGGTTTACGCCGGTGGCTACCTGAAAGGTCATTCTCACCTCGGACGTTTCTACGGCTTCCTTCTGATGTTCATGGCTTCCATGCTGGGCGTGGTTCTGTCGGACAACACCATGGGGCTGTTCATGTTTTGGGAATTGACCAGCGTCAGCTCGTTTCTTCTCATCGGCTACGAACACGACAAGGAGGGATCGCGCGCGGCCGCTTTGCAGGCGCTGCTGGTTACCGGCCTTGGCGGGCTGGGCATGCTCGCCGGCTTTTTACTGATGGCTCAGGCGGGCGATAGCCGCGAGCTCTCTGATCTGCTGACTCGTGGCGACGTCATCCGCGCACATTCGCTCTACCCGGCTATCGTGGTCCTGGTACTCGGCGGCGCATTCACTAAGTCGGCCCAGTTCCCGTTTCATTTTTGGCTTCCCGGCGCTATGCAAGCGCCGACACCGGTGAGCGCCTATTTGCACTCGGCCACCATGGTCAAAGCCGGCATCTATCTCATGGCGCGCCTGACGCCGGCCCTCGGCGATACTGTCCTATGGTCAGGAGTAATCACAGTTTTCGGCGCGGCCACTATGCTCTTTGCGAGCGTCATCGGATTCAGGCAAAACGACATGAAGCTGATCCTCGCCTACTCCACCATCAGCGCGTTGGGCATCATGACCCTGCTTCTCGGTTTGGGTACGCCCAGAGCCATCGATGCGATGATTGTCTTTCTTATGGGGCATGCACTTTACAAAGGCGCGCTGTTTATGCTGGCGGGCGCCATCGACCACGAGACGGGTACGCGCGAAGTCGACAGTCTCGGCGGACTGCGAACGGCAATGCCCATCAGTTCGGCGGCGGGATTGCTCGCCGCCCTCTCAATGTCCGGTGTCATGGCGTTTTTCGGCTTCTACGGCAAGGAGCTCCTCTACGAAAGCCTTAACGATCCGGCGCAGCCGGTAGTTCTGATCATGTCGGTCCTGAGCAGCATGATATTCGTGGCCCTGGCCATCCTGGTTGGAATCAAACCGTTTATCGGCGAGAAAAAGCCGACTCCGAAGCATGCCCACGAAGCGCCCGTCGATCTCTGGCTCGGGCCTGTCACGCTGGTGATCGCGGGTACAGTTCTTGGCGTGGTGCCGGCTATCGTCGACAGAAACATTCTACTACCGGCCATCTATGCCGTGTTGAGGCGGCCTGCGACTCTGGAGCTGATGCTCTGGCATGGTTTTACCCCGGTTTTTATCTTGAGCCTGGTGACATTGTTGGGCGGCGTCAGCTTGTTCCTCCTGCGTTCGCGACTGCTCAGGATGTTTAGCTGGCTCGACGCGCTGCGCGATTGGGGACCGCAGTACGGGTACACGACGGCGCTGGCGGGCTTGAATGCCAGTGCCAAGGCGCAAACGCGGCTGCTGCAGAGCGGCTACCTGCGCTATTACGTTTTAATCGCTGTGGCCGCGACCATGGTCCTGGCCGGTTATAAACTGCCGGAAAACCTCCAAACCATCGGGGCAATGGACCCGCGGGATGTGACTTTCTACGAACTGGGACTTGCGCTGCTGATACTGGCGTCTGCGCTATTTACGACACAAACCCGATCGCGCTTAAGCGCGGTCGCCGCCATGGGCGTAATCGGTTACAGCGTCGCGCTCATCTTTGTCCTGTTCGGCGCGCCCGATCTCGCCATGACGCAGATTATGGTAGAGAGCCTGACCGTCATACTGTTCGTGCTGGTGTTTTATCATCTGCCGCGCTTCGGCAATTTCTCTAGCGGCGCGGTGCGGGTGCGCGACGCCGCCGTGGCGCTAACAGCCGGCGTGCTGATCACCGCCAGCGTCATCGCCGCGGCGCGGCCCCAGCTTCAGCCAAAAATTTCCGATTACTTCACCGACAACAGCGCTAGCCTGGCGCACGGCCGCAACATCGTCAACGTTATCCTGGTCGATTTTCGCGGCCTGGATACGCTCGGCGAAATCACCGTCCTGGCTATTGCGGCCATCGGCGTGTTTGCGCTTCTAAAGCTTCGGCTGGCCAAGGAGACCAAGTGAATTCGCTCATCTTATCGACCTCCAGCTATTTCCTCTTGCCGCTGTTCCTGCTCTTTTCGATTTTTATTCTCTTTCGCGGTCACAACGAGCCCGGCGGCGGTTTCGTCGGCGGTTTGATCGCCGCCGCCGCTTTCGCCCTGCACGCCATCGCCAATGACGTTGCGCAGACGCGGCGCGCGCTGACCGCCGACCCGCGCACCTTCATCGCCATCGGACTACTGGTCGCAATGGGGAGCGGCGTAGTTTCGCTTTTGCTCGGTCAGCCCTTTTTGACCGGCAAGTGGATACAGATGAAATTTTGGCCGCTCGGCGAGGTGTATATCGGCACGCCGCTGTTCTTCGATATCGGCGTTTACCTGGTGGTGTTCGGCGTTACCTTGACCATGGTTCTGTCTGTGGCGGAGGAATAAGTTGGAGCTATTGCTGGCAATTGTTATCGGCGGTTTGTACGCGGCAGGGCTCTACATGATGATGCGCCGCAGCATTCTCAAA
>CAYZXN010000003.1:0-26248 GCA_964482425.1 uncultured Syntrophobacteraceae bacterium | reverse complement strand
GAAGTTTCGGTAGTCCAAGAAAAGTGATCCCGACCTCAACCACCGTGAGCACTAATAGCATCCAGAAAATTCCCATGTAATTGGGATGCGTATGCGTTGTCGATGTCATCTTTGTCCTCTAAATTGCTACAGCAGGTAAACAAACGTGAAGATCAAAATCCACACCAGGTCGACGAAGTGCCAGTACAGGCCGGCAATCTCGACATGATTAGCGCCCCATCGACCGCGGTTGACGTTGGCAAGCACCACCGCGTTATAGATGACGCCGCCGGTGACATGCAGCCCGTGAAATCCGGTCAGCACGAAAAAAGTCGTCGCGAATAGATGATTCGAAAAGGACAGTTTGTATTCAGGCAGCGTATGATTGATCAAATGGGTCCACTCATAGGCCTGCAGGCCAAGAAAGATCGCCCCGACAAGAATCGTCAAGCCCATAAACTTTTTGAACCGCGGAATATCGCCTGCCTGGATTCCTGCCAAACCAATGACCATAGTTACGCTGCTAACGATCAATAAAAAGGTCATTATCGCCGTCAAGTTGATGCCCAAAACTTCCGCTGGCACGGGCCAGTTGGCGCTCGAATAACGCAGGATGCCGTACCCTACAATCAAGCCGCCGAACGACATCGCGTCGCCGGCCAGGAAATTCCACATGCCCAGCTTACCCCAGCTCTCGGGAGTCAAAGGCGATTCGGCAGGCTCGACTTGGTGCTGGACCGCAGCAACTTCACTCATCTTCCGCTCTCCTTCTGTAATGCTAATCGCGCGCGCTCGGCGTCTCTTCGCCCTCAATGTTTGTGCCATTGCGGCGTTTGGCATAAACCAGCCACCCGGCGATGGCTCCGGCCACAGTGTAGGGGGTCGCCATCAAGAACAATACGCTCCAGTTGAATGCCTCGGCGACGGAATCGTCGACTGCTCCGGTCAGGCAAACGGCGCACGCGCGCGCCAGCGCCGGGCCGGCAATGACGCCGCAGAGCGCCGCTAAGAGCGGTGAAAATTTTTGTTTCATAAACCCGGTTTCAGCACTAAGTAGCGCGCGAGCGAGGGGCGAACCTGGAATAGTGAAGACGCCCAGACGTGCAGTCTCAAAGTCTTTTTCGCCGCGCTCATAGTCGACTGTTTAGATCTTACCTGGTCCATCGAACAGCCATCATTGATGTCCGGTTCAGAGGTAGAGACCCATCGGCTTCGCTATGTAAGGTTTGCTCCTCGCTCTTGTTTAATCCCAACTGCGCACGCCGGATGATTAAACAGTGGAAAACTAGCGTATCGATTTTAGACTGTCAACAGAATGCTCTAATAGAGATAAACCAAGCCATATAGGACCGGCCACAAAGCTACGACGAAGTTCCAGTACATGGCGCAAGTCTGAATACCGGTGTGCTGCTGCTTGGAATAGCCACCCCGTTTGGCGATCACGATAACAACCGCCAGCCAGATCAACGCGCCGGCAACATGGAAGGCGTGGAACCCGATCAGCGTATAGAACAAGCCGCCGTATACACTGCTCGAGACCGTCAGTCCGAAATGAATCAGACGCGCCCACTCATAGCCCTGAATGATAAGAAAAATACCGCCGAGTAACGCTGTGAGCGCGAGCATTCGTTTGAAGCCGCCGTTAGCGCCCGAGCGGATAGCGCGCAGGCCCATATGCATGGTAACCGCGCTGCCGAGCAAAATAATCGTGTTCACACCGGTGACACCAACCGGCAGGCGCGGTTGAAAAGGCGGCGGCCAGATCGGACTGCCCCAGCGAAAGACAATGAAAGCACCGATAAGCCCGGCAAAAAACATCAGCTCGGCGCCGATAAACATGAGAGTGGCGAGCCAGGCGTTGCTACCGATCGGTACATTCGGCCGCACCGGCGGCGCGGGCGGTTCTCCGCCGCCAAATTCCGGCCGTCGCGCCGTCGTAAGCGGCGCCATCCCGTCGAGCCGGCGCGCTGCTGAGGTCCGTGCCATAACCTGCGCTTCAACCCTTTTCAGTAAACGACGATAAAAGCCACCACTGCGGTTATGTAAAGGACGATAATCCCGGCCAAGATCGAGGCGAGGCGCCAATTCTTTTCGCCCTGGCCTTCGTCTCGGTTGAGCAAAGCATAATTTTTATTCATAACGGCACCCTGTCCAAAGCCATCATCAACAACAGAACCGGAAGGTAGATCAGAGACGCGAACAACAAGCGGCGCGCACCGTTCAAGCTAGATTCCATGGCCAGACGCACGCCGCTGGCCAGAAATCCAACGCCCAGAACAAACGCAACCGTAAAATAAACGGCGCCCGCCAGGCCCAGCAGCGTCGGCAACAGACTCACGGCCAGCAACGCGGCGCAATGAGAAAGAATCTGGCGATTGGTGCTCGAGCCATCAGGGTCGATAACCGGTAGAAACTGGATTCCCGCCCTGGCATAGTCATCGCGGTAGAGCCAGGCGATGGCCAGGGTATGCGGTACCTGCCAGAGAAACAAAATTGCAAACAAGACCCAGGCATCGATGTCCAACCGGCCGCGCGCCGCTACCCAACCGATCACCGGCGGTAAGGCGCCGGGCACGGCACCGGCCAGGATGCACAAAGAGCTCTTGCGTTTCATCGGCGTATATAAAAGGAGATAGCTGGCGGTAATCAGTGCAGTCACCCAGGCGCTTATGGCGTTGACCGCCAGCGCCAGATAGGCCAGTCCGGCCAGCGTTACCACCGCGCCGAACCAGAAAGCTTCCCCCGGCTGCACGCGGCCGTCGGGTATCGGCCGGTGCCGGGTACGCTGCATGAGAGCGTCGCCCTGCCGTTCCATGAACTGGTTCAGCGCCAGCGTGCCGCCGGCCGCCAAAGCAGTGCCGAGCAGCATGTTGATCAATCGGAGATAATCGGGGAGCGCCGCCGAACCGACATAGAACCCGACGAAGGCGGTAATCAAGACCATGAGAACCACGCGCGGTTTGGCTAGCTCGAAGAAGTCGGCGGCGCGACGAACGACACGGGCGAAGGGCACATCCACGGTTTCGGTGCTCGAGCTCATACGGAATACTGTTCTGCCAAAACGTTCCGACCGCCGGCCGGCTTCGGCGCGCTGGAATAACGATACGACCTCAGTGTCACAAACAGACTGGTCACCAACATCAAAGCGCCAACTGCGAGGTGAGTCGTGGTTAACATCACGGTAGCCTCGGCCGCCACTCTAAGTATGGTCGTAAATTTCGCCAGATACGATAGGGTCCCGAGAAAAAGCTGCAAAACCAGCAGCCCGCCCAGAAAATAGGCCGGGCGCACCAGCTCGGGGAGTTCCGAATGGAGCTTCAGGATTCGCATGATCACGAGCACCACGTGCACCGTTACCAGAGCGGCGAACAACAGGTGCGCATCCAGTCGCGCGCCGGTATGCCGCAGCACCGCCCCGAAAACAATTTGCAGATAGATAAGCGTCGTGGTGATGGCGGCGAGCCGGCGCAATCGGGCACCGTCGGCAAGAGGCGGACCCGCGCGATCCCCGCGCCACTCCACCGATGTAAACAAGGCCAGGCTCACGGTAAGCGCAAAAAACACTTGAGCCAACGAGGCATGGACAATTGCCAGCACATGCGCCAATAATATGACCCGCAGCCCGCCCAGAACTCCCTGCACGATAACCAGCACCAGCGCAGCGAGGCCAAGCCAGCGCAGCCAGCCGCGCCGCTCCTGGAACCATAAGGAGACGGCCAGAGCGATCGTTAACATTCCTACGGCCGATGCGACGAGCCGATGGCTATGCTCGTAAAAGATGCCACCGACCATCTTCGACCAAGGATAAAGAAACATGTTATAGCCGAAGGTAGTCGGCCAGTCCGGCACCGCCAGACCCGCGCCCTTACTGGTAACGAGGCCGCCGATAAACAGCAGCGGAAAGGTCGCGCAGGCGGTAATCACCGCCAGCCGATGCGGCCATGGCGAAACGGAGGGATCGTGAAGGACCGCGGACGGCTCGATCCGTTTGCTGTCACCTTTCATCCGATTTTCTAATGCGACCGCACTGCCGCCTTGGCAAGAGGTTTGTCCTGCGGCAGCCAATCTTCCTCAACCTCGGGCGAGCTATATTCATAGGGCCCGCGGTATACCGTGGGCTGGACCTCGAAATTGCCGTGCGGCGGCGGCGTCGGCGCCGACCACTCCAGGGTGTTGGCTTGCCATGGATTGCGCTCCGCCTTCTTTCCCGCGAACAGGCTCCAGAAGAAGTTGATCAGGAACGGTACCTGCGACAAGCCCAGCAGCAATGCGCTCACTGTAATAAAAACGTTCCAGTCCTGCAGCGGCAGAAGAAACTCGTACTGTGTCGGATTGTAGATACGCCGCATATGCCCGCCGACGCCGAGAAAGTGCATCGGGAAGAAGGTCAGATTGAAGAAAATGTAAGTCAAGACGAAATGAATTTTCGCCAGAGGTTCATTCATCATGCGGCTGAACATTTTGGGAAACCAATAATACACAGCGGCAAATAGCGCGAAGATAATCCCCGCAACTACGTAATGAAAATGCGCCACGATATAATAGGTATCGTGAATAAAGATGTCGACCGGCGTCGAGGCCATGAAGATGCCGCTCAAGCCGCCGATCAAAAAGTTCGAAACGAACCCAAGCGCAAACAGCATCGGCGAAGTAAGCCGGATGTTTCCGCCCCACAGAGTTCCCAGCCAGTTAAAGACTTTGATGGCCGATGGAACGGCGATCACCATGGTCGTCATCATGAAAGCCGTGCCCAGGAGCGGATTCATGCCGCTGACGAACATGTGGTGGCCCCAGACGATCCACGAGAGAAAGGCGATGGCGATCATGGAGAAGGTCATGGCGCGATAGCCGAAGATCGGCTTACGCGAGAAGGTCGAAAGCAGATCGGAAGTCACTCCCATGGCCGGCAGGACGAGAATATACACCTCCGGATGACCGAAGAACCAGAACATGTGCTGCCAAAGAAGCGGCTGCCCGCCGCCCTCGGGAAGAAAGAAGCTGGTACCTAGGGTACGATCGAAGAGCAGCATGGCAAGAGCGGCGGTCAGCACCGGCAGCGCCAGCAACAAAAGAATGGCAGTGATGAAAAGAGACCAGACCGTCAAAGGCATGCGGAAGTAGGTCATGCCCGGGGCTCTCATATTGACGATGGTGGTAATATAGTTGATCGACCCCATCAACGAAGAGATACCGAGAACGAGCAAACTGATGATCCAGAGATCCTGACCCAAGCCGACTCCGGTAAAGGCGGCTTTCGCCGAAAGCGTCGCATAGCCCGTCCAGCCGGCGGCGGCCGGTCCGCCGGCGACGAAAAAACTCGCCAGCATGATCACACCGGCGACTGCGCCGACCCAGAACGAAAGCATGTTCAGGAGCGGAAAAGCCATATCTCTCGTGCCGATCATCAATGGGATAAGAAAGTTGCCGAAGCAGCCGACCATAATGGGCATGACGACGAAGAAAATCATGATGGTGGCGTGCATGGTGAACAGCGCATTGTAGGTATTCGGCGGAATGATGCCTTCGTACAGATACGGCTCGGGAATCGCGCTTAGACCGGGCACGGCGGTTTCCGGCCACGCCAGTTGCCAGCGCACCATCATCGCCAGCAGCCCCCCGACGATCAACATAAACAGTCCCAGAAACAAAAACTGCCGCCCGATCATTTTATGATCGTTCGAAAATATATAGGTACTCCAAAAGCCAAGCTGTTCATGATGTCCATGGACTGCGTGTGTCGCGCCAGCCGCTACTGTCTGACTCATCTTTAATAGTCCTCCGTAATTTCGCGTCGACAAATTCGCCCGAGAAGGGATCTTTACTGCTGCTTGGGAGCTAAATTTTCCGCCGCCCACTTGGCGTAATCTTCGGCGCTGTAGACGTGCAACCAGCCCTTCATGCCCGAGTGGCCGAAGCCGCACAACTCGGCACAGGGCAGTTCGTACTTGCCGGGCTTGGTCGCTTCGAACCACCCGGTGACGGTGCGGCCCGGCACCGTGTCCTGTTTAAATCGAAGATTCGGAATGAAAAAGCTATGGATCACGTCGCTGGCGGTGAGATGGAGATGGACGACTTTATTGACCGGTACGTGAACGTCGTTGTCGAATCTGATGTCGTCGTCGGTGCCGAGCTTGCCGTCGGCTCCCGGATAGATCACATCCCAATTGAACTGTCTGGCATTGATCTGTATGGCAAAATCGCTGGGCGGAACGGTATTTTTTATTTTCGCCCAGGTGTTGACGCTCATAAAGGAAAGAACGATCAGAATAGCCGCCGGAATAATGGTCCAGATAATCTCCAGAGTGGTATTACCGTGGCTGTAGATCGCCCGACGCCCCGGCCGTTCCCGATACATCACCAGAAATACGATCATCAACACCGTGACGAGAATAAAGGTGGCGGCCGTAATGTAGTAAATAAGGTAAAACAACGAATCGATTTCGTGACCATAGGTCGATACATCCTCTGGCAACCAGCGCATCATCTAATGATCCATCCTTGTGTTTTTGGCAATGGGAAGGAAAACTGCAAATTAGCTAACATAGCTAATGGGTCATTTCAAGGGCAAATCCGCAGGTTTGCAAAGCATTCGGGCTGATGTTAAGCACAATGCACTGCGGATTTTCGATCGCATTGATAAATCTACTGCACAGCTCTAGTCTCCTGCTCCACCTCGTTGCGCTGGCAATGTGGCTGGGCGGAGTTGTTTTTTTTCTCATCGTCTTCGGTCCGGCCGTGCACGAGGTCAAGCCGGTGCTCGGTTTGAAACTGTTGAATCGGGGCAGGATTAGCTTTGAAGCCGTGTCCTGGGCGGCCATCGCGCTGTTATTGATCACGGGAATAATAAATTTGGTTCTACGCGGCGAAACGACCGGAGGGCACCTGGGTCAGAACTATCTCTTAATTCTTGCGATCAAGCTTTCGCTCTTCCTCGCCATGCTGGTGCACCATGCTCTACAGGTTTTCAAGTATGGACCGAAGATTGCCGAGCTCACCAGCCGAACGGCCGGCTCATTAGACTCCTGGCCGGAACCTTTGCGGACGCATTGGCAAAAATGGTTCACGCTGTTGAAAATCAACGCCGCACTGGGTCCCATTGTTACCTTGCTTGGGCTGGCGTTGGTTCAACGGTGACGCGATGAAACCCCCGATTCGTAGCGATACCGGAAAACACCGGCGCACGACCCTCAAGATCATACTACTCCCCTCGTGAATCGAACGTTGCGAGTGTCGCGAGCTTGATTCTCTGGACCTTTACGCAGTATAGGGTAGGCCACAACTGACGTCATTATGGTGCCGGGCTGGATAAAAGGAGATTTTCAATGAAGACGCGCCGTTATCTTCTGGTGGCGAGTTTTTTCGCCGTAATGTCATTGTGCCAAGGTTCCGCGGCCATGGCTGCGAACATTAACGTCGTCTGGACCAGCGAAGTCGGCCAGTTCGCGCCCCTGTGGATTACCAAAGAGGCCAGGCTGTTTGAAAAGTACGGCAACCAAGTGCAGCTCATCTTCATTCAAGGGGCATCATCGGCAGCCGCCGCGCTGTCATCGGGCGACGCTCAGGTCGGTATGTTCTCGCCCCAAGTGGTGATCTCAACGCCGGCCTTGGAGCTGGTCATGTTCGGCCGGCTGGGAAACACCATGGACAATCGCATTTACGCCAGGAAGGGCATCAAGAGCCTCAAGGAAGTCAAACGGATCGCCATAAGTCGTTTCGGTAGCAACGCTGATTTTGCGGCGCGTTATCTTTTGCAGCGCGAGGGGCTGAGACCCGACACCGATGTGGCTTTGCTGCAAGTCGGCAACCAGGCCAATCGAATTGCCGCCGTAGAGACCGCCAACGCGGATGCCGCCATGCTCACCCCGCCAATGACCTTGCAAGCACGCAAACTGGGATTTTCTCTGATCGCGGACGCGTCCAAGCTCGGCATCCCTTATTCCAGTCTTTTCTTCGTATCACGGCGGCCTTATCTGACAAAAAACCGCGCCGATCTCCTCAACTTCACCAAAGCGATGATTGAAGGAATACACTACTACAAAGCGAACAAAGAGTTCAGCATGAAAGTCATCGGCAAATACATGAAAGTCCAGGATCGCGATGTGATCGAAGAAAATTTCCGCGAGTATGACTTTCCCTTAAAGCCCTATCCGGCCAAAGAATACTTCGACTTGCCGATTCAGGAAGTCGGCAAGAAAGATCCTAAAGTGCTAAAGGAAGATCCCGAGCGCTTCGCCGATCAGTCGCTGGTGAAAGAGCTCGAAGCCAGCGGCTTCATCGATAAGCTCACCAAGGAATACAAAGTCAAATGAACATTGTCAGAATGAAGTTGCGTCACCTGAACGAATCGAAAGGTCTTTTGTAGACAAAGCACCCGTCACGCACCGGAGGTTTTATGGCGACAGTCCGCGGCGCAACGCTGCTGGGTCCGGATAAGTTGGAACTTCGGGAGTATCCGATGCCCGACATTCCGGCCGATGGCGGCCTGGTAAAAGTCGAAATGGGCGGAGTCTGCGGCACCGATGTAAAGTATCTGCATGGCAAGCTCAAGGTCGATTATCCGATCATTCTCGGTCACGAAATTCTCGGGCGCGTCGAAAAGCTCGGCAAAAACGCCGCGGCGATTCATCACGTCAAGGAAGGAGACCGGATCATTTTAAAGGGCGCACTGGGCTGCGGTCGGTGCTCGGATTGCCGGCGCAACAACCAGCGCTTCTGCCGGCAACGCACGAACTACGGCGGGCGGACAAAATGCGATCAGCCGCCGCATCTGTTCGGCGGGTTCGCCGATTATATTTATCTCGCTCCCGACGTGCTCGCGACCAAAGTGAGCGACGCTCTGCCCGCCGAGGCCGCGGCGCTGATCGGTTCAGTGATGGCGAACGGGTTCCAATGGGCAATCCGCCGCGGCGGCGTAAAAATGGGCGACTATGTGTTGATCCAGGGGCCGGGCCAGCAAGGACTCTCCTGCACCTTCGCTTCCCGTCACGCCGGCGCCGCCAAGATCTTCGTCACCGGGATCGGCCGGGACAAGCCGCGCCTGGAATTGGCCAAGAAGTTCGGCGCCACCCGAACGATCAACGTCGAAGAAGAAGATGTCGTCGAGATCATCCGCAAAGAAACGGGCGGGGAAATGTGCGACGTGGTGGTGGATGTCTCCGGCAATCCGAACGCGATCGTGAAATCGGTCGACTGCCTGCACCGCCAGGCGACCATGGTGCTTGGCGGCCTGACCGGCGACACCACCGTCACACCGATGCTGATGGACAAGCTGGTCTGGAACGAGATTAAACTTCAGGGATGCTTCACCGCAGACAATGACGCCACCGAGGCCGCGCTGCGATTGATCGAAGAGACCAAGTTTCCGGTCCAGGAAATGGTCAGCCATACCTTCCCGCTGACAGAAATTGAGAAATGCATTCGCGCCGTGGGCGGTGAAATTCCCGAGATGTTCCCGACCAAAGCGCTGATCGATCCCGCGCTGGGATAATACGTCGCAAACATGAACAAAGCGGTCTCGCGTGATTGAAGGCGTCAAAGATAGAGTCGTCATCGTCACCGGCGGCGGTCACGGCATCGGCAAAGCGTATTGCCTGGGTTTCGCAAAATCAGGCAGCCGCGTCGTTATCGCCGACATCGATAAAGCCGCGGCGGAACAAGTGGCGGCACAAATCGAGCAGGAACGAAAGCTCGAGGCGCTTGCGGTCCATACGGACGTTTCGGACGAGCGCTCGGCTAAAGAGATGACCGCCGCCGCATTGCAGCGCTTCGGCCGAATCGACGTGTTGATCAACAACGCCGCGATCTTCGCGACCATACCGATGAACCGCGGACGCATCGAAACCATCGATCCGCAGGAGTGGGACCGGCTGATGGCGGTGAACCTGCGCGGTCTCTTTTTCTGTTGCCGAGCCGTACTGCCGGCGATGCGGACGCAAAAATCCGGCAAAATCATCAATATCGCTTCGGGAACCGTATTTGCCGGTAGTCCCGGGCGCATCCATTACGTCACTTCGAAAGCGGCGACGATCGGATTTAGCCGTACCCTGGCGCGTGAAGTAGGCGGCGACAATATCACCGTCAATGTTCTCGCGCCCGGCAATACCCTATCGGAGGAAAATCCAACCGAGGAAACGATCCGACTTCGCCAATCATCGGCCGGCTTGCGCGCGCTCAAGCGCATACAACTTCCATCAGATGTAGTGGGCGCCATGTTGTTCCTCGCTTCGCCGCTGAGTGATTTCATGACCGGTCAGACGGTGAATGTCGACGGCGGCATTTCTTTTTTGTAAGCGCTGTGAGGAGTCTGAATATGAAAGTGAATTACCCGATCATCGATGCCGATGGTCACGTCATGGAGAGCGACGCCGAGTTGCGCGAGTTCCTCGAGGGTCGTTACTCCCAGGGTCCGCATTTCAAAACGTACAGCTATTTCCCGTCACTCGACGGATGGAATCGCGGATTCGGCGTTCCCGGCAAAGTCGCCGAGACCCCGGCGCCCAAATGGCTTGAATTTCTCGATGAACTGGGGGTGCATACGACGGTGCTCTACCCCACCGGCGGCCTGTCCCTGGGTTTGATTCAGAACCCGGAGTGGTCCTGCGTGATTGCCCGAGCTTATAATTCCTGGATTGCCGAACGATTCGTCAAACAGAGCTCGCGACTCAAGGCCGTCGCTTTACTACCGGTCCATGAACCAGGCGAGGCAGCGAAGGAGTTGGAGCGCGCCAAAGGGTTGGGCTTGGTCGCAGGGCTTTTGCCGGCGGTGACGGTTCTGAGCAAGGGCTATGGCCATAGCGACTTCGATCCGATTTACGAAGCCGCCGAGAAGCTCGATATGCCGCTGACGGTGCATGGCGCGCCCAGCCGCGGCATGGGTTTTGATTTTTTCAATAAGTTTCTCCATGTCCACACGCTGGAACATCCTTTTGCGATTTTGATCCAGTTTACTCACATGGTCTTCGAAGGAGTGTTCAATCGTTTTCCAAAGTTGAGAGTTGCATTTCTCGAAGCCGGCTCGGGCTGGCTGCCGTACATGATGGACCGGATGGACGAGGAAATGGAAAAGCCGTATCGATTCCAAGCGCCGCTGCTCAAAACAAGACCCAGCGAGGTTATTCGGTCCGGCCAGGTTTGGGCAACCTGTGAAGTTGAAGAAAAAGCACTCACGCAAGTGATACGGCAATTCAACCCGCGCTGTCTGATGTGGCCGTCGGATTTTCCCCATGAACGCCTGCCCGACATGTTCAGCCATGACCTTCCGGAATTCCTCGGGCGCGCGGATATCGCGGAGGAAAACAAAAAAGCGATCCTGCATGACAACCCTATAGACTTCTACAGACTCAAAATCTGATCGATCCAAAGATGGAGGACGATTACCATGCGTCTTATGGATAAAGTCGCGATTGTCACCGGCGGCGGCGTCGGCATCGGCAAGGCCTATGCGCACGGTCTTGCCCGAGAAGGCGCCAAAGTCGTAGTCGCCGACATTCAGGAAGTCGAGGCCGAAAAAGTCGCCGCGGACATAAAACACTCCGGTGGCCAAGCCATGGCGGCGGCTGTCGATGTGACCTCGTTGGAAAAGACACAAGCCATGGCGCGGGCTGCTCTAACGAAGTACGGCCGCATCGATATACTGGTCAATAACGCCGGCCTCTACTCCGCCCTGAAAAAGAAAAGTTTCATGGAAATCGACAGCGACGAATGGGATCGTGTCATGGCGGTCAATGTCAAAGGGCTGTTTCATTGTGTGAAAGCAGTTTATCCGGCGATGAAACAACAGGGCAAGGGAAAGATCATCAATATCTCTTCGGGAACCGCCTTGAACGGCTCGCCTTTCTTTCTTCATTACGTGTCTTCGAAAGCCGGGGTCATCGGTTTTACACGGGCGCTGGCGCGCGAGGTCGGCGGCGATAACATTTGCGTGAATTCCATTATGCCGGGGCTGACCATTTCCGGCGCCAACCAGGAAGGCGTCATGACTGCCGAGCAACTGGCGGATCGCAGAAAACGCCGCGCCATCCCGCGCGACCAGTACCCGCAGGATCTTGTGGGCACGGTTATTTTTCTTGCCTCCGATGACAGCGACTTTATGACCGGCCAGTCCATCAGCGTCGATGGCGGCATGAATATGCATTGAACAAAACGTGGAGAATAGCGACGGGAAAAACGCGCTACAGGAAACAGGAGCAGCCCTCACGCCGGCCTATAGCTCACTCGTGGCGATTTTCATCAGTCGAAAACCACGCTGGTAAATGTTACCGCCGACCCGGTTTCAGCAGTAAAGGCTTGGCTGTATTTAAGACACTGACCCTGGGCGTTTTCGAGTAAGTGAATCAAGCAGTAAAGAGGAGAGAACCCGCAAATGCGCCGCCGGTCTTGATCTTTTGCGATTTCGTGAAAAAAGCCGGGCGCATCGAGATGGATCATGCGATCGAGCAGCCGTTGATCCTCCGCCTCCACCCACTTGAGAAATCCCTCGTTGAGCGGCTCCCGGTCGCCGAACTGCTGTCCCACGTGGGCCAAATCAACTCCGGCGATAAAACAGATTTTCCGGCGCTCCTTGTCGCTCAGTTCCTTCAAGGCGGCGAGAAAACTCCGCACCGTCGAGCTGGTTTCCGGCAGGGCCTGCTCTGCCACCATGGCATGAAACGAGGAAACCAGGATCGGCACGATCTTGAACGGGTTTTCGCGCCGTCCGGTGAGCTCGGCACGACGCCGCGCCAGGTACTTTAAAAACACCACTTGAAACTCAAGAGAGTGTTCGCTGCGATGCAGATACTCGTCAGCGAAAAAATCGTCCCCACAGCTCTCCTGGAGCTTGGTGACGAATTCTCCGTCAGTCTCCACCGTACCGAGAGGAGTATCAAAGTCCTTTAGAGTCAAGATGAACGGCTTCTCGGCGCCGCAGTGAGACGTGCCGAGAAGAATGTAAAGTTCTGCCCCTTCGCTTTCGGCCAAGTGCTTGTAAGCCCAAGCATACGCCGGCCCGCCGCGATGAAAATCGATATGCGGCGCAACAATTGCCTTCGGAACGGCTCTACGCTCATCTCCGTGCGGCAGACCCGGACCGCCGGGAGAAAGAAAATATTCGTCGAGCTGTTTCTTCAACCCGCTTGGATCCGGGCTGTAGACGCCGACCGCGTGCGCCGGCGCGCGAGTTTTCTGGCGTTGAAACTCTTCGATGACACCATCGCGATACTTGAAAAACCGCTCGCTCAACAAGTAGTAGTGCTGATCGAGCATTTGGACAAAGCGCTTGAGCTCATCGCTAAGCAACACGGTGCCGAATTGCTTTGAATAGATCTCCTGAACATCAACGAAGGAATGGCGGCCGTCGAAAAAGGACATGACAAAATAGCCAATAGGGGAGACCGCCAACGGAGTGGCTAGGTTAAGTGGATCTTTCAGACAAATGAGCGTGTCGCCGTTCTCTCGAACAGGGAAGGCTTCAACCGGCCGCAAGCGCGGAAAACTATCCATGGTTCCGGAAACGAAGAGCTGAATCTAAAAAGGGATTTCTAGCGGACAAACTAATTCATGAAGCATCCGGACAAAGCCATCAGCTGTTGTTAGCCAATTCCGAGTCTCTGTTTGGCCTCGTCACTAATCCTGCTCGGATCCCAGGGAGGATCCCAGACCAAATCGACGCTCGCATCGCTGACGCCGTCGAGGGCCAAGATTTTTTCCCGCGCATCAGCTGCGATCATCGTGCCCATGCCGCAACCCGGCGCCGTAAGCGTCATCTTCACCGCCACCGTGTCGTCGGTGACTTCCACGTCATAAACCAGCCCGAGATCGACTATGTTGACCGGGATTTCCGGATCGTAACATTCGTGCAGAGCTTCATAAACCTGTTCTTTCGTCACCATTTGATCCACTCCTCTGAGCCTCGCCGGCGCAACACAGCTGTGAGGCAGGCTAGCTCGTAACGATTTTTAACCCCTGGGCTCGTTTGGCGCGCTCCGATGCAATCGATAGCTGCCCCGCCAGTTTTGCGGCGATCTCCAGGAAACTCTTGCTTACGGGCGAATTTGGATCCTGTACGAGAATCGGAACCCCCTTGTCCCCTCCTTCACGCAGCGCGGAGGTGATCGGGATCTCCCCAAGATAGGGGATTTGAAACCGCTCGGCCGCGCGCTTGGCGCCGCCGCGGGAGAAAATCTCGTGTTTCTTATTACAACCGTCGCAAATGAAATAGCTCATGTTCTCGACGATGCCGAGAATAGGAATCATGACTTTGTCGAACATCGACTTGGCGCGGATAACGTCCGCAAGGGCAACATCCTGCGGAGTCGCCACCAGGAGAGCACCGCTCACTTTAAGTTGCTGCGAAAAGGTAATCTGCACGTCACCGGTGCCGGGCGGCATATCGACAACCAGATAGTCCAACTCGCCCCAGTGAACGTCAGCCATCAGTTGGTGCAGCGCCTTGCCCAACATCGGTCCACGCCAGATCACCGCCTGTTCGGCATCGAGAAAGAATCCGATCGACATGACAGGCACGCCGTGAGAAGTGGTTGGAGCGATCTTGTAGGCGCCGTTGATTTCGATCTTCGATGGCTCGCCTTTGACACCCATGATCATCGGCACGGAAGGCCCGTAAATATCGGCGTCGAGCAATCCGGTGGCGGCTCCATGCATCTTGAGAGCGACAGCGAGGTTGGCCGCAACAGTGGATTTGCCAACGCCGCCTTTTCCAGCGGCGACAAGAACGACGTTTTTTACCGACGGAAGCAGATCCGTCTGTCCCTCTCCCGCCTTGCTACCGCGAACCTGAGCGCCAAAATTTATCTCCAGCGCTTTGATCCCGGGAATTTCCGACAATGCCTTTCTGCAATCGGTCTCGATGGTTTCCCGCAAAGGACACGCGGGTGTCGTCAGCTCGACGGTAAAGCCGATCTTATCGTCATTGATGACGACGTTCTTGACCATCCCGAGACTTACGATATCGCGATGAAGCTCAGGGTCTTGAACCTTCTTTAAGACTTCAAGAATTTTTTCGTGAGTTATGCTTTCCAAGAAAACTCCTTCTGAAGTTAAACTCTTACCTATAAGGTCCATGATGTCAACAAGCAGTTACATGGTTAACAATGCGCGGTCCGAAGCGTCTAAGACATTGAAATCCTTTGATCGTAGTCCCCTCTCTTAGGTTCGGTGTATCAATTTTTCGGTTTTCATGAGTCATCGGTCCTCTCAACTTGCTGGGGCAAAAGGCTTTTGCTAAAATCATTCGATTTTACTGGAGGGTCTCTTTACTTGGTTTGGGAGGGTACGATGAAACGCACACTTGCCACTGCAGTGACTTTTCTCCTGCTAACGACGGCTCTCGGTTGTTCCGGCGGCTCGCTGACGACCCGGGAGAAAGGAGCAGGGATCGGCGCGCTTGGCGGCGCAGCCGTCGGCGGCATTATCGGAGCGGCTGTGGGCCGCCCAGGTACAGGCGCAGCGATCGGCGGCGCTGTCGGCCTAGGTTCTGGTGCGCTGGTTGGAGATCAGCTGCAGGGGCAGGAGCATAAACAGGCAGATCAACAGAGGCAGATCGATAGTAACCAGGCCGAGATCGAACGTCAAAGGCGAGAGTTGGACAGGCTCAAGAAGCAAAACGAATACTGATTCGCATACGAGTCAACGAGCGCCCGCAACCAGGAATGCCCGGCTTGGCTATCGATAATAGCCGATCACCCTCCCTCAAACGTCTAATGGCCGCCGGAGGATGTAGACCGGCCGGACGGAGAAGAAGAATATGATGAACAGACTTCGGAATATTATCACGGCAGGGCTTTTCGTATTCGCCTTGATCGCGTCGGGCTGCTCGGGCGGGTCGCTATCGACCCGGGAAAAAGGCGCCGGCATCGGCGCCCTTGGCGGCGCTGCCGCTGGCGGTATCATTGGCGCTGCGGTCGGACGTCCCGGAGTCGGCGCTGCCGTCGGCGGGGCCGTAGGCCTAGGTACGGGCGCTCTGATCGGCGATCAACTGCAAGGACAGGAGAATAAACAGGCCGAGCAGCAAAGAGCCATTGATCAACAGAGATCCGAGATAGCCAAAAATCAGGCGCTGATCGATGAGTTGAAGCGAAGCAACATCGAAGCCCGCGAGACCAGTCGGGGGGTCGCAGTTAACCTTCCCAGCGTGAATTTCCAATTTGATAGCGCTGATTTAACGCCAGATGGCAGGGATAGGGTCGATCAGATTGCCAACATCATCCGCCGCGATGCTCCCGACCGCCGGATTACCGTAGAAGGTCACGCTAGTCGTGAAAGCGCCGCCCAGGAAGCTTATAATCAACGCCTGTCGGAGCGCCGGGCGGGTGTAGTCGCCGAAGCTCTACAGAGAAACGGCGTCAACGGCGGGCGCATCTCATCTCAAGGTCTCGGAACGCGCTCGCCCATTGCAACCAACGATACTGAGGATGGACGGCGGCAAAACCGCCGGGTTGAAGTTATTATCGAGAATTAGCCGAACCGAAGCGAGGTTCGGTGCCATTCAGTAGTCGTTGGATATTACTTCGGTGGCGGAGAGTGATAGCGGCGGCGATAAATACCGCCATGCCAACCACGATTGGCGGATAGGAAAAGAGCCACAAGATCAAAGGCGCAGCCATCGCCGTCGCAATCGAACCCACGGAAACAATCCTGCTGCTTAGCGCAATCGCAATAAACATCAGAATCAAAACTAGAGCCGCCACTGGAGCCAAGGCAACAAAGACGCCTAGTGCCGTGGCTACGCCTTTTCCTCCCCGGAATTTCAAAAAGACCGGATAAAGATGGCCGACGAACGCCGCCGCTCCGGCCATAACCGTGGTCGTTAGGTTAGCGCCCATTTGCAACGCGAGAATAACCGGAACTACGCCTTTGGCGGTGTCGCCGATCAAGGTCAAAAAACCTTGTCGCTTGCCCGCTACGCGGGCCACATTGGTGGCTCCGACGTTGCCGCTGCCAGCCTTTCTTACATCGACTCCCGCCATCGAGCCGAGAATAAAGCCCGTCGGCACAGACCCCAACAAGTAGCCGAATAAAATCAGGATGATTTCCACCAAAGTACCGGAGCTCTATCTGACTTAAACTGGTGAGAATGTAAATGCTTCAGATCCAACGCCAAAAAAAGCCCCGCACGAACGACATCGCGCAGGGCTTTGAACAAATAGCTGGGACGAAGAGCAAACGACTTAGGAGGGCTTCTTATAAAACTCCGGATTCATTTTGGTGCTCGTACCGGATTTGGCCAGCTCCTCCTCGAACATCTTTCGAATCTCCGGATCCTCGTCATAATACTCGATCTGGTTGCCACCGGCCTTGACGTCTTTATCGACCTTGGTGATGTCCCCAAAACCTTCGCCCAAGCTGTACTTGATGCCACCCAAGCGCGGCGGCAGATAGCGCGCGCCTGTGGCGCCGGTATTAAAGTGCTGGTGGAACATCATCGCGGGCGGCGTAAAAACGCTACCGTCCTGCCAATCATACCGTTTGGGTTGTTCTCCTTCTCTCCAGAACAGCGAGAAGCCATGACCCTTGATGACCATGACATTGAACCCAGGTCCATGCCGATGGGCTTTCTTATAGGTGCCAACGGGAAATTCGGAAATATGCGCAGCCATTGAGCCATTGGCCATCTCGAGCATGACATTTTTTCCAGCGGCGCCGCGCTCCTTCCACTCTTCAAGTTTGAAGTTGCGCGCATCAGCAATAAAGTTGGTATCCCAAACACGGCCTGGATGAGCTTTGCCCTTGCCACTGAAATATTCAGGATCGCCGTCGAAACGATCCACGAAGTCACGAGGCGTGTTGAAGATAAAGTCGTCATTATGAAAAAGGTTGAAGGTGATGGCCATGCTGTTGACCGAGAAAAACCGCGCCGGCTCGTCGCCCTGGCCATTGAAGTGCTGGTACCAGGAATTAAGCGGCAAAGCGAAAAGGCTACCCTCTTGCCATTCGAAAGTTTGCTTCGCTCCCTTGTCATTCCAAATGGTAGTCGCGCCGCGGCCTTTGAGAACATAAAGCATGTCTTCATAGAGATGCCGCTGCGGGTTGAGGCTCTTTCCCGCGGGAATCTCCAAAACATAGGCACCGGTCGTTCCTTCCGCGCCTTCCATGTTGATGAATGCGCCGTTGCCACCGGTTCGATCCCACGGCTTTAGTTCAACTTTTCTCAAGTCCTGAACAAAAAAAGTTTTGATGACGGGGATTCCCTCGCCAAGCTGCCATTTTTCATAGTAGGGAATGTTATCTATTGAAACATCTTGTTGAACCGCAGGTTTAGCCATATAGATCCTCCCAGAGAACTATGCTCGGTTTTTACCGTATACGATCTGTAAAAGCAAGGCTGGCAGCCATCGAAAAAGCCTTCAGTTGGAGCCCCTAAACTACGGTGTTCGATCGGCCGTCCGCAGTGCCAAAAGCGAATTTCTGAGCGCGGACCGGCGCAAATATTGCCGTCAGGGACATTGACAATGGCGCTAAAACTCTACTAAATGGCAATGGTTTGGCGCGGCATAATCTATCGTTTCAAAAAATCATAACTTCAAACGAAGGAGAACGACTTTGGCGACATCCGTTACCGCCCCGATGGTAGGCAAAATTCTAAAGATCGAGAAGAAAGTCGGAGAGCACGTCGATGAGGATGAGGTCGTGCTTGTGATGGAAGCGATGAAAATGGAGATACCTGTTGTTGCGTCTTCCTCCGGAGTGCTGAAAGACTTGAAAGTCTCGCCAGGCCAAGCCGTCGAAGCGGATCAGGTGCTTGCTGAGATTGAGTAAATCCCGCTCCCGTTAAAAACACCCCCGGTTCTTTCTTATTGTGGAGGAGAAAAGCTGATGGACACCTGGACGTTCGGTTGGACGCTGGCGGTGATCGGCATGGCTGGAACTATGCTGGTGCTATGGTGCGTCAGCCTGCTCATTTTGCTGCTGAGGAAAATATTTCCCTATCGGCCGGAAGAAATGGCGAAGAAGAAAGGCTAACAAATTAATGGAATCGGCGATCGCTTCCGGCTTTCAAGGCTTGTTACTGGGAATCACCAATCTTACGGCGGGTCATGTGCTCATGATCCTGATCGGTTCACTACTGCTTTATTTGGGTATCAATAGAGGATACGAACCCTTGCTGCTTGTGCCGATCGGATTTGGCGCCATCCTGGTCAACATTCCTTTAGCAGGTTTAATGAATGAAGACGGAATCCTCCGCTATTTCTACGAGAACGGCATTCTGACCGAAATTTTCCCGGTTTTGATTTTCCTCGGCATCGGCGCGATGACCGACTTCTCGCCGCTATTGGAAAACCCGAAAATCATTCTGCTCGGTGCCGCGGGACAGTTCGGCATTTTTTTGACCTTGCTTCTCGCCTTGGCGGTGGGCTTCGACAAGCTCGATGCAGTAGCCGTGGCCATCATCGGCGCCTGCGACGGGCCGACTGCGATCTACGTCAGCTCCAAATTCGCGCCGCATCTACTGGGCGCTGTTTCAGTGGCCGCATATTCATACATGTCACTGGTTCCGCTCATTCAACCGCCCATCATGCGCCTGCTGACCACCGAGAGGGAAAGAAAAATCGTCATGGGCGTGGCCCGCCAGCCGGTTTCAAGGACCACCAAAATCCTCTTCCCGATCGTCGTGACGATCTTCGCGTCGATCCTTGCGCCCATCGGCACGCCGCTGATCGGCACGGTCATGCTGGGTAACCTCATGAAAGAAAGCGGCGTCGTCGAGCGGCTGAAAAATGCTTCGGAAAACGAGATCACCAATATTGTCACCCTGCTCCTGGGTCTCACCATCGGCGCAACCATGGAGGCGGACAAATTTCTCCGCGCGCAAACCCTGCTGGTCCTGGGACTGGGGTTGATCGCCATCAGCCTTGATACAGCCGTGGGAGTACTTTTCGGCAAGCTCATGTGCTTTCTCACAGGCGGCAAGATCAACCCGCTCATCGGCGCGGCCGGCATCTCTGCTTTTCCAATGGCCGCTCGCGTGGCCCAAACGGAAGGGCAAAAGTATAACAAGAAAAACTACCTTCTGATGCATGCCATGAGCGCCAACGCCGGCGGTCAGATCGGTTCCGTTATCGCTGCCGCAGTGATGCTATCGGTGTTGCAGGGAATGGGTATCATCGGCGGTTAAACGGCATTTTTTATGGCAAAATCCAGAGACGATCTTGAAAAGAAACTCGCCGGTTTAGAAAAAAACGCTATCGGGGCCGACTCGCAGGCCGCTGCGAAGCAACGCTCCGAAGGTAAGCTCACCGCTCGTGAGCGAATCGAAAAACTTTTGGATCCCGGCACTTTTGTCGAAGAGTTCATGCTGGCGGAAACGCCATGTATGGATTTCGGCATGGCGGAAAAAAAGCAACCGTCGGACGGTGTCGTCACTGGCTTCGGCAAAGTCGACGGCAGGCCGGTTTACGTCTTCTCGCAGGATCGTTCGGTAATGGCGGGCAGCGTCGGCAGCGCGCACGCGGAAAAGATCGCTTACGTCATTCAGACGGCACGCAAGCTCGGCATTCCGCTGATCGGTCTTAACGATTCGGCCGGAGCGCGAATTCAGGAGGGGCTATCCGTCACCTCCGCCATAGGTAAGATATTTTTCGAAAACAGTATTGCCTCTGGATGCATTCCGCAGATTTCGGCGATCATGGGGCCCTGCATCGGCGTCGGCTCATACTCTCCGGCGCTCACCGACTTTGTTCTCATGGTGCAGAACTCCAGCCAGATGTTCATCACCGGTCCAGCTGTGATCAAGGAAGTGCTCGGCGAAACCGTCAGCATGGAAGAATTGGGCGGTGCCAAAATCCATTCCGAAGTTTCAGGAGTCACCGACCTGGTGGCAAAAAACGACGAGGAATGCATCGCCATGGTTCGCCGGTTGCTCGGATTTCTGCCGTCGAGCTTTGAATCGTTGGCGCCGCGAAAAGAAACCAGTGACGACCCGGCGAGAGCCTTGAACTCTCTGGAAAAGATCGTGCCGGACGACATGCGACGCGCCTACAACATTCTTCAGGTCATCAAAGCGATCGTCGACGATGCTGATTTTCTCGAACTGAAAGCGAAATTCGCCCGCAACCTGGTGATCGGCTTCGGCCGGCTGGACGGTTATGCGGTGGGATTCGTCGCTAACCAGCCGATGTTTTTGGCCGGCAGCCTGGATGTGGACGCATCGGACAAAGCTGCGCGTTTCATCCGCTTCTGCGACGCTTTCAATATTCCGATCATCACCTTGATGGACGTGCCGGGATTCTTTCCCGGCAAGCAACAGGAAGAAAAGGGCATTATTCGTCACGGCGCCAAAATGCTCTATGCCTATGCCGAAGCAACCGTTCCGAAAATTACGGTCGTGCTGCGCAAAGGCTACGGCGGTGCCAAACAGGCGCTTTGCACCCGCGAAATGGGCGCCGACCAGCTACTTGTCTGGCCGGGGATTGAGCTGGCGGTAATGGGCGGCGGTGGCGCCGTGAACGTCCTGTATAAACGCGCAATCGAACAATCCGCGGACCCGGACCAAACCCGCAAGGATAAGATCGCCGAGTTCCAGGAACGCTTTAGCGGCCCCTTCGAAGCGCTCGCCAAACAATTCGCGCAGGCCGCCATTCGTCCTGCTGAGACCCGCAAACGGCTGATTCAGTCGCTGGAAATACTGCGTTACAAAAAAGAAGAGAGACCGAAGAAAAAACACGGCTTGATGCCGGTGTAGAAGCTGGACCGCACTCGCTGTCAAGTTCGCGATCGTCCCGGCTCGACCAGATAGAAGGGTCGTCGACAGGTCAGCGGCGGGAAGACGTGCCCCCTGTCACAAGACTGTGCCAGGGCGAAACCGTGGTTGATAGATTTGTACTTCATCACCTAGCTCTCCCGTCGACACCGCCTAGTTCTCGGTTTTCAACCCACTGCCGGAGTTGAGTTTCTCGCAAGCGCCATTGCCCACCAACTTTGAAAGCCGGCAATTCACCCGTTTTAATCATCCGCTGCAAGGTGCGCTTCGACACCTGAAGAAGCGCCGCCGCCTCATCAAGAGTCAGTAAACGAATACTGTCCTGATTGTCCATAAAAGCTCCTGGAACATCGTGACGCAATGGCAATGCCACGGGACACGAACGGGTAATTCTACGTTTCTTTGACGAGAATTCTGCTCCCAGAGGACCCATAAGAACGAAAATGGACAAACCCGGACAAGCCGCGACGCGCCTACTGCCGATAGAGAACCTTACCGGCCTCCCGACTATCGTACCCGCCCAATGCCGCGACGGCGTCCTTGAATGATTGCGATGTGAGGATCGAAAAAAGCTGCGCTCCCCTCTCCGACTCGAGGAAGGAACGAAGAAAAAGCAAATCGTACTGCTCGCTCGCGACCGGTATGAAATCGAGGCCCAGAGCTTGGGCGGCGGCACGCACACCGAGTCCGGCATCAGCCAACCCGCTGGCCACCGCAACGGCCACCGACATATGCGTGAACTCTTCGCGCTCATAGCCTTGAATGGATTGCGGCTCGATACCGGATCTGTTGAGCTCGAAGTCGAGCAGAACGCGAGTTCCGGAACCGGGTTGCCGGTTTACGAAACGAACTCCGCCGCTCAGGTCCTTCAGCGCAGTGATGGATCTGGGATTGCCGCGGGCCACGAGGATACCCTGCTCACGACGCGCCAGGTGCACCAACTCAACAGGCAGTTTTGGAATGGTCCTTTTTATGTCCGGAATATTATAAATACCGCTCTGCGGGTCGAGAAGATGAGTGCCCGCCATATGGGTTTCGCCGCGCTGCAGTGCAAGCAAACCACCGAGGCTGCCAACGTTACTTGCCGCGATCTTTAACTCCGGATAGCGCTGCTTGAGCTGGTCTTCGAGAACTCCGATGGCGAGATCGTTACTGCCGGTGCATAGGATGGTATTTTCGATATCCGCTTGCGGCCGAAGAAGATCCACGTCCACCTCTTCGCCGCCGTTCAACCCCTCGACGAGACTCGGTATGCGCATTAGCGCATCGGCATGAACCATCGTGCTAATCACACCGGCGCCCCGCGCGAGCGGTACGGCGACAAGCTTCTGGCCCACTCGTCCGAGGGAGACACGGATGAACTCCTCCAGTCCAAGATGGGAAGCTATCTTTCTCGGCACCAATGCGCGAAGGCTGGGATATGAAGGCGCCGCACAGCCGAGAAACTTCTCCAGGGCCGGGCGGAGGATTTCCCGGGCGATGATGATCGCCGACACGGGATACCCAGGCACACCGACAACCGGCTTGCCACCGACTTCGCCCAGCACAGCCGGTTTGCCCGGCATGACGTCGATACCATGAACCCACAGCTCGCCGGCACCGGCAACAACGTCCGCTGTCAAATCATGCTCGCCGGCCGATGAGCCGGCGATGATAGCGACTAAGTCGCATTCTTTAGCAGCGTGGCGAATGGCTTGTTTAAGCAACTCACTATCGTCTCTAACCCGCGGATACCTTACTGGCGTGCCACCCCACTCGCGGACGAAAGCTCCCAGGATTGTCGAATTGAACTCAATGACTGCCCCTGGTTTGGCTTCATCACCCGGCTGGATCAACTCATCGCCGGTAGGAATGATGCCCACCCTTGGCGGCCGCTTTACCTCCACAGCGGTATGGCCGGCGGCGAGCAAGGCGCCGAGATCGTAAGGGCGCAGACGATGCGAGCGAGGCAAAAGCAATTCGGTAGCCACAACGTCCTCACCGACCAAACGAACATGGTTCCATGGCCCGACCGACTCGAAAATCTCTACCGATCCATCGTCGAGCTGGTGGATTTTCTCGATCATAATGACTGCATTGGCCCATGCCGGCAGTGAGTTGCCCGTGTCGACGTACGTAAACGAGCCGGGAGCAGGCGAATCGCCGCGCGCCGGAGTGAGTTTCTTGATCGTAAACTCGGTGGCCCCAAAGGTATCTTCGGCGCGGACGCAGATCCCGTCCATGGCGGCGGCATGGTAGTGTGGGGAGGAGATCTTGGCAAAAACCGGATGGGCGGTAATACGATCAAGCGCCTCGTCGACGGCAACGTTCTCAATCGGCACCCTTGACGAATCAATGCTTGCCAGGAAGAGCTCTCGGGCGTCCCTCAAAGGTGTTTTCTTCAGGTAGCGCTTGCGAGCCATGTTTAGAAGAGGAGGACCTCGACCTCTTCCCCCGCTTCGAGGCCATCCTGGTTTAAATCGATCCGAATCATGCCATCGGCTTTCACTAAGGTGAAGATCGCGCCGGACTTGCTCGGCAAAGGAACGGCGATGAGCCCGTGCTCTTGTTCCTCGAGGGTCACTCGAACATAATCCTCGCGCCCGATCTGCGAAGCGATGTTGGTCTTTAGAGTCGCTCGGGCGGTTTTGGCAAACCGCTTGAGCGGCGCAACTTCCTCACCGCCGAGCTTGCGGATCAGCGGCGCGGCAAAAAGATCGAAGATCACCAGCGCCGATACCGGGTATCCGGGAAGACCCATGATCGGCTTGCCGCAAGCCCTGGCAAAAATCGTCGGCTTGCCGGGTGCCACCGAAATACCGTGAAAGATAAACTCCGAATCCGGAAAGGATAAAATAGACTCCAGCGCGATATCCTTGGCCCCCATTGAGCTGCCGCCGGACAATAGCACGAGATCGGCCCATTCCAGAGCTTGCCCAATGGCGCGGGTAAGCAGCCGCCGATCATCGGCAACGACGCCCCAATCTCTCATTTCCGCGCCGCACTCTTCGATCAAACCGGCCAGCGAATGCTGATTGATATTACGCACCTGGCCGGGTAGCGGAATCGCGGCGGCGTCGACAATTTCATCGCCTGTGGAGATCAGCGCGATTCGAGGCCGGACAAACACCGGTATTGAGGTAATGCCGATGCCGGTGAGCGCGCCAATGTCGTGCGCCCTGAGTCGGCGCCCGCGCTGAAACACGGGGTCGCCTTTTTTTATGTCGTCGCCGATTTGTATGACATTCTGCCAGGGCGAAACGCCGCGGTGAATTTCAACCAGGCCGCCCTCGACTTCGTCGGTATACTCAACCATCACCACTGCGTCACTGTTGGGCGGCATCATACCGCCCGTCGAGATGCGTATGGCTTCGCCGGCTGCCAGCGCTTGCAGCGCCTGCTTGCCCATTTCGACCACGCCCGCCAATTTCAAATACGCCGGCAAACTCTGGCTTGCACCGAACGTGTCCTTCGACCTAACCGCGTAACCATCCATTGCCGCTCGATGAAAGTGCGGCAAATCAACGGCCGAGCAAAGATCTTCCGCCAGGACACGACCGCGCGCCGCCAGAGTTGCAACCGGTTCCGTACCCACAGGCGTAACCTCGAGCAGCAGACGCAAGGCCGCCTGGGGCGCCAATACCTTAAAGAAGGTCTGTGCCATATGATTGCAAATCATAATCAGAACGGAGAATAGGAATCAACGACCGTTTGACTGAACTGTGTGGATCTTCATTTATAAGAATAGCATATGCTGCAGGGTATCTGCCTCTCCTCCAGCGCAACACGATGAGCCGCCATCAAACTCTCCATTGAGGCAGTTTCAGCGGCGCTAGCTTGTTGTGAGATAGTCACTCGTTATTTGTCTTTGAAGGGCTGCTTGTCCCATTTGTGCTTCCCCGTAAATTACCGTTTCCTCGCTTTGGGACAAGCTTTTTCAAAGTTGACCTCATAATTCGCGGCTTTCTTGGCTTGAAGGTTGGCACGCCATTCGCTCCTTACATCGAGAAATGAGGTTTAGAAAGGAGCAAACTTATGGCAGGTAAAAACACAGCGGCGTTCGGAATCTATCCGAACCGCCCGGCATTGGAAAGAGGCATTAGCGAGCTGCAAAGCTCGGGCTTTCGAAATGAGGACATCTCTGTTTTGTTTCCGGACAACGAAGGCACCAAGGATTTCGCCCACGAGAAGGGCACGAAAGCGCCTGAAGGCGCTGCTACCGGTGCCGGCACCGGAGCGGTGGCGGGCGGCGTTCTCGGATGGCTCGCCGGAATAGGAGCGATCGCCATACCGGGTGTCGGACCGTTCATCGCTGCCGGACCAATCATGGCGGCCCTAGCAGGCGCCGGAGTCGGCGGCGCGGTAGGCGGATTGACCGGAGCCCTGGTCGGTGCGGGCATACCGGAATACGAAGCCAAGCGATATGAGGGCAGGATTAAGGAAGGCGGCATTCTATTATCGGTACATTGCGATGATTCTGAATGGACAAGTCGCGCTAAGGATATTCTTAAGCGGACCGGCGCGGAGGACGTCTCTTCTACCGGTGAAGCGAGCGCTGACTTCGCGGAGACGGACAAACCTCTGCCTCGCGACGCG
>CAYZXN010000002.1:0-16032 GCA_964482425.1 uncultured Syntrophobacteraceae bacterium | reverse complement strand
TCGATTGACCGAGCCAATCTTGCCGCGTAACTGCTCGGGACTCGTGATATCGGAGCCGCTGATGATGTGGTCGATGAAGGTTGGGATAATCGACAGGACCATCACCGTATCGGCGCCGCCGAGCCGGGGATTGACGACATTAGGCGCCGAGGTGACAACGATATCCAGATCGCCGGCCACGAGAGCCTGCATTGCCGGTGGACCGGCGCCAAAAAAGATCGATTCCACCGACAAACCTTGCTTCGCCGAAAACCCCTTTTCCTGGGCCACCCACAACGGCGTGTGCGATGCCGTCATGGCCGCCCAGCCGACCCGCGCCCGCTCCTGGCCCAAAGCGATAAACGGCTGGCTCAGCCCGATGATCCAAAGAGTCACTGCCGAAACGATGAGTCTGAACATGTACTTCCCACCTCGATTTAGTCACTGGAGAATTCTGCCACCAAGTTTCCAGAAATGCGGCCATCCTAATCGAAGGTTTTTACAATGACAAGGAAACTCTCGGATTTGCGATCAAACCCGGAGTGAAACGCCGAATGCTAATTTTGGACTGCTGAAATGCAGGTTGCGCATCACTCTGTGGAGCGCAGTTTTCAAGATTTCACTTGGTAATGGAATAGCAGTAGGAGTCGCGCGGCGTCGGACCTATGTTGGGGTGAACGCTCCAACGCCGCAAGACGCCTTCACAGCGCATCCCGGCTTTTTCCATTACCCGAGCGGAGGCGGGATTGTCGAGGTCGCAGACCGACCAGATGCGGTAAATCAAAGGCTGCTTCAGAGCCCAATCGATGAGCGCAGACACCGCTTCGGTCATGTAACCCCTGCCCCAGTACGGCCGGGCCAGAACATACCCGAGCTCCCACTTGTGACCTTCGACTCTCGCGGTAATCATGCCGAGAAGCTGGCGGTCCTTTTTACGCACGATGGCCCAATGAAAAGACCGGCCCTCCTGCCACGACTGCAGGCACATCCGCACGAATTCACGAGTTTCTTCGACCTTGCTGTTAGGCACCCAGGTGAGATATTTAGTCACCTCGGTATCTTGCGCGTACTGCCGAAATATCGCCTCGGCGTCCGCCAGTACTGGTTTTCGCAATTGTAGCCGTGGAGTTTCGTACGTATCGGGCGGGTTAATCACTCAACGCAGATCCACAAGACATGATCGTTGAGTTTAGGTTCGGTCGTGAAAATATTCAAGAGTTTGCCGGAACCATCGCAAGTCAAAAATGAAAATCGCCCTCGGTGTAAAAACACGCGCCTAAGATCCATCCGTCTGCAGTCTAAACGGCTCGGCCATTGATCGCGCCGCCGGTGAATGCACGAATTAGCTACCTAACGCGTCGCGGGATCTTTAAGTGCTTCTCTGAGATAACTCTGATCGATGTATTTGGCCGCGTTCGGTGCAGGACCCTTGGCCTGCGTTTGTTCCGCGTAGATCTGGGCCACCACCTGCAATCCATTGAGATTGATATCGCCGTCAGGATGCCACATCCGGCTAGCCGTGTAGAACTCCCATCCGCGCCGCGCATGATCCGGCTTCAGACCCATTTCTCTGGCAAGAAAGTCGACGCTGGCCTCTTTGTTCTGATAGATCCAGCGCATCGTTTGGGCCATCGATCTCATCACGCGTACAACGACGCCGCGGTTTTTTTCAGCCCACAACCGATGCGCCGAAAGCGCCGCCAGTTGATAATTGGGAATGACATCGACAAATTTGCCGATTTCGTTAAAACCCTGCTCCTCGGCCGCGTAGTTCAACGGCAGCGAGAGCGCGGCTGCATCGATTTGGCCGCTGGTCAGCGCGGCGTAGGTTTGCGGCGATCCGCCGATAACAAGAAGCTTGTAATCCCGGGGATACTCCAGTCCCTTTGCTTTCAGCACGTGCCGCAAGGCGAAGGTGACGCCCGAAGTCAGGCTGATGGCGCCGAAGGTGGCGCCGCGCAAATCGGTATAGCTCTTGAACTTCTTCGCAGCCATGATCGACTGGGTCAGGCCGTTGATGATTCCGCCGGTCATGACCAGATCAAGCCCTTTCTCGACAGCGGCAATCGGAGCATCCGCCGAGCTCCCAGCGATGTGCAACGAACCGCCTGCCAGTGCCTGAATGCCGACATCCGAGCTTCTGATGACCACTAGATCGACGTCGAGTCCCTGCCGCTCGAAAAAGCCCATCCTTGAGGCGACCCAAAGCGGCCCGTAACCCAGAGTTTTGGTCGCCGAGCTAATCCGTAGCTTTACTTTTTCTTGCGACTCGCAGGGCAGCGCATGGAGCAGAGAAAGCAGCACGACCAGAATGGAAGAGTATTGCCTCGACATGGGCTCCTCCTCGACATAGGGTGGATGAGAATTACGTGAGCACTCCTTCGCCGCGCCACTGATCGGTTGTCATCTTATCGTAGCCAAGGAGGTCCCCAAGGATCTGGTCGTTGTCCGAGCCAAACCGGTTTGGCAGGCGCAAACAATCCTCCGCCATCCCCTTGAACAAGAAACCGCTACGAGGAATTTCGAACGGGCCGATAAGTGAATCGGCAAAAGACGCGAAATAATTCCGCTGCCGCAGCTGAGGGTCCTTCAGTAGGTCGGCGCCGGTTTGCGCGATGCCGGCGGCTACACCGGCGGATTGAAGGCGGTTCATCACATCCTCGGCGCTTTGCGTCTCGGTCCACTGTTGCACAATCGCGTCGAGTTCCGCCACATTCTGATGCCGCGCGCAGCTATCGGCAAAGCGGCTGTCGCCGGCCAGATCGGTGCGGTCCATAACCGCACATAAACTGCGCCACTGCTCATCCTCGTTTACCGAGATGACGCACCAACGGTCATCGCCACGACAACGGTAGCAGCCATGCGGCGCCGCCTCTGTGTAGCGATTGCCTCTCGGCTTCGGGTCATCGCCGTTGACGGAAGCTTCCAGGTAAGTGGTGCCCAGCGTATATGCCGTGCCTTCGATCTGCGCCAGATCGACGGTTACGCCCTTTCCTGTTCTGCGGCTGTGTAACAAGGCAGCGACCAGTAGGGTCGGCGCCATGATGAAACCCAGGTGATCCGGATAAACTCCCTGGCTGCCAATCGGACGGTCCTGCTCGGGATGATTCCACAGATAGGTCATCCCCGAGAAGGCGGTGAGATTAAATCCCCAGGTGCCGTATCCGCTCTTGGGTCCTTGGGAGCCAAATCCCGGCAGTTTAAGGATCGCGAGCTTGACGTTAGATTTACGGAGTTCGTCATCGCCTAAACCCAGTTTGTCCAATACCCTGGGCCGAAAGTTCTGCAGGATTGCGTCAGACTTGGCCGCAAGCTCCTTGATCAAGCGCTGCCCGGTGGGATGCTTGAGGTTGACGCTAAGCGAGCGCACACCGAGATTGCATTCGATAAACCGCGGCGCCGCGTCGATGTCTTTGTGCTGGCCGTAATGGCGAAAGGTATCCAGCCCGCCATTGCGCGATTCGATCTTAATGACCTCCGCGCCGTAGCTTGCGAGCAGCCTTCCGGCGAAGGGGCCAGCATACCCGGTGGTGAAGGTCAGAATTCGCACGCCGTTGAGAATTTGGTTGGTGCTATTCGCGTTTGCTCTCATCGTTTTGGGTGTCCGCATCGAGCGCCGACCCGGTCCTGTCTCAGCGCCTTGCGCGGATTCTGAATTGCTCTTTGCAAGCCGCTTGGCGTCAAGTCGCGTCAGCGACTCCATTTCGGCGTCGCCGAGGCCCATTTCGCCACATAAGACATCACGGTTGTGCTGCCCCAGAAGCGGCGCCGGTGACGGCGCTCGGCGTTGACCATCCACCATAAACGGACTGCCGGCCTGTGCGAACGATCCGAGCACCGGGTGGGTCACCCTGCCGAAAAACCCTCGAGCCTGGATGTGCGGGTCTTTCATGAAATCCGCCGGGGAATTGACCGGAAGCCCCGGGATGCCGTGTTGCTGCATCAGCTCGGCCAGATCTTCCTTAAGAAAGCGCGATGTAAACGACGTCACTTCCGCGTTGATATAGTCTGCTTGGGCACGCCGCAGGTTGCTGTTGATCCATTTCGGATCATCGAGCTCGGGCGCATGATCGTCCCAGACTTTGAGCAGCAGAGGCCAGTGCGTCTGCGTCACAAAGAGCGCGATGTAACCGTTCTTGCATTTGAAAAGATTGGCGGGCGCATTGTGCTGGTGCTGGCTGCCGGCGCGCTTCATCACCCGGCCTTCCGCGGAATAATTGAACGCCACATGCTCGTGCAGCGCCATGCTGGCCTGAATGGACGCATCGATGTAGACGCCGATGCCACGAGTCTCGCGCTGCCAGAGCGCCAACATGACGCCATAAGCCGCGAACAAGCTCCCGTAATAATAGGATTGGGTTTCCGGCGGATTGCAGGGCGTCAAGTGGGGATCGCCGCTGATGTAGAGCAGCCCGCCCATAGCCGTGCCGACGAGATCCGGCGTCTTGAAGTGCGCATAGGGCCCTTCCTGGCCAAAGCCTGTTAGGGAAACCAGAATGAGTTGTTTTTGCCTCTCGATCAGATCGCTATAGCTCAAGCCGTGAGCGGCAAGAAACCCTGGCTCGAATGTTTCGAGCACGATGTCGGCCCGGCCAACCAGGTCGAGCAACAGATCCCTGCCACGTCTCTCGTTGATGTCCAGTGTAATACTGCGCTTGCCGGCGTTGAGATATGCGAAGCGAAGGCTTGCTTCAGTTCCCTGATGGCCTTTGGCGAAGGGCGGCTCGCAACGTGCCGGATCACCTCCCGGAGGTTCGACCTTGACGACGTCCATGCCGAGATCGACCAGCAATTTGCCACATAGCGCTCCCATGGAGGAAGTTAGATCAAGGACCCGATAGCCCGGCAGCAAGGCGGTTGATTTGGGCGTCGTATCCATACGAAACTACCGGTGCCGATCCCTCTTGCAGGCTGCTTTAAAGATCTCGGATGCGATGCATGCCCGCCTGCTTCTCAATGACTTGAACCATAAAACGGCTGAACTGTCTCCACTTCGCTAAGAACCAACCGACCGAGGCTCGCGCGGCATCTGAACGCTTAGCAACATCTCAGGATCTATGATTCTTGATGATGTGCTGCGCCAAACGCCAGCGCAGAACTTCCGGCGTTCCCTCCGTGATGCGAATACTGCGCACTTGCCGATACCACCACTCGAGCGGTAGATCGCGCATCAGCCCCAGACCGCCGTGCACTTGAATGGATCGATCCACTACGCGGCCGGCCATTTCGGCGCACATGATTTTCGTCATATAGGACAGATGGCGCACGTCTTCACCGCGGTCGTGGCGCCAGGCACATTCGTAGACCATCAATCGGCAAGCGTGGAGTTCCATGGCCGAATCGGCGATCATGAACTGGATCGCCTGGCGGTCCGCCAGCGGCCGCCCGAAGGTTGTGCGAACTTTGGAGTATTCGATCATCATGTCCAGGGCGCGGCTGGCGATACCAACCGGCCGCGCGCCATGGCCGCGGATGCGTCCTTCCTGTATCCAGCCCTGCGCGATCGCAAATCCCTGCCCCTCGCCGCCGATTATGTTTGTCGCCGGCACGCAAACGTCTTCGAATAAAATCTGCCCCGGCGTATCGCCCATCATGGTCGGCCAGAGCCGTTCCAGAGTCACCCCCGGAGCTTTCATATCGACAATAAAGCAGGTGACACCGCCGCGCGCGCCTTTCTGTGGATCGGTGACCGCGATGACCTGCGCGTAGTCGGCGGTTTTCGCCCCGGTAATAAAGCGCTTGGTTCCGTTAATGACGTAATGATCGCCGTCTTTGACGGCGCGGGTCTTCATGCCGGCCGGATCGCTGCCAGCGTCCGGCTCGGTTTGCGCGAAACAGACACGTTTCTCACCGCGTATGACGGGATAAAGAAAACGTTCCTTCTGTTCGTCGTTACAGTGAAACAGTACCGGTCTGACTTCCGGCCCGAAAATCGGCGCATAGCGAAAGGGAATGGCAACAGTGCGCGCAACCTCTTCCATAATGACGCAACGGCTCATCAGGTCGAGACCGGCGCCGCCGTATTCAGGCGGAACGTCCAGCAGCCAGAGCCCGATGGCCTTGGCCTTCTCCTGGAGCGGCTTAATGTACTGATCCGGCATGTCCTCGCCTTCCGGCCGGCACTCGCGCTCGAGCGGGATCAGCTCGCGATCGACGAACTTACGCACTGTTTCCTTTAAAAGTTGCAGCTCTTCGGGAAGATTGAAATCCATGATTTGCTCAAGTCAGGAGATGAAGCCAAAAGTCAGGAATCAGAATTCAGAATCCATAGGCGAAACCGCTGCCATTCTGAATTCCGCTTCCCCAGCTTCCGAATTTCTGCTCACTGCTTACTGATGACTGACTACTGTTTTCAGCTACTTCGCTTCCCGGTTGTATGCTCCCAGTCCCGGCCGGTAGGTCTTTTCATCAAGAAACTGTTTCATACCGGCCTCGCGGCCCTTTTCCGGATCGGTCAGGCGCAGCGCCGTTCCTTTGGCGCTCATGTATTCCTCGGCCTGGTTATAATCCATCGTGCGGCAATACTTGAAGACTTCTTTCGCGGCCCTTAGCACCTGCGGATTTTTCTCCATCAGCTTCTTGGCTAGTTTGACGGTCTCTTCGCGGAGCTTTTCCTTCGGCACCGCATAATTGATCAGCTTCAATTCGGCCGCCTTCTTGCCGTCGAACGGATCGCCGGTCATGATGTACCACATGGCATCGCGATAGCACATGGCGTCCGCCAGCACCCGGCTCACCAGTCCGCCGGGAAAAATTCCCCAGTTAATTTCGCTTAATCCGAATATCGCGTCCTCGGCGGCGATGGCAAAATCGCAGGCTATCAAAGGCGTAAACGCGCCGCCAAAGCAAAAGCCGTTCACCATTGCAATGGTCGGTTTGGGAAATGTAAATAACCTGCGCCAGCGCCATTCCTGCGAAGCCCAGCTGGCCTTGCGTCGCTCCACTGGATTGGTATCGGTACCCCGGAAGTACTCGCGCAGGTCCTGTCCGGCGCACCAGCTTGGTCCCGCGCCTGTGATCACTACAACTCTGCTGTCTTTATCCACCTCCAGCTCCGTAAGCGCTTCCAGCATGTCGTAGTGAAGCTGCGGATTCATCGCGTTGCGCTTCTCCGGGCGGTTCAAGATCACCCACGCGATGCCGTCTTCCTTTTCCACTTTCACGGTTTTGAATTCTTTTACTTCTGCCATGTCTTTTCCCTCCTTTTTTCTCTCCAGCGATTTTTCTGTCTCAGTTATTAGGCTTCCAGGCCGGCCGCTCCTCCAACTTTAATAAATGCGGCTATCTCTGGTAAAGGGTCTTTACAAAACCACTCGCTTCAATCTCGCGCAGCAGGCTCTCATCGACAAACGACTTGGGGTCGGCGCCCTTCGCTTTCGGATTATCTCTTTCGACAAACCCGAGCACCGTTTCGACACCCCGCAAGGACGGATAAGGTACGTTCTCGTAGTATTTTGCGCTCAAGAGATCCAGCGAGCGTTCCAAATTGCGCTCCTGCTCGGCGCCGATGCGTAACTTTTTCTTGACGACTTCCAGGCTTTCTTGGCGGTTCTGCTTGACGAAGGCGATCCCTTCCACATAACCCTTGAGAAATCTCGAAACCCGATCGCGGTTGCTCTTGATGTATTTTCCGGTGCTGGCGATCATCGTGTGCAGATAGTAAATATCGGTGTCGGCCATATCGAGGATCACCCGGTACCCTCGGTCTTCGGCAACGAACATCGAGGGTATGGTCACCACGGCGGCCTCAATGCCGCCTTTGTCGAGACTCGCCAGCATCGCAGGCGAAGAACCGACCTGCATGACCTGGACGTCGTTGGGAGTCATTTTCCAGCGCTGCAGCATCATGAGCAGAACGGAGTGCGAAACCGCGCCGATCCGTGTTACGCCAATGCGCTTGCCTTTCAGATCGGCGGGGGTTTTAACCTCCGGTTTCGCGATCAGCCTTTGCAGACCTTTGTTGACTACGCCGGCAAGCATGACCGTGTCCCCGCCCCGCAGCGCCGCGTTGACCAGGACATCGCCCGCCGAGCTGGCCATGTTAATATCATTGGCAAGCAGAGCGCCGATGCCGGCGGTCCCGCCCTGGCCCGTGACGATGACTTCCGCATCGATGCCGTGCTTGCGAAACAAACCTTTTTGCTCGGCCACCCAGACGGCGCTATGGAGCGCGCTTACCGAGCTCAGCCCCATTCGAACTTTGTCCTGGCCCACCGCGTGTGGCGCAAGGAAAAGAAGAGTAAGAATGCCAACTCCATGGGCGAGAGTCTTTCTGTTCATGCTCACTGTCTCCTCGCTGAGCAGTTAAACCCGTTTGCTTTCAGTACGGATCGGCTTGATCACACAGAGCGTGTTGCGTCCAGTCCACATTGGCAAAAAAACCGAATGCCGGTGTTTGCCGCCCAGCACTACAACCATGATGTCTTCCGCCTTGGTCGACAGATGAACCACGCCATCCGGAGTCACATTGGGCGACTCGCGCAGCAACTCCTCATCGCCTTTGTGTCCCTTGCGGCGCGCCGGAATGTCTTTGAACGCCAAGGATGCATGTTCCCAAAGATACTCTTTAACTTGCTTTTTAGTGATACCGTCACGCGCCATGATCTCCGCATCTTCGATACCCAGCGCGATCAGCGGCGTACCGCCGCCAAAACTCCCGACGTCGAGATGACTGACGCCATGGTGCATCTTGATAACTTCGGCTAGAGATGAAAGCGCCTGCTCGCCGCGATTACCGGCAGTATGAATCGGCAGAAAACCATTGATTCCAAAAACCGTAACCGTGCTTTCATCGGTCTTGAAGCCCATTTCCACGTGATAAGGCTCCCAGGGGCTTTTTTCCTGATTTTCGCCGAAACACATGGTGTACTTGCCTGGCCAGCCGAAGGTCGAACGGTCCGTGTCGCCTGGATAACCCCCGCCGACGCTAATCAGCAACAAACGAATCGCCCGGCCCATGGTCGCGTTGGCTCTAAAACCGGGACCGAATACGCCGGAGTCGCAGTTGACGTCCAGCATCGTTCTGATCGGACCATTGAGTAACAGCGCCGGCCCGACGTAACCGGTGGTCGCCTGCACGCCGTACAAGTTAAAGCGCGGCTCGCAGATCGCTTCCACGGCCGCGATGAGAACCGGCAGATACTCGGGCAAGCATCCCGCCATGACGGCGTTGATGGCGATTTTTTCAATGCTCGCGGGCGCCCACTTGGGCGGGATGACTCCAATCACCTCCTGCGGGTCGCGGCTCGTGCCGTCGAGCATGCGCAGCACTCGCTCGGCGGTCGGCGGCACGATCGGCAAACCGTCGCTCAGCTTCTCGCGGAGAAACCAGTCATTGGCCGCTTCCCAGCTGTCTTCGACTTCGATTACGGAGGATGTGAGAGTTTTCATGCAGGCCTATTTCGTCGAAATAATCAACGCATTTTTCACACGCACGGGAAAGAAATATTTAGGAAATTTCGATAACATCGCTGCCTATCTTCTTGCGTTCGCATGTCTATCCTCTTTCCAAAGTCAGCCTGCCGTTGACCTGCTCCACGGCGCCTTCGGCATCGGCGCGATGCTCGCCCGCTCTGGCGCCGCCACTTGGATGATGTGGGATTTGCACCAAGGGGAGTTGAGCGAGCCCGAAAAATCTTGCCTCGGTTTTGGCCAACTCCATAAAGATCGACTGACACAGGGTGACGGTCGGTTTGCCCCTTTTTTGCAATTCGATGGCGTCGTGGACACTCCACGAGGTGCACGACCCTCAAGCGCCTAGGCCCGTAATGACCGCGTCACACCGGTTTACGAATTCCTCCACGACTGATCGGGATGCCCCTTGCATGTGCGACGGCTTGGTTTTGAACAGCACCTCCGCAGTGCCATACTTTTGCTGGATCAACTTGGCCAACTCCTGAAACATCGCCGTGGAGTTGGACTGGCCGTTGTCGATAATGCCGACAACCTTGCCTTGCAGAGAATCCAATCCCGCCGTCAAAGGACGGTCCTCAGGATTGACGGTGGCTCTCGGGTCGAGCATTTTGAGGGTTCCCATTTAAGCTCTATCCTCCTGTCAAATCGCTTTTCTACCGGCTGATGCGTCAACGAATTAACGCGCGGGTTGTCGGCCCTATATATGCGAAGTTACCCGCCCGCTGCAAGCATGTATCTGTCTAAATAAGATTTGTTTCCCGACTCTCAGTTGAGTGGAATGGGCATGGCGCGAGTGTTCGCAGAGTTTGCTGAAACCAATTCCACGGCGGGGCAAGTGATTCGCTTTGGCAATCGACTTGAAGAGAGAAGAGGAAGCCACGATGGTTGCAGAAACAGCGAGCACTGCCGTCTCAACCTTTGTGAGCAATGAAAGTACTTTCGAACTTCTCGGTTGTTTTTAAATTTTCCCTGAGCTTCTCGGCTTCTCCGCGAGTGGCGAGCCGTCCGACATGTACCTGATACAATTCCTTGCCCTTGATCCTCGCGGTCGCGACATAAGCATCATAACCTTTGCTTCTCAACTTGCGGGCGATGCTCTCGCTTTCGCTCTTTTGGCTCAACGAAACCACCTGAACCGACCAGATTTGACGGTCGTGGCTTAGATTTCGTTTAGAACTGCCGGCGGCCGCAACGGCGCGCTCTTCCTCGTTCTTTAGCTCCGCAAACTTCTTCGCACCTTTAGTTGCACCGGTCCGCTCCGGCTTAGCGGCCAATGTTTCGCTGGTCGACTCCTGGACCTCGCCAATGACCTTTTGGGCATTGGAGCTCGCGGCCACGGCGTCCACCACTCTCACGGGGATCGAGATTTTATCGCCGCCCTTGTCGGGAAACCAAGCAACACCTTCCTGGACGAGTGTCATTTCGAGAATGTAGTTGCCGACGCGTTCAGGCGCCTGAAGCGCCGGAGTCAAGGCGACCGAGTCGCCGGGGTTAACGTCCTGAGGCAGCGGCGTGCGCACGCCGTGGTAAATGACCATGTCGCCCTGTTCATTGGTCCAGTGATAGGCGAAATGCACAGCGTTTCGATCCCTGGAGTCGGGCTTGCTCGGCCAAGTCGAGCCGCTGGTGTTGCGAAAACTGACCCTGACAACCACCTGCTCGCCCGCTGCCATTTCATGGGGCACATCAGGAGGCTCAAAGCTCACTTTGAAAGCGGAGTCAGGCAGGCGTTGCGGCTCCCCGCTGCCGCATCCGCCGGCTACCATCACAAGACAAACCGCGAGGGCAACTGCGGCCGTTCGATTTTTCATCGTTGAATTCAGAAATTAACCTGATCAGGACCGGCCGCTCGGCGGCTACAGTGCGTAAAACGTCTTCGGGTTGTCATAGAGAATTTTCTGCACCGCGGATTGGGGAATTTCGCCTTTGTCGGCGCGCTCCTGCAAAATCTTTCGGAATTCAAGCTCCATCGATGGATCCCGGTGGGTGTAGTCCGAGCCGGCCATCAGGTTGTCCTCGCCGACACAACTGAGAATGTAAGGAAGGTCTTCGTCCACCTGGCATGTAATGTAGACCCGGTTGGTTTGAAACACGTTCGATGCCAGTTCCACCTGCGGAATACCGAGGACACCGATAGCCGTCCGGCCTTTCTGCTTCATCTGTTGCCGGCGCAGGTCATAAGCCACGAACGGTGCCCACATGGAACCGGCTTCGATGCAACCGATACGGAGCTTGGGAAACTTGCCGGGAATGTTGTGCAATATGAGCCCGAGCACACCATTGATCGCCGCTCCCTTGGTGCGCATGAATTGGCCATGGGAGAATTCCCGAGCCGGCGAGAAATCGGGGACACCCGAGCCGGTGTGGATACAGATGGGCATGTCGAGTTTCTCGGCTTCGGCGTAAAAGGGCTCGAAATAAGGGTCCGCCGGGTACTTCCCCGCTTCGCGATCGCCTTTTTTCAAGACACCGCAGGCGCCGTTTGCCTTGGCCCAGCGCATCTCCTCGAGTGTCTCTTCCATATTCTGGAGCGGCGGCATGCAGATCCAACGCAATCTGCCATCCGATTCGCTGCAGCGATCACCCAACCAGCGATTATAGCTATGACGCATCGCCTTATTGAGCTCCGGCTTTTCGCTGGCTTCCATGAGAAACAGGGTCGGGTAGATAACCTGAATATCCGTGCCCAGCTCATCCATATGCCTTAGCCGGGCTTTGACATCGAGCAGTTCCCGCGCCTCGACCGTAGTGCCCGAGTCCACGTCGCTGCGGATGAAACGGACCTGGCGTTTGCCGTCAATCATCCAGTAACGGGCGGGCGGCAGCTTGGGGTCTGGATTGGTTGGATAGGCCGTTGTCGGTTTGTACTGCGATTCAGCTTCACGGATGTATTCCCACGTCGCATCGGTTTCATCGATATGTGTATCTGCATCTATGATTCGCACGGTAGCTCTCTCCTTGTCTAGAAAAGATAGTCGGTTTTAATTACACATTCAGAATCTAAAGGCGGCGCGCCTGGCGGTCATTCTAAATTCGCGTTTCACCGCTGGGCTTTTTGTTGTTAAGCGCGGGATTCAGATAAATCGTCGCGCCGCCGAATCCCTCGCCACGGTTGCCGAGAAGCGCCAGCACGCTATCGCCGGTGTTCTTGATATCGTAATAAGTTTTGGCCGGTATGAGCACAACCATACCTTTATCGAGCAACGTTCGACTGCCGTCACGCTGTACGATCTCGCCTCTCCCTTCGATCACCGTAAACGTCTCATCGGTATGATGATAATGAAGCCCTGCCGTACCCGAACCTGGCATATAGACGTTGAGCCAGCAGCGGAACTTATCCGTGCCCATCAGGTCGAAATACACTTTCTGCTTGCCGGATTTGACCGCGGCATCGATCTTCTCCGTCAAATTCGCCGTTTCCATTATGCGCTTCCTTTCTAACTGCTTCTTAATACAGAAGCGAGCCGTCGTTCAACAGTTCAGGTTCACCGCGGCGCAAACTTCGAGGAATCTCTTTGCAACGGTTCAGCTCGGTGGAATACTGAGACTGCCGGAACAGGCGAACAGTTACCAGACTCATGGGTTTGGTCTTTGAACCATTGCGCTTTGAAGCCAGCAACGATAGACCCACATTGACACAACTGACGGGGCGATGTTAAGGCCAGTCTATCTGGCGCAAAAACGTTCTTACTTTAAAACGTCGCGATCTTGAGCCTTGGAACCACTTTTCTTCTGTCAGGAGAACTGAAGCCGTGAATAATTTTGCCGTAATCGACGCCGACGGCCACGTGTTGGAAAACGATGGCGAGATCGAGCAGTACTTCGAAGGGTCCTACAAGGGTCACCGGCGCTCGGGGGTTTTTTCGATTTTTCCTTCGCTCGATGGCTGGCCGCGCGGCTTTGTCCGCGGCCTCGATAAAATCAGCACCACGCCGGTGCACATCTGGAGTCAATTTGTCGATGACGCAAGGCTCGACGCCGCTGTTCTCTACCCCACCGCCGGACTGGCGTTCGGCCTTATCCAGGATCCGGACTGGGCCTGCGTGGTCGCCCGGGCTTACAACAACTGGCTCTACGATCGTTATTGCAGAGTAGACGCGCGGCTCAAAGGAGTGGCCATGCTGCCGGTGCATCAGCCGCGGGAAGCCGCGGCGGAATTGCAGCACGCCGTGACCGAACAAAAGATGGTGGCCGGCCTGTTACCTGCCGTTACCATGCTCAACAAAGGGTATGGCCATACGGATTTTCATCCGATCTACGAAGAAGCGCAGAAGCTCAATGTGCCGCTTGCAGTTCACGGCGCCGTCAGCCGCGGTCTGGGTTTCGATTTTCTCCAGACCATGTCCATGATTCATACACTCGAACATCCGATCGCGCAGATGATCCAGCTGACGAGCGTAGTGCTCGACGGCGTCTTCGATCTCTATCCAAATCTGAGAATGGGCTTTTTGGAGGCCGGCGCCGGCTGGATTCCCTACATGATGGATCGAATGGACGAAAAGTTTCACATCGATCGCAAGCGCAAACATTTCCCGCTGAGCAAACGACCCAGCCAATACTTCAAGAGCGGCAACGTTTACGTTACTTGCGAGACCGACGAGAAAATTCTCGACGCAGTGGTGCGCGAGATGGGCGAGGATTTCATTATGTATCCGACGGACTTTCCACATGAGCGCCAGGCGGGTGAATTCGCCGCCGATATTCCCGAATTCATGGAGCGTCCCGACCTGCCGGAAAGCGCCAAACGAAAAATTCTCAGCGACAACGCCAGGCGATTTTACGCGCTGTAATGCAGCAGCGGGTTTGAAATCCGCCGCCACGGAAAATAACTCAGATGATATCGACATCAAGAAGGCGTCGTGCCCGATCCGAACATACGGAGACCGGCCGTTTCCTTCTAACGACTTGACCAAGACCCTCCTCTCCGACTACATTGCCGAGCATCTCCTCAGAAGAACCATTATTGCACCGATTTAAACTGATGTTATGCCTTCTTCAGGTCGGAGGCTCTATGAAATTGGCCCTTTGTCTCTTAGTGCTCTTGTCTTGGGCTTCAGGCGTGAAGGCGCAGACCCCCTTCTACCAGGGCAAGACGATCACGGTCGTGGCCGGGGTCAGTGCCGGCAGCGCTTACGACTTGTATGCCCGTCTCATGGCGCAGCACATGGGCAAACACATCTCCGGCAATCCGACCTTCGTCGTCCAGAACATGACCGGAGCGGGATCCATCATCGGAGCGAATTATCTGTACAACATTTCCAAACCCGATGGCCTGACGATCGGCGCGGTGCAACCGTCGATTTTCTTCAACCAACTTATGAAACAAAAAGAAGTGAAGTTCGACTGGAGCAAATTCGGTTGGATCGGCAGCTCGGACAGATCCGATCATCTCCTCTACATGCGTGCCGATCTTCCGTACAAAAGTCTCGCCGATGTGCGGCGCGCTTCCGAGCCGCCGAAATGCGGCTCCACCGGCGCCGGCACGTCCGGCAGTTACATTCCCAAACTTCTGGAGGAGGTCCTGGGAACCAAATTCACTATCGTCTCCGGGTATCAGGGCGGCGGTGAAATCGACCTGGGAGTGGAGCGAGGCGAGCTGCAGTGCCGGGCTCTAACAATCCAGGCTTATCATTCGCGAGAACCTTATCATACCTGGCGTAAAAACAGGTTTGCGCGGATATTAATGCAGACGGGGCAAGCTCGCGATCCCCGGCTCCCCGACAGTCCAACATTGGATGAGCTCATGCGCGAGTACAAAACTCCCGAATCCAGACGCCGCTTGGTACCCCTGGTCATGGCCGGCAGCGACTTTGGCCGGCCCATCATCGCCCCTCCTGGAGTGGCGGCTGATAAACTTAAGATTCTGCGCGAGGCGTTTATGAAAACCATGAATGACCCGGAGCTGTTGACCGAGGCAAAACGAAAGAACTTTGATATCAGCCCGACGCCTGGAGAAGAGCTCGAAAAACTGGCGAAAGAAGTCACCTCACAATCGCCGGAGATTATCGAACGGCTCAGGACACTGATGAGCCAGTGAAAATCTAGCGGGCATGCCCATCAGACTACGCGGCCTGACCGGCGGGTCGCCGCTGTCCCCTGCACAACGGCTTGACAAATTTCCGTTTAGGGAAATATCGTCACCTTAACTACAGGTACTCAGAGGAGGCTTCCATGTTTGACATAAAAGGGATTCGAACGTTTGCCATGAGCGCCAAGGATCTGGATAAGGCCGTCGAATTTTACACAAAGGTTATCGGCGGGCAGATCGTAAGAAAAGTCGAACCGACGGAAGAGCAGTCGAGGTCCGGCCAGGTTAAAGAAGTCGATGTGCGTTTAGGAAATTTCGAAGTTCATCTCTTCGACGCCTCGAAAGGCCCACGCTCCGTCGACCCGCACCACACCTTGAACATTCCCTGGCAGGAAAAGGAAAAAGCGCTGAAGTCTCTCCAAGAAATTGGCGCCAACATCGAAAAAGTCCGCCCGCATCGTGACGGCGAAAGCTACTCGATCAACGTTTTTGACCCGGACGGCAATCGCTGGGAACTATCGTTCGCCAAGGGGAATTAGCGGACGTTGACTCGTTCAAGTAATTCAAACCGTTCAAATCGTTCAACGCGTTCAATCAAAGGACTGTCGGTT
>CAYZXN010000001.1:0-4029 GCA_964482425.1 uncultured Syntrophobacteraceae bacterium | reverse complement strand
TTCCGGCACCCACTTTCCTGGCTTGATCTGATAAGAAACGGCGCGAATTCGACAGCCTCTATGTTCGGCGGTGCGGAAAAGTCCGTTATGATCGTTATTATGCTTGAGCTGTGGATGCATGACGTGAGTCACGGTACGGCCGTCCTTGAAACGTCTCCTTTGTCGTGAAAATACACCCGCGTAAAACAGGGCAAAACCTATACCGGCGGGTTTGACGATTTCTGGCGCTGATTTACTCGGAAAAGACAATTAACCGGAGCAAAAATGTGCAATCACGGCGTGGAATTTTTGAGTCACTCCTACCCGGACGCCGTATCATAGAGAGGCGGCATTCTGGCCAGGTCTGCTGTACAGCGAACTTTTAGTTAGTTCTAGTGCATCGAATAGCTGTCGCTCACGCAGAGGTAAGAATCGGCTGCTGGGGGACCAGGCCGGGCCGCTCTAAAGCGGCTGTTCATGCATCATCCCATCACTTTCTTTCAAATCTTGCACGGGACAAGTTAAATTTTTCTTGCGACGGGCAAGCAGCGCGTCTTCTCGTGTAGTTCAGTAGGGAGCTTTTTACATACTAAAGGCAGGCGTTTGATCAGCTTGCTGATTGCGGTTTTCGCGCACACCGGTGTCCGCGATAAGGCTTTGCTTGTTCTTGAGTTCCAATTCAAGATAGCCCAGCCTGCTATCTGCCTTGCGCAGGGCGCGTCCGGTGATACTCGGCGGCGGCTTTTAACTCCGCCTCGCTTTTTCCAGGGCTTGGGTTTTTTCTTCCAAGCACAACTCCTTACTCAGAAGTTGAAGTCGCAGCGTCGCGATCTCTGCTTCAAAGCGGTCGGCGATTTGCCTACGCGCGGTTTCGAGCCGCTCCAGTGCCTTTTCCGCCTGTACCAGGCGTGTGCTCAGTTGCTCGGCTTCCGCTCTGATTCTTTTTAGCTCGCCGTCACGATTTGCTAGCTCGGCGTCTTTCTCCTTGACGCAATTTTCCGATTTTTGCCACCTTGCTTTCCAGATCGTGTCGAGTCTCTTGATGGCCTCGTCTTTGGCTTGCAGATCGGCGTCGCGCTCCTCCAGCTGTTCGTGCAAAATATCGATGGCGTTCGCCATCGCTTTTTCCTTGTGTTCAGCGGAATCGGCTTCCCTTAGGGCGGCGAAACAGGCGCGACCGGTCAGCCGTTGAAAATCATTGATTAGTTCCGAGACATGGTTGGTTCCACTCTTTCCGCAATCTCTGATGTCATCGGACATACCATCCTCCACTTACCAATCCCTCTATCAGCGCTCGCAGGAGTTGCTGGAGCAAGTGCCATACCATTGCTCTCCCTTCCAGGCGCACACCGTAACCAATTGAAAAAGCGAGGCCTATGCACAGTCGATCGCTTGCGGCGACACAAATAGGGGATCTTTTCTGCACAGCTCAGGACAATTCTGGTCACAAAAGGACAAACAGGAAGGCTTTCACAACAGTGACGTTGCGGCGCTAATTTGGCGCCCGTTTAAGCCGCTAGCGCCGGCGCGGTTCTAATACCCGCTACCAGTCCCGATTAATCGCCTTGACCCCGGCCATCGATCTGCCTATTTTGGGCGACATTACCGGGTGGCTGGGGATGATGACCGCTAATTTCTTCGATTCCGGTGAATAGATTCTTTGAGAAGGCTTGACTAGATATGAAAAACGGAAGGCAACAAATTCATGCTCAGCCTTCGCAGCGTCAGTAAAGTTTTCGGCGGGCAGGATGACGGGCTCACTCCGGTCTTGGCGGTAGACGCCGTCTCGCTCGAGGTTGGCGCTGGCGAGTTTTTCTCAATCATCGGCCCGTCCGGCTGCGGTAAATCGACGTTATTACGGATTATTGGCGGGTTGCTGCCGGCTTCAGCCGGAGAATTGGCAGTCGGCGGTGAAATCGTCACAGGGCCCCATCCATCCATAGCCATGGTTTTTCAGGAGGAATCCACATTCCCATGGCGCACCACTTTGGCAAACGTCGAGTTCGGCCTCGAAATGCGCGGCATCGGCACGGAACAACGTCACAAAACAGCGTTGGAAATGATTCGCCTAGTGGGTCTAAGCGGATTCGAGGAGCGCTATCCTTCCGAGTTATCAGGCGGTATGAAACAAAGGGTGGCTATTGCAAGAGCACTGGTTTTGGAGCCTAAGATTCTACTCATGGATGAGCCGTTCGGTGCCCTCGACGAACAGACGAGAATCATTTTAGGCGAAGAGCTCCTCAGGATCCGCGATCAGCTGAATCAAACTATCGTCTTAGTAACCCACAGCATCAATGAATCCGTACAGCTTTCGGACCGTGTCATGGTCATGACCGCCCGTCCGGGCCGGGTTAAGTCGATTGTCGACATAGACCTAACCCATCCCCGCGATTCAACGATTATTGCATCGGAACATTTTGGCCGGCTGGTGGCGCGGGTATGGAGCGCGTTGTGCGAAGAATCTCTGAAAAGCTTCAAACAGATGGAGTAGTTAGATTAGGAGGTTGCCATGAAAACACTCGGTTTAAAGACTTTTACTATCTTGGGCCTGACGGTGCTGATGACATCCGCAGCAATAGCGTCGGCATGGGCCGCCGCAGCGCGCACAAAGATCGTTCTCGTGGTGCCGCATCGGGTTCTTTTCACGGTGGCGGTACCGGTCTACATCGCTCATGAAAAGGGCTTCTACGAGGAGAATAACCTTGATGTGGACGCCGTATTTACTCGCGGGGGCGGTGAGAACGTCCAGGCCGTGGTTTCCGGCGACGCCCAGATCGGTCTGACCACCGGCATATTCGCGGTTCTCGGCGCCTTCATGAGAAAGGCGCCAATTAAGATCGCCGCCGCCGAAATCACCGGTATGGATAGCTTCTGGTATGTGATGGCGAATTCTCCCATGCGCAGACTCGAAGACCTTGCGGGCAAGAAGATCGCTTACAGCCGCCCGGGCTCCTCCACTCACATGGCAGTGCTTGCTCTCGCCGCTCAGATCAAAGCCAAAGGTCTCAAACCGGCGGAGCCGGTTTCCATCGGCGGTGTGCCGGAATCCTACACGGCAGTGAGAACCGGCCAAGCCGATGCCGGTTGGTCGGTGCCGCCGTTTATGCTCGACCGCGTCGACAAGGGCGAGTTAAGAGTGGTCGCGCGCGGCGACGAGATCACGGCTTTGAAAGAAATTACCACGCGGGTGCATTTCATTAACAGCGAGTTCGCGGCCAAACAGCCCGAGGCCGCGCGCGCCTTCTTTAAAGCGCATCAAAAGGCCGTCGAGTATATGCTGGACAATCGCGAAGAAACGGCCAAGATTTGGATCAAACGGGCCGACCTGAAAATTCCCGAATCGGCGATCCTCAAGACCTGGGATTTCTACAGCAAGCCGGCCATGGCGGCAAAGCCGGTGCGCGGTATCAAAGCAACCATGGAAGACGCCATTAAGTTCAATTTCTTGAAGCAGCCGCTCACCCAGGCGGAAATCAACAGCCTCATCGATCTGAGCTATCTCGAATAGAAACGGATTGGAGTGTCGTGACGGCTCTAGACGTGCGCAGCCCGGGCCCGCGCCGGTGGATGAGCGAGAGAGCGCGACTTGCGGGCTGGCGCCTGGGCCTGATCCTGAGCCTGCTGGTCCTTCTCGAAGCTTCGGTTCGGCTCGGTTGGATCAGCTCGTTTTTTCTCGCCGCGCCGCTGCAGGCCATCCAAGTGCTGTGGTTTGAGATCGTGAACGGCGACGCGCTCGTACTGACGGCAATCACGCTCTACGAGATCACCGCCTCGCTTGTCATCGCGACCTTCCTGGGCATCACCGCCGGATTTTTGCTGTGGCGTTACCGCCTCATCGGCTCCAGTTATGAAGTACCGCTGGCGGCGCTCTTTTCGTCGCCGGTGATTCTCGCTTACCCGGTTTTTCTTGTCAGCTTCGGCCGCACCAGCGCGGCGGTGATCGCGCTCTCCTCAATCTTCGGGTTGATTCCAATCATCATCAACACCAAAGGCGCATTTCAGAATGTCAATCCGATATTCCTCCAAGTGGGCGCCAGCATGAATTTGACA